>NZ_QYUK01000011.1:3724285-4027142 GCF_003590945.1 Oleomonas cavernae | reverse complement strand
CATAGGGCACGCCGTCGACCTCGTAGGCGACCGACATCCAGCAGCCCGAGACCACGAAGATGGTGCGGCACTCGCCCACTGGCGGTCGGGTTGGGACGACCGTCACCGGCGCCTGCGCGATCTCCAGGTCCGCCATGATCCTGCCCAGCCCGCCACCGGTCACCAGGTAGATAGCGAACAGGCACAGCGGCAGCATGACCACCAAGGCAACAGCAATGCGCCGCCGCTCGTAATAGGGGAAAGGGTGAAGGGACGGCGGGGAAAGGCGCCGACCACCTGGGCGATACCCATGAAAGCCTCCTGCAATCCTGGGCAGGGTGGCAGGACAGGGTTAACGATCCGTGTGGCCCAGGGCCTTCAGGCGGTAAAGCGCGTCCAGCGCCTCGCGCGGGGTCATGGCGTCGGGATCAAGGGTCTTGACCGCGTCGAGCGTGGCCGCGGCGGCGGGATCGGCGGGTGCTGCTTGCACGGGCCGGGGCCGTGCCGCCAGGGCGGCGAACAGGGGCAGGTCGTCGGCCAGGGCGGCCATGTCGGGCCTTCCGCCGCCGGGCGCCGCCGCCCCCGATTCCAGGCGGTGCAGGACATCCTCGGCCCTGGCGATGACGGCCGGCGGCAGGCCGGCCAGCCTGGCGACCTGGATGCCGTAGGAACGGTCGGCGGTGCCGCGCACCACCTCGTGCAGGAAGACCACGTCGCCCTTCCATTCCCGCACCTTGACCGTGTGCGCGGCGACCTCGGCGAGTCTTTCGGCCAGGATGGTCAGCTCGTGATAATGGGTGGCGAAGAGGGCGCGGCTCCGGTTGACATCGTGCAACTGCTCGATTGCGGCCCAGGCGATGGAGAGGCCGTCATAGGTCGCGGTGCCGCGGCCCAGCTCGTCCAGGATGACCAGGCTGCGCGGGGTCGCCTGGTTGAGGATCGCCGCCGCCTCGACCATTTCGACCATGAAGGTGGAGCGGCCGCGGGCCAGGTCGTCGGCCGCGCCCACCCGGCTGAACAGGCGGTCGACCACGCCGATCCGGGCGCTGGCGGCGGGCACGAAGCTGCCCATCTGCGCCATCACCGCGATCAGCGCGTTCTGGCGCAGGAAGGTGGACTTGCCGGCCATGTTGGGGCCGGTCAGCAGCCACAGCCGGTTGCCGGGGCCAAGGTCGCAGTCGTTGGCGACGAAATCGCCCTCGCGCCCGGCCCCGAAACCGGCCTCGACCACCGGGTGGCGGCCGGCCTCGATCGAAAAGGCGGTGCTGTCTTCGACCCGGGGCCTGGTGTAGCGGCGCTTCTCGGCCAGTTCGGCGAGGGCGGCGGCGACATCGATTTCGGCCAGCCCCAAGGCGGCGTCGGCAATCGTGCCGGCGGCGGCCAGGACCCGGGCCACCAGGCCGTCGAACAGCTCGACCTCCATGGCGATCGCCTTGTCGCCGGCCCGCGCGATGCGGTCCGCCAACTCGCTCAGTTCCACCGTGGTGAAGCGCACCGCGCTGCCCAGCGTCTGGCGATGGATGAAGCGGCTGTCGGCGCCGAGCTTGTCGGCATGGAGCGGGGTCACCTCGATGTGGTAACCCAGCACGTTATTGTGGCGGACCTTCAGGGCGCCGATGCCGGTATCGCCCTTCAGGCGCGCCTCGAGGGCGGCGACCAGGCGGCGGCCCTCGTCGCGCAGGCGGCGTTCCTCGTCCAGGGCGGGGTAGTGGCCGGCGGCGATGAAGCCGCCGTCACGGGCCAGGGCCGGCGGCTCGGCCACGATGGCGGCAGCCAGCATGGCGGCCAGTTCGCCATGGTCGCCGAACCGGTTCAGGGCGGCGATCAGGCCGGCGGGCGGCGGGTTGAGGTCGGCCGCGCTAAACAGGCGGGCGACCTCGGGCAGCAGGCCCAGCCCCGCGCCGATGGCGGCCAGATCGCGCGGGCCGCCGCGGCCCAGTGCCAGGCGGGCCAGCGCGCGCTCCAGGTCGGGCAGGCGACGCAAGGCGGCGCGCAGCGACCGGCGCAGATCGGCCTGGCGCAGCAGATGGTCGACCATGTCCAGGCGCTGCTCGATCGCCGCCACCTGGGTCAACGGCGCCGAGAGATGGAAGCGCAGCAGGCGGGCGCCGGCACCGGTCACGGTCTCGTCGATCACGGCGAGCAGGCTGCCGCTGCGCCCGCCGTCCGGGCCTTGGGTGATTTCCAGGCTGCGCCTGGTCGCGGCGTCGATCGCCATGGTGGAACCGGCCGCGACCCGCCGGGGCGGGCGCAGGCGGGCGAGGCGGCCTTTCTGGGTCAGCTCGACATAGGCGATGACGGCGCCCAGGGCCGAGAGTTCGGCGCGCGAGAAGGCGCCGTAACCATCCAGGGTACCGACGGCGAAGATCTCCTTCAGCCTGCGCTCGCCCGCGGTCGAATCGAAGCGCGATGCCGGCAGCGGGGTGATGCGGTCGTCGATGGCGCCGTCCAGCGCCTTGATCGCGGGATCGTCGAAGCGCCGGTCCGACAGCAGGATCTCGCCCGGCGCCAGGCGTGCCAGCTCGGCGCCCAGTTGTTCGGCCTCGATTGCGGTGACCTCGAACAGGCCGGTCGAGACGTCGGCCCAGGCCAGGCCCAGGCGCCCCTCGGCCCCGCCGATCGCGGCCAGCAGATTGTTGGCGCGGGCGTCGAGCAGGGTTTCCTCGGTCAGGGTACCCGGCGTGACGATGCGCACCACCTCGCGCTTGACGACGCTCTTGCCGCCGCGCTTCTTGGCCTCCGCCGGGTCTTCCACCTGCTCGCCGATGGCGACCTTGAAGCCCTTGCGGATCAGGCGCGAGAGATAGGCGTCGGCGGCATGGACGGGCACGCCGCACATGGCGATGTCCTGGCCCAGATGCTTGCCGCGCTTGGTCAAGGTGATGTCCAGCGCGGCCGAGGCGGCTTCCGCATCCTCGAAGAACAATTCGTAGAAATCGCCCATGCGGTAGAACAGCAGGCTGCCCGGGTGCGCCGCCTTGATCGCCAGGTACTGCACCATCATGGGCGAGGCGCCCGACAGGTCCGGGCTCTCGAGGTTTTCCGATTCGATATTCAGGGGCTCAACCGACATGGCGCCGCACTCTAAGGGCTGAGGGCGGCGGCGTCACGGGTCGGATTTGCGTGGCACGAATGCCGTGCGTCCTTCGACAGGCTCAGGATGAGGGGAGTCTTTATGGCAGTAAGATTTTCCTCATGGTGAGCCTGTCGAACCACGCAATGCCTTTGTCCGAGACGCATTGCGCTTCCTGGCCTCGGCGCGCAGTTCAGCGAAATCGAGAGGTCCGGCCGGCCCGCTTGCCTTGCCTTCGTCCCACAGGGCGCGCAGCCGCTTGATGTCCTCCTGGCGCAGGTCGCGTTTGAACTGCCAGTCGCGCAGGGCCTCGCGGATGATTTCGCTGGTGGTGGCGTATTCGCCGGTCTCGACCGCGGCCTTCAGGGCGGCGACCTGTTCGCCGGTCAGGGCGACGCTGATCTTCTGGATGTCGGGCATAGCCTGTCTCCTTTGGTAGCAAATATTGCTACCTGGTCGCATGGCTTGTCTACCGCCGGGCGAAGAAGGCCTGCATGTTGGCGGCGGCGGTTTCGATGTGGGTGGTGAGGATGCGGGCGGCGGCATCGCCGTCGCCGGCGCGGCAGGCGGCGAGCAGGGCGGTGTGTTCGTCCTGGGCCATGTGCTCGCGGCCCAGGGCGGCGAAGTGGAAGCGCAGATAGCGGTCGGCCGCTGCCAGGTGCTGTTCGACCAGGGCGATCAGGCGCGGCCGGCCGGCCCTGGCGTATAGCGTCAGGTGGAAACGGCGGTTGAGGTCGCCCAGGCGGGGCAGGTCCAGTTCGGTGTCCATCTCGGCCAGCAGGCCCTCGGCCCGGGCGAAATCGTCCGCGCTCAGGGCCGGCAGGGACAGGCGCAGGGCGGCGGGTTCCAGGGCGGCGCGGATGGCGTAGTTGTCCGCCGCATCCTGGGCCGAGATGTCGGTCACCACCGCGCCCTTGTGCGGGGCGAAGTCGACCAGGGCCTGGGCCTCCAACTGCCGCAGGGCCTCGCGCACCGGCATGCGGCTGACCGCGAAGGCGGCCGCCAGCTCCTCCTGGCGCAGGGGGTGCCGCCGGGCAGGGCGCCGGTCAGGATGGCGTCGCGCAGGGTGGCTTCGACGAAGGCGCAGGCGGTGCGGAAGCGCGGCCGGGCGGCGTCGATCAGTTGGGCAAGGGGCGTGGCACGGGTCATGGTTGCGCGTTTTGCATTGGCGATTGGATCCAATCTACTTATTTTGGCGCGATTGGATAGGTTTGCGTAAGGGGCCACGATGGCGCAGGCAGGGGAAATCGGCGGCGCGGCGAAGGAATGGGTCCGCCCGGTCACCGCCGGCCTGATGGCGGCCGTGGTGGGCTTCGCCTCCTCCTTCACCGTGGTGCTGGAAGGGCTGCGCGCCATGGGGGCGACGCCGCTGGAGGCCGCCTCGGGCCTGCTGGCCCTGTGTCTGGGGATGGGCCTGCTGGGGGTGATCCTCAGCCTGTGGCAGCGCATGCCGATCAGCATCGCCTGGGCCACCCCGGGGGCGGCCTTGCTGGCCTCGACGGCTGCGCCCGAGGGCGGGTTCGCCGTCGCGGTAGGCGCCTTCCTGGTGGCCGGGGGGCTGGTGGTGATCGCCGGGCTGGCCAAGCCCTTCGGCCGCCTGGTTGCCGCGATTCCGCCCTCGCTGGCCGGCGGCATGCTGGCCGGCGTCCTGCTCAGCCTGTGCCTGGCGCCGTTCAAGGCGGTGGGGGCCTTGCCCCTGCTGGCCCTGCCGATCGTGCTGGCCTGGGCCTTGATGATTCGCCTCAACCGGCTGTGGGCCATGCCGGTCGCCTTGGCCGTGACCATCGCCATGGTCATGATCGACGGCAGCGCCGCCGCCAACCTGCCGGCCGGCGCCGACCTGATGCCGCATCTGGTGCTGACCGCGCCGGTGTTCGACCTGAAGGCGATCATCGGCATCGGCCTGCCCCTGTTCCTGGTCACCATGGCCTCGCAGAACGTGCCGGGCCTCGCCGTGCTGCAATCCAACGGCTACCGGCCCGAGCCGGGGCCGCTGTTCGTCTCGACCGGGGCCATGTCTCTGGTCACCGCCCCCTTCGGCGGCTTCGCGGTCAACCTTGCCGCCATCACCGCGGCCATGTGCGCGGGGCCGGATGCGGCCGCCGATCCCGGCCGGCGCTGGCTGGCGGCGGTGGCGGCGGGGCTGGCCTATATCGTCATCGGCATGGTCGCGACCCTGGCGGCGGCGGTCGCCGCCGCGGCGCCGCCGATCCTGATCCAGGCGGTGGCGGGCCTCGCCCTGATCGGCGCCTTCGCCGGCGCCCTGGGCAATGCCCTGGCCAACCCGGCCGAACGGGAGGCGGTGCTGATCACCTTCCTGGTCACGGCCTCGGGCCTGTCGTTCGGGGGCATCGGCGCGGCCTTCTGGGGCCTGCTGGCGGGCGGGGCGTTCTGGCTGCTCCAGCGCCGGAACTGAGGGGTATCGAGAATTAAATGAAAAGATTTTAACTGTCACTGGACAATAAACGGAAAGGCGAGGATAGTCCGCCCTCCGGCGCGGCGCGCCAGTATTGAAGAGGATAGGGCGGGCCACCCCCGCGTCGATCGGACAGGAATATGAGCACCAAGCGTACCGCTGTTTCGGATGAAGAAGCCCTGCTGTTTCATGCCCAGGGCCGCCCCGGCAAACTCGAAATCATCGCCACCAAGCCCATGGCAACTCAGCGCGACCTGAGCCTGGCCTATTCCCCCGGCGTCGCCGTCCCGGTTCACGCGATCGCCGCCGACCCTTCGACCGCCTATGATTACACCACCAAGGGCAACCTGGTCGCCGTGATCTCGAACGGCACGGCGATCCTGGGGCTGGGCAACCTGGGCGCGCTCGCCTCCAAGCCGGTGATGGAGGGCAAGGCGGTCCTGTTCAAGCGCTTCGCCGACGTCGATTCGATCGATCTCGAGGTCGATACCGAGGACGTGGAAGAATTCATCAGCGCGGTGCGCTACCTAGGCCCCAGCTTCGGCGGCATCAACCTCGAGGATATCAAGGCGCCCGAGTGCTTCATCATCGAAAGCCGCCTGCGCGAGCTGATGGACATTCCGGTGTTCCATGACGACCAGCACGGCACCGCGATCATCGCCGCCGCCGGGCTGATCAACGCCCTGGACCTGACCGGCAAGTCGCTGAAGGACATCCGCGTCGTGGTCAACGGCGCGGGTGCCGCCTCGATCGCCTGCATCGAGCTGGTCAAGCGCCTGGGCCTGCCGGGCGAGAACGCGATCCTGTGCGACAGCAAGGGCGTGATCTACAAGGGCCGCACCGAGGGCATGAACCAGTGGAAATCGGCCCATGCGGTCGACACGCCCCTGCGCAGCCTGGAAGAGGCGGTCAAGGGCGCCGACGTGTTCCTAGGCCTGTCGGTGAAGGGCGCGATGACGCGCGAGATGGTCGCCAGCATGGCGCCCCATCCGATCATCTTCGCCATGGCCAACCCGGATCCGGAAATCACGCCCGAGGAAGTGGAAGCGGTGCGCGGCGACGCCATCGTGGCGACGGGCCGTTCCGACTATCCCAACCAGGTGAACAACGTCCTGGGTTTCCCCTATATCTTCCGCGGCGCACTCGACGTGCGTGCCCGCACCATCAACGACGAGATGAAGCTGGCCGCGGCCAAGGCGATCGCGGCGCTGGCCCGCGAGGATGTGCCCGACGAGGTCGCCGCGGCTTACGCCGGCAGCCGGCCGCAGTATGGACCCAAGTACATCATCCCGGTGCCCTTCGACCCGCGCCTGATCAGCCATATCCCGCCGGCCGTGGCCAAGGCGGCGATGGACTCGGGCGTGGCGCGGCGGCCGATCGTCGACATGAAGACCTACCGCAACGAGCTGTCCGCCCGGCTCGACCCGGCGGTGGCCCTGTTCCAGCGGGTCTTCGACGAGGTGCGTACGGTGCCCAAGCGCGTCGTCTTCGCCGAAGGCGAGGAGGAGAAGACCATCCGCGCGGCCCTGGCCTTCCGCAATTCCGGCTATGGCACGCCGGTCCTGGTGGGGCGCGAGGAGCGCATCCGCGAAACCATCGATGCCATGGGCCTCGATGCCGAGGCGGGGCTGGAAATCCACAACGCCCGCAACTCGACCCATAACAACCGCTATACTGACCTGCTCTACGGCCGCCAGCGGCGCCACGGCCTGCTGCACCGCGATTGCAGCCGGCTGGTGAACAACGACCGCAACATCTTCGCCGCCTGCATGGTGGCGACCGGCGACGCCGATGCCATGGTGACCGGCCTGACCCGGTCCTATGCCTCGGTGCTGGAAGATGTGCGCCGGGTGATCGATCCGGTCCAGGGCCGGCGGGTGTTCGGCCTGTCGGTGGTGCTGTCCAAGGGGCGGACGGTCTATATCGCCGACACCGCGGTCGAGGAACAGCCGACGGCTCAGGACCTGGCCGACATCGCCCGCCAGTCGGCGGACGTGGTGCGGCGCTTGGGGCAGGAGCCGCGCGTCGCCTTCCTGTCCTATTCTAACTTCGGTAACCGGCCCCGTGCCTCGGCGCAGGTGGTGCGCAATGCCGTCGCGATCCTGGACGGCCTGGAGACCGACTTCGAATACGACGGCGAGATGATGATCGACACGGCGCTGAACCGGCAGTTGATGGCGCTCTACCCGTTCAGCCGCCTGTCGGAACCGGCCAATGTCCTGATCATGCCGTCGCTCGACGCCTCGCTGACGGCCGCCAAGATCATGAAGGAACTGGGCGGCGCCACGGTGATCGGCCCGCTGCTGGTCGGCCTCTCCCGGCCGGTGCAGATCGTGCCCTTGGGCACGGCCGTGTCCGATCTCGTCAACCTGGCGGCGCTCACTGCCTATATGGCGCGGTAAGGGCCGGCCGGGGTGGCGTTCAAGCTTCGGGCCGACAGCTTGGCCGTCGCCGTCGGCGCCTGCGCCATCCCCGGCATCGCCGTGCTGGCGCTATTGGCCGTGGCCGGCGACCTGCGGCCGGTCTCGGCGATCGCCGGCGGTGTCGGCGTGGTGCTGGCCGCCTTCGCGGCCGTTGCCCGCCTTCGCCAGTGGGCCCGGTCGCCGGTCGTGGCGCCGGAGGTTACGGCGGTCTCGGCCGAGGGCGATCTCGAGACGGTCATCGCCCGGCTGGAGGACAGCCTGGGCCGGGAGATCCGCGAACGGGCCGAGGCCCAGCGCGGCCACCGTGCCGTACTCGACCTGCTGCCCGATCCGCTGATCCTGCTCGATCGCGGCCTGACCGTGCATCATGCCAACCGCGCCGCCCGCGCCCTGTTCGGCGACGAGCCGGCGGGCCGGCCGCTGGCCGCCATGCTGCGCCACCCGGAAGTGCTGGAGGCCGCCGAAGGGGTCGCCAGCGGTGCCGAGCCGCCGGTCGAAATCGAATTGTCGCTGCCGGTGCCGGTGGCGCGCGAACTGACCTGCCGCATCGCCGCCTTCGCCAAGCCGTCGCCCGACGGCGTGGCGGTCGCCCTGGTGTTCCGCGACCTGACCCAGTCCAAGCGGGTGGAGCGGATGCGCGCCGATTTCGTCGCCAATGCCAGCCACGAGATCCGCACGCCGCTGGCGGCCCTGGGCGGTTACATCGAAACCCTGCTGGGCCCGGCCAGGGACGACAGTGTGGCGCGCGAGCGCTTCCTGAAGACCATGGCGGAACAGGTCGCCCGCATGACCCGGCTGGTCGGCGACCTGCTGTCGCTGTCGCGGGTGGAACTGACCGAGCACACGCCGCCGGCCGAGCCCGTCTCGGTCGATGTCCTGATCCGCCGGGTGGTCAAGGCGCTGGATTTCCGGGCCCAGGCCCGCCAGGCCAGCGTCGATCTGATCCTGCCCGCCGATTTGCCGCCGGTGATCGGCGACGAGGGCGAGCTGGAACAGGTCTTCACCAACCTGATCGACAACGCCATCAAATACGGCCGCCAGGGCGGCACCGTGCACATCGACGCCCGCGTCATCGACCACGTCCCCTCGCGCGCCGGCTGGCCCGGCCGGGCCCGGCCGGTGGCGATCGCGATCAGCGACCAGGGGCCGGGCATCGCGCGCGAGCACCTGCCGCGCCTGACCGAGCGCTTCTACCGGGTCGACACGGCGCGCAGCCGCGACCTGGGCGGTACCGGCCTGGGCCTCGCCATCGTCAAGCACATCCTGAACCGCCACCGCGGCGCCCTGACCATCGATTCGACCCTGGGCCAGGGCACGACCTTCACGGTCTATCTGCCCGCGCGGGACTGAGTGCGCGGCGCCATCGATCTGTCACCAAGGTGCAACGGATCGGTCACGCGGCGGGCGTAGCGTCGCCCCGTCGTCCTGACTCCTGGGAGACCGTCCATGACCGTCAAATCCGCTCTCGCGGCCGTCGCCACGGCTGCCATCCTCGCCACGGGCTTTGCCGCGACCGCGCAGGCCCGCGACCAGATCCGCGTCGTCGGTTCGTCGACCGTGTTCCCCTTTGCCACCGCCGTGGCCGAGACCTTCGGCAAGGGCGGCGCGTTCAAGACCCCGATCGTCGAGTCGACCGGCACCGGCGGCGGCCTGAAGCTGTTCTGCGCGGGCGTCGGCGAGAACTACCCCGACATCGCCAATGCCTCGCGCCGCATCAAGCGCAGCGAGATCGACCAGTGCCAGGCCAACGGCGTCCAGGACATCGTCGAGCTGAAGATCGGCTATGACGGCATCGTGCTGGCCAATGCCAAGAGCGCGCCGGCGTTCAAGCTGACCCGCGCCCAGATCTGGAAGGCGCTGGCCGCCGAGGTCGTGGTCGATGGCGACGTCGTCGACAATCCCTACAAGACCTGGAACGAGATCGACCCCAGCCTGCCGGCTGAAAAGATCGAAGTGCTGGGCCCGCCGCCGACGTCAGGCACCCGCGACGCCTTCAACGAGCTGGTGATGGACGAGGGCTGCAAGGAAGTGGCCGAGAACAAGGACCTGATCACCGGCAAGGCCTGCCAGAAGATCCGCGAAGACGGCGGTTACGTCGAAGCCGGCGAGAACGACAACCTGATCGTCCAGAAGCTGGTCGCCAACCCGATCGCCGTCGGTGTCTTCGGCTACAGCTTCCTCGAGGAAAACCAGGACAAGATCAAGGGCGCCACCGTTGACGGCAAGCAGCCGACCTACGAGAACATCCAGGGCGGCGCCTACCCGGTGTCCCGCTCGCTGTACTTCTATGTGAAGAAGTATCAGGTCGGCGACGTGCCCGGCATCGCCGAATATATCGCCGAGTTCTTCTCGGACCGTGCCATTGCCGCCAACGGCTACCTCGAGGGCAAGGGCCTGATCCTGCTTTCGGCCGACGAACTCGCCAAGCAGCGGGCGGTGGCCAAGGGCCTGGACTCGCTCGACACCTCGGCGTTCTGATCGACTTTGGCAACGGCGGCCGCAGGGCCGCCGTTGCCGGTTGCATTCATGGCCCGGCGGATCTATAAGGTCGATATGTCCACAAGTATCGACGAATTGGGCGCGATCGACGCCCTCGGCGCGCTGGCCCAGCGGACCCGGCTGAAGGTCTTCCGGGCCCTCCTGGCGGCGCACCCCCAAGGCATTCCGGCCGGCGAGATCGCGACCACCTGCGGCGTGCCCCACAACACCATGTCGAGCCATCTCGCCATCCTCAGCCGGGCCGGGCTCGCCCAAGCCGACCGCCAGGGCCGGACCATCTTCTATCGCGCCGACCTGGAGGGCTTCCACCGCCTCGTGGGCTTCCTGACCAACGACTGCTGCCAGGGCCGGCCGGAGCTCTGCGCGCCCGTGCCCGAACCTCTCGCCACCACCACCTGCTGCATCATGGAGACCGCCGATGTCTGACCACATCTTCAACGTGCTCTTCCTCTGCACCGGCAATTCCGCCCGCTCGATCATGGCCGAGAGCATCCTGCGCCGGGACGGCGCCGGCCGCTTCAATGCCCACTCGGCCGGCAGCTTCCCCAAGGGCGGGGTCAATCCCCTGGCCGTCAAGGTGCTGGCCAGCATGGACTACCCGACCGACGACCTGCGCAGCAAGTCCTGGGACGAGTTCGCGGTACCCGGGGCGCCGCACATGGATTTCGTCTTTACCGTCTGCGACGATGCCGCCGGCGAAGTCTGCCCGATCTGGCCGGGCCAGCCGATGACCGCCCATTGGGGGATCGAGGACCCCGCCGCCGCGCAAGGGACCGAGATCCAGAAGGAAGCAGCCTTCGTTGCCGCCTTCCGCTATCTCAAGAACCGGATCAGCACCTTCGCCGCCCTGCCGGTCGCCAGCCTCGACCGCCTGTCCCTGCAGACCCACCTGCACGAGATTGGCCGCGGCGACGGGGCTTCAAGCGCGCGTCATCCGGCCGCCTGAGGATGTCGCTGTTCGAACGCTGGCTTACCCTGTGGGTCGCCCTGTGCATCGTCGCCGGGGTGGCCCTGGGGCACTTCCTGCCCGGCGTCTTCCAGGTGATCGGCGGGGCCGAAGTCGCCAAGGTGAACCTGCCCGTCGCCGTGCTGATCTGGCTGATGATTATCCCGATGCTGCTACGCATCGATTTCGCCGCCCTGGGCCAGGTCAAGGCACACTGGCGCGGCATCGGCGTCACCTTGTTCATCAACTGGGCGGTCAAGCCGTTCTCGATGGCGGCGCTGGGCTGGCTCTTCATCGGTTACCTGTTCGCGCCCTGGCTGCCGGGTGACCAGATCGGTTCCTATATCGCCGGCCTGATCATCCTGGCGGCGGCGCCTTGCACCGCCATGGTCTTCGTCTGGTCGAACCTGACCCGGGGCGAGCCGCATTTCACCTTGAGCCAGGTGGCGCTCAACGACACCATCATGGTCTTCGCCTTCGCGCCGATTGTCGGCTTCCTGCTGGGCCTCTCGGCGATCACGGTGCCGTGGGACACGCTGGTGCTGTCGGTCGCGCTCTATATCGTGGTGCCGGTGATCGTCGCGCAACTGGTGCGCCGGGTGGTCCTGGCGTCGGGCGGCGAGGCGGGGCTCAGGCGTCTGCTGGCAAGGCTGCAGCCCGTGTCGCTGGTCTCGCTGCTGGCAACCCTGGTGCTGCTGTTCGGCTTCCAGGGCGAACAGATCCTGGCCCAGCCCCTGGTCATCGCCCTGCTGGCGGTGCCGATCCTGATCCAGGTCTATTTCAACGCCGGCCTTGCCTATCTGCTGAACCGCCTGGCCGGCGAGCAGCACTGCGTCGCCGGCCCCTCGGCCCTGATCGGCGCCAGCAATTTCTTCGAACTGGCGGTGGCCGCCGCCATCAGCCTGTTCGGCTTCGATTCAGGCGCTGCGCTGGCGACCGTGGTCGGCGTGCTGATCGAGGTGCCGGTGATGCTGTCGGTGGTGCGCATCGTCAATGCGAGCCAGGGCTGGTACGAACGCGGCGCGCTGGCTGCCGCCCGCCCCGCCGAATCCCCGCGATAGATGACCGGGCTGTTCCGCGTCACACGAGCGTTGCCTTCAAGTCGTCATGACCGGGCTCGTCCCGGTCATCCACGTCGGGACGAGCCACATCCGTTGACAGCATAGGCTGCTTGGCGACGTGGATGGCCGGGACTTCGCCCGGCCATGACGTTTTTTTGGGTAATTACAGCCCGTCGAACAGGGCGGTGGAGAGGTAGCGTTCGGCGAAGGAGGGGATGATCGCGACCACGGTCTTGCCTTCCATGCCCGGGCGGGTGGCGACCTCGATCGCGGCGGCGAAGGCGGCCCCCGAGGAGATGCCGCAGGCGATGCCTTCCAGGCGGGCGGCCTGGCGGGCGGTTTCGAAGGCGGTCTCGTTGCCGATGGTGATGATCTCGTCGATCAGGCTGCGGTCCAGGATCGGCGGCACGAAGCCGGCGCCGATGCCCTGGATCTTGTGCGGGCCGGGCTGGCCGCCCGACAGCACTGGGCTGTCCTCGGGCTCGACCGCGACCATGCGCACCGAGGGCTTGCGCGCCTTCAGCACCCGGCCGACGCCGGTGATGGTGCCGCCGGTGCCGATGCCGGAAATCACCACGTCGACTTTGCCGGCGGTGTCGTTCCAGATCTCCTCGGCCGTGGTCGCGGCGTGGATCGCCGGGTTGGCCGGGTTGGCGAACTGCTGCGGGATGACCGAGCCGGGGATTTCCTTGTTCAGTTCCTCGGCCCGGTTGATGGCCCCGCGCATGCCCTTCTCGGGCGGGGTCAGTTCCAGTTCGGCACCCAGGAGGACCAGCATCTTGCGCCGCTCGATCGACATCGATTCGGGCATGCACAGGATCAGGCGGTAACCCTTGGCGGCGGCGACGAAGGCCAGTGCGATGCCGGTATTGCCCGAGGTCGGCTCGATCAGGGTGGCGCCCGGCGCAATCCGGCCTTCGGCCTCCAGGGCCTCGATCATGGCGACGCCGATGCGGTCCTTGACGCTGGACAGCGGGTTGAAGAATTCGAGCTTGGCCAGGATTTCCGCCTTGGCCCCGGCCTGCGAGGCCAGCCGGTGCACCCGCACCAGGGGCGTATTGCCGATCGTCTCGGTAATGCTGTCGTAGACGCGGCCGCGACCGGGCTTCGCCGTCTTGCTCATCATCATTCCTCCCAGGAAATCCAAACTCAGATCGAGAAGTCCATGCGCTCGCGGCCTTCCGAGTGCACGCCGGCACCTTCGGCCCGCCGGCACAGATCCTCGACCGTGATCGAATCAAGCTTGAGCATGATGGTCTCGTGCAGTTCGCTCCACAATGGCTGGACCACCTTGCGCCCCAGGTCCGAGGTCATGGGCTGGCCCTCGCCGCCGTCCTCCTCGTCCTCCGCGTTCTCGATGGCGCCGACCACGCGAATGATCTCGCCCACCGTGATGCGGCGGCGCTCGCGCGCCAGGCGATAGCCGCCCTTGGGCCCGCGCACGCCTTTCAGCACGCCGGCATGGACCAGTTGCTGCATCACCTGCTCGAGATAGCGCTGGGGGATGCCCTGGCGGCGCGTGATCTCTTTCGATTGCACGGGCTCGGGCCGGGCGTTGTAGGCGATGTCGACCACGGCTTCGAGGGCGAACAGCATCTTGCGCGACAGGCGTAACATCAGATGTTTCGTTCCTTCACGGTTAGCGCGATGCGCGCCGCCAGGCGCGCCGCCACTTCAATCTTGGACAGCTTGGGCCAGGACTCGATACCCTCGCCGGTGACGATGTGAACGGTGTTGTCGGTGGAGCCCATGACGCCGCCGTCGGGACCAGAGCCCACGTCGTTGGCGACGATCCAGTCGCAGCCCTTGCGCGCCAGCTTGGCGCGGGCATGGTCGACCACCTTCTCGGTCTCGGCGGCAAAGCCGATCACCAGGGCCGGCCGGCCCTGGTTGCGCCGCGACAGCGAGGCCAGGATGTCGGGGTTCTCCACCAGCGACAGGGTGGGGACGGCACCGCTGCCGTCCTTCTTGATCTTCTGGCCGGCCTCGCCGTCGACCCGCCAGTCGGCGACCGCGGCGGCACAGACCGCGACGCTGGCCGGCAGGGCGTCCTCGACGGCCTGGGCCATGTCCCGCGCGGTCTCGACATGGATGGTCTGAACCCCCGTGGGATCGGGTTCGGTCACCGGGCCCGAGACCAGCGTCACCCGCGCGCCCAGGCGGGCCAGGGCGGCGGCCAGGGCATGGCCCTGCTTGCCCGACGAGCGATTGGCGATGTAGCGCACCGGGTCGATCGGCTCGTGGGTCGGGCCCGAGGTGACGATGACATGGCGGCCGTCCAGCGGCCTGTTCGCCTCGCCCTCGTAGAAGGCCAGGATGCGGCCCAGGATTTCATGGGGCTCGGCCATGCGGCCGGGGCCGTATTCGCCGCAGGCCATGTCGCCGTCATTGGGGCCGACGACCATGACGCCGTCGGCGGTCAACTGCTTCAGGTTCCGCCGGGTCGCCGCATGTTCCCACATGCGCACGTTCATGGCCGGGGCGATCAGCACACGCTTGTCGGTGGCGAGCAGGGCGGTCGAGGCCAGGTCGTCGGCATGCCCGTTGGCCATCTTGGCCATCAGGTCGGCGGTGGCCGGGGCGACCACCAGCAGGTCGGCGGCCCGGCTCAGTTCGATGTGGCCCATCTCGGCCTCATCGGTCAGCGAGAACAGGTCGCCGTAGACCTTGTCGCCGGTCAGGGCCGAGACCGACAGGGGCGTGACGAATTCGCTGCCGGCCCGGGTCAGGATGGCGCGCACGCCGATGCCGCGCTCGCGCAGGCGCCTGATCAATTCCAGCGACTTGTAAGCCGCGATGCCGCCACCGATGACCAGGAGGATGTGTTTATCGGCCATGAGCCTGCCTTGCGCCGGTTGGCGTCGAGGATTCGCCTTTTATACGTCATTATGGTGGACATCAACAAAAACGCCCAAACGAAAACGGAGGATCTTTCGGCGAAGATTGCCGTTGACCCAGCGTGGCCGGTTTCATAGAGCGAGACGGGGATTTTCGGGGAAAACATGCGCACAGCCATCCGCTTCGCCCTGGTCGCCGGTCTGGCCGCCGGCCTGGCTGCCTGCGTCGACGAATCGACACCTGTCGCGGCCAGCGCGACGGCGCCCCATGCCACCACGACCTTGCCCGAAAACTGGCAGGTGGGCGCCGGCGCCATGCGCGACAGCCAGGGCCAGAGCTATAATGTGTGCACCCTGATGCAGACCGGCAAGGGCGACCGCCGGCTGTGGATCGCGGCCACCCCGGCCAATGTCTCCCGCGAACTGTACCTGGGCGTCCGTGGGCCGGAACTGCCGGACACCGGCGGTTTGCGGCTGGAGCGGCGGGCGGTGCTGTTGATCGACGGCATCGCCTATCGCGCCGGGCGGGCCCAGCAGGTCGGCACCACCTTGTCGATGTCGCTGGCGGCCACCCAAAGCGACGAGTTCCTCAAGGCCTTCACCCATGGCCAGACCCTCAGCGTCGGCGCCGACGATCTGGCCGGCCTGATCATCAAATGGCCGCTGGCGGGCAGCAATGAAGCGGTGACGGTGTGGCGCGACTGCATCAAGCGCGAACTGTCCGCGCCTGCCGCGGCGACACCCTCGCCCGAGCCGTCGCCCGGCGAAGCCGAACAGGGCCGCCGATAGGGCGGCCCCGCCCGGCCTCGCCGTCAGGCCGCCCGCTGGAAGGCGGCGATGCCGCTGCGGGCATTGGCGCGCCGGGCCAGTTCCCGCTCGCCGTCGTTGGCATAGGCGTGGTCCCAGGCCAGCACCTTGGGCGTCATCAGCGCATGCCACAGGGGCGGGATCATGGCGACGGCGATCGTGGTCAGGTAGCCGCCGATCATGGTCGGTGCCTCGGGGAAAGGCCGCAGGTCCTGGTAGGGCACCTCGCCCTGGGCATGGTGGTGCGAGTGGCGCGTCAGGTTGAACATCGACCAGGAACTGATGCGCTTGGTCGTGTTCCACGAATGGCGCGGCTGCACCGGGGTCGCCGGGTCGCGCACCATGCCATAGTGCTCCATATAGTTGACGATCTCGAGCAGCGCCTTGCCCCACAGGGCGCAGACCACGAAGAAGCCCGCCCCCACCGGGCCGCCGATCGCCCAGGCCAGGGCGACCAGGCCCAGGCTCATCAGGTGGCCGCGCAGGAAGGCATTGTGCCAGGACCACAGGCCGAGCCCGCGGCGCAGCAGGCGGCGGCGCTCGATCTTCCAGGCGCTCAGGTTGCTTTTCAGGGTCGAGGCGACGACGTGGTAGTAGACGTTGCGGCCGCGCGGCGCGGTGGCCGGGTCATGCTCGGTCGAGACATAGCGGTGATGGCCGTAGACATGCTCGATCGAGAACACGGTGTCGAAGCTGAAGGCCAGCAGCCAGCGCCCGAAGAACATCGAGACGCGGTCCCAGGTCCGGTGCGTCAGCTCATGGGCCGTGATCGTGCCGATCATGCCGATGGTCAGCCCGGTGATGACGGCGGTCGACACGTGGTGGCCCCAGAAGGTGGCGCCGCGCGCCGCGATCGCGTCGAACCCGGTCAGCAGGGTGACCAGGGCGCCGAAGCCCAGCGGATCGCCCGGGCTGACACTCCAGATCGCCGCGAAGACGATGAGGCTCAGCAAGGGCAACGCCAGCCATAGCTGCACGGTCAGGATTCCCGGCCGGGTGTAACGCGGCGTCGAGGTATCGTCGCCCGAAATGGCATCGCCGATCAGGTAGAAGGCCAGCGTGCCCAGCAGCCCATAGGTGGGCCAGGCGCCGCCCGCCACGATCGTGGTGGCCGCGAACAGGCCGACGGCATGGAACAGGAAGAATTTCAGGTAGTCGAAGATCCCGGCCTCGACCCCGCTGTGCGCCTCGGCGGGCCTGGCGCGATTGGCCAGGTCCTCCCGGGTCAGGAAGCGGTCGGCATGGATCTGCCGTTGTGTCACGCCGCGTTCCCGCAGCGTCGCCTCCGCCGCGTCGATCATGGCCGGCGGACCGCACAGGTAGACCTGGGCGCTGGTGTCGAGACCGTCCAGCAGATGGTCGGTGACCAGCCCGCGCGCACCGGCCCAGGCGCCGTCGGCCGCCGCCTCCGAGAGCACGGGGGTGAAGCGGAACGGCCCCTTCCAGGCACGCTCGATGGCGCGGATCTCCTCCAGGGCATAGAGGTCGCGCTGCGTGCGGGCACCGAACAGCAGGGTCACCGGCCGCGCGCAGCCCTCGTCGGCCGCTGCCCGCAGCAGGGCCAGGATCGGCGCCAGCCCGCTGCCGCCGGCGACCAGCAGCAGGGGGGCGCTGCCCGGCCGCAGCCAGAAATCGCCCGACGGCCCTTCCACCGTCATGGTCTCGCCGATGACATCACCGTCGTTGGCCCGGGACGAGAACACCCGCCCGGCACCTTGCGGACGAAGAATTCGACCACGCCGTCTGCACCGGGCGGTGTCGCGAAGGAATAGCTGCGGCTGATGCCGGGCAGGGCAGCGAAGGCCAGGTCGGCGAATTGCCCCGGCTTGTAATCGAGCGGTTCGTCCAGGGCCAGGCGCAGGCGGGTGATGTCGTGGGTCAGGCGCTCCTGCGCGACCACCTTGCCCGCCACCCGGCGCCGCGCGGCCTGTTCGGGCAGGTCGACGGCGATCTTCACATTCGTCCTGGGCACGCTCTGGCAGGCCAGGATGAAGCCCTCGTCCAGGTCCTCGTCGCTCAGGATATAGGTGGTCTCGGTCAGTTCCTTCACCTGGCCGTCCACCAGCTTGCACTTGCAACTGGCGCAGCCGCCGACCCGGCAGCTATAGGGGAAGGCCATCCCCTCGCGCAGGGCCGCCTGCAGGATGGTCTCGGTCGGCTCGATCCCGATGGCCTGGCCGTTGACCTCGACGGTCAGCCTGGCTGTTTCCTCCCGCTGCTGAAGCATCGCTTTTCCCTCTCTGTTGGGTGGGTTCCTGACCCTTAGGGGAATAGGCCAGGGCCCGTCTGTCCGGGAGGTGAGGCATTGACAGGAAGGGGGTATTTTTTGACAATCCGGCGCCATGACCCCACGGCAGTTTCCGCTGGCCATCCACTATGTCCGCCAGATCGCGGAGCAGATCGCGGACTGCGGCGGCGACGTCGCCCAATGGCTGGCCCTGAGCGGCCTGACCCGCGCCCAGATCGCCGACCCGGCTTTCGAGCTTTCTTTCGAGCGGTTCCGGCAACTGGTGCGCGATGGTCTGGACACCACGCGCGAACCGGCGCTGGGCCTCCTGGTCGGCGACCGCCTGACCGCCAGCGCCCACGGCATGCTGGGTTATGCCGCCATGAACAGCGGCACGCTTCGCCAGGCGATCGATCTCGTCCAGCGCTACCTGCCGGTGCGCACCTCGCTGGTCACGGTCCGCCTGGCGGCGAGCGGACGGTCGATGCGGGTCCTGTTCGAAGAGGTGGAGCCCCTGGGGGAGTTGCGCGTGGTCGTGCTGGAGGCGGTCATTCTCACGATCAAGAACATGATCGAGACGGTCTGCCTAGGCACGAGCCCGGTCGAGGGCATCGCCTTCCCCTTCCCGGCGCCGGCCCATGCGGACCTGGCGCGGGCGCTGTTCAAGGCCGACCTCGCCTATGGCACCTCATGGGCCGGGTTCGCCATCCCCCTCGACCTGATCGACACGCCCCTGCGCATGGCCGATCCCGCCGCCTTCGAGGATGCCCGCCAGATCTGCCAGCGCGAACTCGACAAGCTCACGCGCCAGATGTCGCTGGCCGCCCGCCTGCGCCGGCTGCTGCTCGACCGGCAGGGCGGCTATCCCACGCTTACCGTGGTGGCGCGCCTGTTCAACATGACCCCGCGCACCCTGCACCGCCGGCTGGTGGCGGAGGGCACCTCGTTCCGGGAGGTCCTGGACGATGTGCGGCACACCCTGGCCATGGAACACCTGAAGTCGTCCCATCTGAGCATCGACGAGATCGCCTATACGCTGGGCTACGGCGAGCTGGCCAATTTCCGGCGGGCCTTCAAGCGCTGGGAAGGGCTGGCACCGTCCGATTTCCGCCGCCAGGCGCGAAGGGACTGAGCCCGTCAGGTCAGCGCGATCACGACCACGGCGGCGGCGAGCGCGATCACCGCCCACCACAGGCGGCGCTGGGCCTTGGCCTGGCCGTCGGCGATCGCCTTGGCGGTTTCCGGGTGCAGGCGCAGGCCGCTCTCGGTGATCTGGCCGCCCAGTTTTTCCAGCTTGTCGAGCATGGCGGGCAGGCGGCGCATCAGGCCGGCGGCGCCTTCGGCCGCGTCCATCAGGCGGTGCTCGGGCGAGAAGGTCGAGACCATCCAGCGTTCGACCACCGGCCGCGCCACTTCCCAGATGTTCATGGTGGGGTCGAGCATGCCGCCCACACCCTCGACCACCACCATGGTCTTTTGCAGCAGCAGGAGGTCGGGCTGGGTTTCCATGGCGAAGGTGTCGGTCACCAGGAACAACTGCTGCAACAGCCGGGCGATCGAGATGTCGCGGGTGGCGCGGCCCAGGATCGGCTCGCCGATCGAGCGCAGGGCCTGGGAAAACAGCTCGACCGACTTGGTCGGCGGCAGGATGCCCGCCTCGGCATGGACCCGGGCGACGCGCATGTAGTCGGCGGTGATGAAGCCGAACAGGGTCTCGGCCATGAAGCGGCGCATAGGCTTGCCCAGGCGGCCCATGATGCCGAAATCGACCGCGACGATGGTGCCGTTCTCGACCACGAACAGGTTGCCCTGGTGCAGGTCGGCGTGAAAGAAGCCGTTGCCCAGCGCCTGGTCGAGGAAACTCTGCATCAGCCGGGTCGCCAGCACCTTGGGATCGTGGCCGGCGGCGACCAGGGCCTCGCGGTCGCCGATGGGAATGCCGCGCACCCGGTCGACGGTCAGGACCCGCCTTGCGGTGCGCGTCCAGTCGACCGCCGGCACGGTGACGCCGCCTTCGGCGTTCAGGGTCAGGCCGAGTTCGGAGGCGGCGGCCGCCTCCAGGCGCAGGTCCATCTCCAGGAACGAGACATCGGACAGGATGCGGACGATTTCGCGCGGGCGCAGGCGCTTCAGCGGTGCCACATAGCGCTCGGCCAGGTCGGCGGCCCAGGCCAGGGCATCGAGGTCGCGGCGGAAGGCGATCTCGATGCCCGGCCGCAGCACCTTGACGGCCACTTCGCGGCCTTCGTGGGTTACGCCGAAATGGACCTGGGCGATCGAGGCGGCGGCGACGGGGACCTCGTCGATCGAGGCGAAGGCCTCGCCGATCGGGCGCATCAGCTCGTATTCGATGATCTGGCGGGCTTCGCTGGCCGGGAAGGGTGGCACCCGGTCCTGCAATTGCATCAGGGCGCGGGCGACCTGGTCGCCGACCAGGTCGGGCCGGGCGGCCAGGCTCTGGCCCAGCTTGATATAGGTGGGGCCCAAGCTGCCCAGGGCCACGGCCAGGCGTTCGCCCTGGCTCTTGCCCTCCAGTTCGGGATGGCCGCGGCTGAACAGGCGGATGGAGAGCAGCTTGCGCCCGACCCGGGCCGAGAGCGGCAGTTCTTCCGTCAGTTCGGCCGGAAACAGCGCGTCATGGACGGCCAGCCGGCGGGCGACGCGGAACAGGCGCAGGGCATGACGCAGGGCTTTGAACATCGGCTACAGGCGCCAGCCGGAATGCAGGGCGGCGACGCCGCCGGTCAGGTTGCGGACCTGGACGCGCTCGAACCCCGCCTCGGCGATCATTTTGGCAAACGTGTCCTGATCGGGGAAGCGGCGGATGCTTTCGACCAGGTACTGGTAGGCATCGGCGTTGCCGGTGACCAGCTTGCCGATGCGCGGGATCGCCTTGAAGGAATATTCCTCATAGATCTGGTCGAGGCCGGGGATCACCACCTTGGAGAATTCCAGGCAGATGAAGCGGCCGCCCGGCTTCAGCACTCGGCGCATCTCTTTCAGCGCCAGGGGGATGCGGGTCACGTTGCGGATGCCGAAGGCGATGGTGACGTAGTCGACCGAGCGGTCCTTGACCGGCAGCTTCTCGGCATCGCCGACGGCCCAGCCGATGTTGAGGCGGCCCTGGTCGATGGCGCGGTCGCGGCCCACCAACTCCATTTCGGCATTGATGTCGACCACAGTCACCCGGGCATCCGGCCCGGTCCGGTCCAGGAAGCGGCAGGCGATGTCGCCGGTGCCGCCCGCCACGTCCAGCAGGTGGGTGCCCTTGGCCGGGTTCATCCAGTCGATCAGCGCCGCCTTCCACAGCCGGTGTACGCCGCCCGACATCAGGTCGTTCATGATGTCATAGCGCTTGGCCACGGCATCGAAGACGCCGCGCACCCGGCGCGCCTTGTCGGCCTCGGCCACGGTCTCGAAGCCGAAATGGGTGACCTTCTCGGCCGAATTGATCGCGTCGTCCTGTGTCATGGCGCGAACCATAGCGTCCCGGCGCGGGCCTCGCCAGCGTTGCGCGGCGGCTCTTCAGCGGCCTTTCGGCGCAAGGCCCGCGCCCCACCCATTCGAGGGTGCGCGCGCGGCCCGGCGCGGCTAAGCTGCCGCCATAACAAGAAGTAGCGGAGGAAGCTTGATGAACAGCGGTTTCAAGACGACGGCCGACGCCATCCTGGCGCAATCGGTCCAGGGCACCCCGGCGATCCCCGGGATCGTCGCCATGCTCACCGACGCCCAGGGCACCACCTACGAGGGGGCGGCGGGCGTGCGGGTGCTGGGCAGCAATCAGCCGATGACCACCGACACGGTGTTTGCCATCTTCTCGTGCTCGAAGGCGATCACGGGGACGGCGGTGCTGCAACTGGTCGAGGAGGGGCGCCTGGACCTCGACGCCCCGGCCAGCCGCTATGCCCCCGAAATCGCCAAGGTCAAGGTGCTGGAAGGCCTGGACGCCGATGGCCGGCCGCGCCTGCGGGCACCCCGGCGCGAGATCACCACCCGCATGCTGATGCTGCACACCGCGGGCTTCGGCTACGAATTCTCGAACCAGCGCCTGTTCGACGAGGCGGCGGCCACCGGCCGGGCCAGCATCATCGGCTGCACCCGCCTGTCGCTGCAATCGCACCTGATCGCCGATCCGGGCGAGCAGTGGGAATACGGCATGAACATCGACTGGTGCGGCCAGGTGGTCGAAGGGATCACCGGCCAGCGTCTGGGCCAGGTCATGAAGGAGCGGATCTTCGAGCCGCTGGGCATGGCCGACACCGGCTTCACCCTGACGCCGTCGATGCGCCAGCGCCTGGCCCTGGTGCACCAGCGCGGGGCCGACGGCTCGCTGGCGCCGATCCCCGAGCCGCTGCTGCCGGCCGATCCGGAAGTCGACATGGGTGGCCACGGCCTCTATGCGACCGTCGGCGACTATTGCCGCTTCATCCGCATGTGGCTGAACGACGGGGCCGGTCCCAACGGCCGGGTGCTGAAGCCCGAGACGGTCAGGATGGCCGAGGGCAACGGCCTGGGCGAACTCAAGCTGCGGGAATTGCCCAGCGTGATGCCGGAGATGGCGCTGGAGATCCAGTTCCTGCCCGGCCAGACCATGTCCTGGGCCTACAGCTTCATGCTGAACGACCAGCCGATGCCGACCGGGCGTCCCGCCAACACCCTCGCCTGGTCGGGCATCGCCAATCTCTACTACTGGATCGACCGGCAGAACGGCATCGGCGGCTTCTATGCCTCCCAGGTCCTGCCTTACGGCGACATGCCGTCGCTGATGGCCTATGCCCAGTTCGAGATGGCGGCCTATGCGGCCCTGGCGAACCGGGCCGCGGCTTGAGCGCTCAGTCCTCCTTGTAGCCGTAGGCCGGGGAATTGCCCGTGGCACCGTAGTATTTGTAGGGCAGGAACTTGCCCGACATGGTCATCTTGACCCGGTCGCCACGGGGATCCGGCAGACGCTCCATCTCGAAATCGAAGTCGATCGCCGACATGATGCCGTCGCCGAATTCTTCCTGGATCAGTTCCTTCCAGGTGGTGCCGTAGACCATCACCAGCTCGTAGAAACGGTAGATCAGCGGATCCGTGGGCGGGGCCTGGAATGAGCCGCGATAGGGCACCTCGTTCAGCATCCGCTCCTCGCCCAGGGAAAGCTCGAACAGCTTGGCCGCCTCGGTCGCCTGGGCCTTGGTCAGCTTCATCTGGCCCAGCAGGGCCGCGGTGATCAGCACGGGGGAATGGCCGCCGATCGCCTCGGCGATGGATTTCCAGGTCCAGCCCTTCTCGCGCTTGATGTCCAGGATCTTCTCGGTCAGGTCTTCACGCTTCATGGGATCACCCTCTGTTCTACCCTGCCACTTCAAGCGCAAGGGCCGTGCCAGAAGGGGAAAGCGCGGCATCGTCGCGGCTTTCCGGGCGATTTGCCCCTGGCCGGCCATCACGAAATATCGTAAGTTACGAAATATCGTTTCCTGATGACGAAATTTCGTGAAATGGGCCAGAGTCAACTTGCCGCGCTCGCCCTGCAGGCCAGCCCCGAGCCCCTGCTGATGGTCGATCCCTTCGCCGATCTTGTGGTGGAGGCCAACCCGGCGGCCTGCCGCCTGCTGGGGCTGGCGCCGGGCGGCGACACCCGCTTTTCCGCCCTTCACCCCGGCCAGATGCCGGCCCTGATCGTCTTCACCCAGGCCGCCCTGGCCAAGGGGTTCTGGTGGACCCGCAACCTGACCCCGCGCAGCGCCGAGGGCCGTGCGGTGCGCCTGGAATATGCCGGCACCAGGATCGATACCGCCGAGGGCCCGTTGATGCTGGTCGGCCTGACCGACCTCGACGAGCGGCGGCGGCGCGACACCGATGCCGATGCCCAGTTCTATATGCAGGGCGGCATCGCCGAATGGCAGCGGGTGGCCCGTTTCTTCCGGGATCTGGAGCGCGAGAACCAGCTCATCCTGCGGGCGGTAGGCGAGGGCATCTACGGCGTGAACGCCGAAGGCACCACGACCTTCGTCAACCCGGCGGCCGAGCGCATGCTGGGCTGGTCGGCGGAGGAACTGGTGGGCACCGACATGCACGCGACGGTGCACCACCATCACGCCGACGGCTCGCTCTACCCGCAGGGTGACTGCCCGATCTATGCGGCCTTCCGCGACGGCGCCGTGCACCAGGTGGCCAACGAGGTGTTCTGGCGCCGCGACGGCCGCCCCCTGTGGGTCGAGTACACCAGCACGCCGATCCGCGACCGCGGCGAGGTGGTGGGGGCCGTGGTCGTCTTCCGCGACATCGGCCAGCGGCGCGAGGCGGAGGAGCGCCTGCGCGCCGCCCACGACGAGGTCGATGCCCTGCACAAGCGGCTGGAACTGGAGAATGCCTATCTTCAGGAAGAGATCCGGCGGGAGGGCAACCACCGCGGCATCATCGGCACCAGCGCCCAGATCCAGACCATCCTGCGCCAGGTCGAGCTGGTGGCGCCCACCGACGCCTCGGTCCTGATCACCGGCGAATCGGGGACCGGCAAGGAGTTGATCGCGCGCGCCATCCACCAGGCCAGCGACCGCTCGGCCCGGCCGCTGATCCGGGTCAACTGCGCGGCGATCCCGCGCGAGCTGTTCGAGAGCGAATTCTTCGGCCACAGCCGCGGCGCCTTCACCGGCGCCCTGCGCGACCGCATCGGCCGCTTCGAGCTGGCCGGCGGCGGCACCATCTTCCTGGACGAGGTGGGCGAGATCCCCCTCGACCTCCAGGGCAAGCTGCTGCGGGTGCTCCAGGAGGGCCAGTTCGAGCGGGTCGGCGAGGCGCGCACGCGCGCCGTCGACGTGCGGGTGATCGCCGCCACCAACCGCGACCTCGAAGCCGAGGTGAAGCGCGGCCGCTTCCGCCGCGACCTCTTCTTCCGGCTGAACGTCTTCCCGATCCATTCCGTGCCGCTGCGCGAACGGCCCGAGGATATTCCGCTGCTGGCGCTGCACTTCCTGGACCGGCCGGGCCGCAAGGCGGGGGCGGGCAAGCTGACCCTGAGCCAGGGCGACGTGCGCCGGCTGTGCCGCTACGACTGGCCGGGCAACGTCCGCGAGCTGGAGAATGTCATCGAGCGCGGCGTGATCCTGGCGCGCGACGGCCGCCTGCGCCTGGACCTGCCCGGCGACGGCACCCCGAAGGTCGAGGTTGCGACGGCACCGCTGGGGGAGGCGGCGCCGATTCTGACGGAGGAGGACCGCCGGGCACGCGACGAGGCCAGCCTGGTCGGCGCCTTGCGGGCCGCCGGCGGCAAGGTTTCCGGGCCCGGCGGGGCGGCCGAGCGGCTGGGCATCAAGCCCACCACCCTGGCCTCGCGCCTCAAGACCCTGGGCATCCGGCCCACGGCCTATCGCGTGAGGGGCTGACGGGGCGTTCGGGTTGTGGCTATGCTCGCGCCATGCCCGAACTGCCCGAAGTCGAAACCGTTTGCCGCGGCCTCGCCCGCGCGCTGGAAGGCCGGCGCCTGACACAGGTCGAGGTGCGCCGGCCCGACCTGCGCCTGCCCTTTCCCGAGCGCTTCGCCGAACGCCTGACCGGGCGGCGGATCGTGACCATCAGGCGGCGGGCCAAGTATCTGCTGATCGAACTGGACGACGGCGCGGTGGTGATCGGCCACCTGGGCATGTCGGGGCGGATGCATGTGGGCGCCGGCGATTGGCCGGAAGCCGGCACCCACGACCATCTGCGCCTGAAGGCCGAGGGCGGGGTCTGGGTGGTGTTCAACGACCATCGCCGCTTCGGCCTGATGGTGATGGACCACCGCGACACGCTGGACGCCCATCCCCTGCTGAAGGACATCGGGCCCGAGCCCTTGGGCAACAGCTTCGACGGGGCGACCCTGTCGGCGGCCCTGGCCGGGCGCCGGACGCCGATCAAGGCCGCGCTGCTGGACCAGAAGGTGGTCGCGGGCCTGGGCAACATCTATGTCTCGGAGGCCCTGTTCCGGGCGAAAATATCCCCTGTCCGCGAGGCGGCGAGCGTGGCGGGGGCGCGGGCCGAGCGGCTGGTGCCGCAGATCCGCGCCGTGCTGACCGAGGCGATCGAGGCCGGTGGCTCCACCCTGCGGGACTATGTCCAGTCGGACGGCGAGCTGGGCTATTTCCAGCATGCCTTCCGGGTCTATGACCGGGACGGCGAGCCTTGCCTGAGTTGCCGGTCGGGCATCATCAAGCGCATCGTCCAGTCCAACCGCTCCACCTATTATTGTTCACGGTGCCAAAGATAGGGCTATCATGCCGCCCATGAGACGCTTGCTGCCGACCGCTGCCGCGCTGCTGGGATTGTGGGGCCTGGTTCTGCCCGCCCTGGCGACGACCCGGTTCCTGACCGGGTCCGAGGATGTGCCCCTGATGGAGGGGCTCGCCGAAGTGCCCGACACCCGCATCGTCTTCGACACGCCCGGCGGGCGTATCGTGGACGTCGATACCGCCGGCCCGGTCTCGGCCGACGACGTGGCGCGGTTCTATCGCGAGAGCCTGCCGGCCCTGGGCTGGAAGCTCGACCAGCCGGCCGACGACGGCGCCGACAAATATGTCTTCCGCCGGGCGACCGAGATCCTGGTCATCACCCTGCATGGCCAGGGCGATGGCGACGGGGCCCTGGGCGTACGCTTCAACTTGCGTCCGCACGCGCTTTAGGCGACACCCCTCCCGGACCACCCAATCGATCGTACCGGAGCGCGTCATGGCCTATGCCACCATCCTGACCGAAAGCCGCGGGCCTGTCGGCCTGATCACCTTGAACCGGCCCCAGGCGCTGAACGCCCTGAACGCCGAACTGCTGGGCGAATTGTGCACGGCGCTCGAGGCCTATGACGCCGACGAGGCCATCGGCTGCATCGTCGTCACCGGCAGCGCCAAGGCCTTTGCCGCCGGCGCCGACATCAAGGAGATGGCGCCCCAGTCCTACATGGACATGTTCAAGGCCGATTTCTTTGCCCAGCCGCACGACCGCATCGTCGCGATCAAAAAGCCGATCATCGCGGCGGTGGCCGGCTATGCCCTGGGCGGCGGCTGCGAGATCGCCATGCTGTGCGACTTCATCCTGGCGGCCGATACCGCCAAGTTCGGCCAGCCCGAGATCAATCTGGGCGTCATCCCCGGCATCGGCGGCTCGCAGCGCCTGACCCGCTTCGTCGGCAAGTCCAAGGCCATGGAGATGTGCCTGACCGGCCGCATGATGGATGCGGCGGAAGCCGAGCGTGCCGGCCTGGTCAGCCGCATCGTGCCCGCTGCCGACCTGGTGGACGAGGCGATCAAGGTGGCCACGGCGATCGCCGAGAAATCGCAGCCGATCGTCGCCATGGCCAAGCAGGCGGTGAACCGCGCCTACGAGGGCACGCTCGCCGAAGGCGTGCTGTTCGAGCGCCGGCTGTTCCACTCGACCTTCGCGACCGAGGACCAGAAGGAAGGCATGGCCGCCTTCGTGGAGAAGCGCAAACCGGTGTTCAAGCAGAAGTAGTAAGCCCTCAAGCGCCGGGCGCGCGCCTCAGCGCGCTTGGCTCGCTCCGCTAAAGCTCCGCGGGGCCTCAATGGCCCAGGGGGGGAAAGCCCTCTCCGCCCTTTGGGGGAGAGGGTTGGGTGAGGTGGGTCAAGGGCGTAGAGCGCGCCCTTCCCCGACCCACCACCTCACCCTCCCGTCGCTTGCGCGCCGGGCCCCTCCCTCTCCCCCGCAAGCGGCGGAGAGGGAATGGAAGGCGCCATTGGGCCATTGAGGCCCCGCGGCGCTTTAGCGAAGCGAGCCAAGGCCGCGGCCGCCGCCGCCCGGCGTTTGAGGGACTCTAATCATTGACCTCTCTTCCCCTTGGTGATATCCCTCCGCCCTCGTTTTCTAAAGTTATCCACACTCGTAGGTCTCAAGAACATGGCGAATACGGAATCAGCGAAGAAGCGCGTGCGCGTGACCGAGCGGCGTACCGCGGTCAATCGCAACCGCGTCTCGCGCATCCGCACCTTCATCAAGAAGGTCGAGACGGCGCTGGAGAGCGGTGATGCGGCGGCGGCCAAGGCGGCTTTCGCGGCGGCCGAGCCCGAGATCGCGCGCGGCGTTTCCAAGGGCGTGCTGCCCAAGAACACCGCTTCGCGCAAGGTCTCCCGGCTGTCGGCCCGGGTCAAGGCGCTCGCCGCCCGCTAAGGTTAGGCCAAGGGGCCGCTGGCCGGCCCCTTCTTCCAGCGAACATCGTGGGGCCCCAAGTCCCGAGCAAACGGCCCGCCTGTCGGCGGGCCGTCGATTTTTTTGCTGTCCGAGTGCAAAAATCAGGCAGGCCGGGATTCGCGGTAACCGAGTAGCGCGAGTCGGAATCTTGGTCGTTCGTGCTTCGGTCTCGTTGCCTCCGCCCGGCCCCGTTGTTATTGTGTGGGTCCCCGCATGGCAGGCGGGGACGAATACTCGAAGGGGAAGTAATCGCGGGACGTGCTCGTCTAATAGTCAAGACAAGTGCGCGCTGATTACTTGCGTGTTTAGGTATTCGGGGCGAAGCAACCGAAGTTGCAGTTGAGGGCTGCTTGTGTGCCCGAAATGGGCGGGCGGCCCTTGCCGATCGAATTCCAGGCGATGTCGGCGCATGACGCGCGGCAGGCCGGGGTGGGGTCGCGCCGTGTGAAGGAGAGGAGTGGAGTCGTGGCGGATTACGCGGGTGACATCACCCCCGACGATGCGTGGCGCATCCTTGGCCAGGACTCCGGGGCCGTGCTTGTCGATGTCCGTTCCGCGGCGGAATGGAGCTTCGTCGGCGTGCCGGATCTGGGCGGCCTCGGCAAGAAGCCGGCGCTGGTCGCCTGGGCTCATTTCCCCGGCATGACGGCCAACGGCAATTTCCTGGCAGAGCTCGAGGCGGTCTTGAGCGGGGCGGGTCACCACCCCGGGTCGCCGATCCTGTTTCTGTGCCGCTCGGGTGCCCGGTCCAGGTCGGCGGCGCTGGCCGTGACCAAGGCGGGTCTGGCACCGGCATACAATATCACCGGCGGTTTCGAGGGCGATCTCGACGGCAGCCGGCACCGGGGCGCGGTCGGCGGCTGGAAGGCCGCGGGACTGCCCTGGCAGCAGAGCTGAAGCGGCAACGCGCTTCGTTGAGGTCAGTACAAGTCGACGGGGGCGGTTGTTCGCCTTCAGCCGGCGGCGGTATCGGCAGGGGTCGGGGTCTGTCACGGATGTTTACCAATCAACAATTCGAGGCGGCGTGGACGGCGGTCAAGAAACGCCTCCGGCTGGAACTCGGTGACAACACGTTCCAAAGCTGGATCCGGCCGCTGGGCCTGATCGAGATGCGGGCGTCTGGCACCGTGGTCCTGGGCGTGCCGACCACCTTCATGCGCGACTATGTGCGCAGCCATTTTGCCGACCGCCTGGTCGCCCTGTGGCGGGTCGAGGCGCCGGTGGTGGCCCAGGTCGATTTCATCGTCCAGCCGCGCATGGCCGCCGCGGCGGCAGTGGCCGGCAACGGGGTCGATGCGGTCGTGCCGGACCCGGCCCCGGCCGCCGTGATCGGCGGCGCTACCGCGGCCAAGGCGACCGCCTATAATGCACCGGTCGGCGGCTATGGCTCCCGCACCGCGCCGGCGATCGGTTTTGCCCAAGGCGACGGGGCGGCGGCCCGCGCGCCCGCGACGGCGGGCGCGGCGAGCGCGGCAGCGAGCGACCGCGAGGTCGGCGCGCCGCTCGACCCGCGCTTCACCTTCGATAATTTCGTCGTCGGCAAGTCCAACGAGCTGGCGCATGCCGCCGCCCGCCGCGTGGCCGAGGGCGACGCGGTCAAGTTCAACCCGCTGTTCCTCTATGGCGGCGTCGGCTTGGGCAAGACCCACCTGATGCATGGCATCGCCTGGGCGATCCGCGAGCGCCAGCCGCATCGCCGGGTGATCTATCTCTCGGCCGAGAAGTTCATGTACCAGTTCATCCGGGCCCTGCGCTTCAAGGACACCATGGTGTTCAAGGAGCAGTTCCGTTCGGTCGACGTCCTGATGATCGACGACGTGCAGTTCATCTCAGGGAAAGATTCGACCCAGGAAGAGTTCTTCCATACCTTCAACGCCCTGGTCGACCACAACCGCCAGGTGATCATTTCGGCCGATCGCTCACCGACCGACCTCGAAGGCATCGAGGAACGCATCCGGTCCCGCCTGGGCTGGGGTCTGGTCGCCGACATCCACCCGACCGACTACGAGCTGCGCCTAGGCATCCTGGACCAGAAGATCGAAAGCCTGGGCCAGAGCGAAGTGCCCAAGCGCGTGGTCGAGTTCCTGGCGCACCGCATCACCTCCAATGTCCGCGAGCTGGAAGGCGCGCTCAACCGCGTCGTCGCCTATGCCGAACTGGTGGGCCGGCCGATCACCATCGACATGGCCCAGGAGGTTCTGCAGGACCTGCTGCGGGCCAACGACCGCCGGGTGACGATCGAGGACATCCAGCGCAAGGTCGCCGACTATTACAGCGTGCGCATGAACGACATGCTGTCGGCCCGGCGGGCGCGCGTGGTGGCCCGGCCGCGCCAGGTGGCGATGTACCTGGCCAAGCAGCTGACCTCGCGCTCCCTGCCCGAAATCGGCCGCAAGTTCGGCGGCCGCGACCACACCACGGTGATCCATGCCGTGCGCAAGATCGAAGAACTCTGCGCCGCCGACACCACCTTCCACGAGGAAATCGACAGCCTGCGCCGCGCGCTGGAGGTGTAACGTGTAGCATCCGGCCGCGAGAAGCGGCCGGACGCCGTGCGTGATCAGGCGAAGAGGAAGTCGCTGGCCTCGATCGTGTCGAGGGGCATGGTGTTCAGCAGCAGCGTGGTGCTCTGGCCCAGATTGACCCGCACGCCACCCGTATAGTTCTCGGTCACGCTGAAGCCGGCGGCGACCATTTCGTCGAAAGTGTGATAGCCCAGGGCGCTGACGTCGAACGTGTCGATGCCATCTTCAAAGTCGGTAATGACGCAGACCTTCTTGGCCTTGAACACGAAACGGTCGGCGCCGTCGCCACCGGTGACGCGCCACGTGTTGTCATTGTAGATTACATCGTCGCCGCCACCGCCATCGATGGTCGACTGGTTGGCGCCGGCATAGATGATGTCGTCGCCGGCGCCGCCATAGACGCTGGTGGCGGTTTTGCGCGGAAAGGCACCTGCAGGTGTGCGCAGGTCGAGCGTGGTCGCCTCGTCGGCGAAGTGTACCGACAACATGTAGGCAAAATCCGACGTGCCGAAGTCCAAGACACCGCCGTCCTTGAGATAGACGTTGTGCGCGCTGAAATTGGCGAGTCTCTCTGCGTCCTCGATCGAAATCCTGATATCGGTGCCGCGGAGCGTCTCGATGTTGAGCAGCGTGACGCCGTCCAAGTTCACGTCGAGGATCTCGCCCTCGCGTTGGGGCTCGAATGTGAGCTGATCGTCTCCGGCGCCGCCATCATAGATTTCGCCCGAGACAACGTCCCGAGCCTTGACGATCAGAACGTCGTTGCCGTCGCTGCCATAGACCATGTCCTTGCCGCGACCGCCGGTCAGATAGTTTATGTAACTGTCCCCGGCATGGAGGATGTCGTTGCCTTTGCCGCCGTCGAGATATTCGTAGGCGGCGGTGAGTCCGTCTCCGCCCGTCAGTACGTCGTCGCCAGCGCCGCCGTTGATCCACAGGTTGTAGTATCGGGGGGTGCCGACTTCGATCTGGCGCAGGTCAAGCACCGTGTCCTGGTCCGACAGATAGAGGTACATGAGCCCGGGAAGGGAAGCGATCCCCGTCAGGTCCAGCGTGCCGCCGTCGGTGAGATGGATCTCATGGGCGTCGACCACGGCGAAGGACTTCAACATGGCGAACGACATGGCCAGCGCGCCGCCGTTACTGACCGCCTTCTCGATGCCGGTGAGCGCCAGTTGGCTCAGATCGAGGCGGCCCGGGCCGGAGAAGACAATGGCGTCGGAACCGTTGCCGCCGTCGTAGATTTCGCCGCCGGCGACATCCGCCGTGGAAGTGATGACAAGCTGGTCGTTGCCGTCGCCGCCAAAGACCAGATCCTGGCCCAGGCCACCGGTCAGCTTGTCGTTTCCGACCCCGCCTTCCAGGCGGTCGTTGCCGGCCGCCCCGTCGAGCCCGTCGTTGCCCGCCTCGCCCAGCAGCCTGTTGTCGCCCGCGCTGCCAAGGATCGTGTTGTTCCCGGCGTTACCCTGGCCCCGGACACCGCCGGTCAGGGTGAGATTTTCGAAGCCGTCCAGCAGCGTATAGTCGAATCCCGAAATCACGATATCGGTGCCGCCGCCGTTCTCCTCGCTGACCGAGTCCCGTCGCACATTGGCGGGGTCGAGGTAGTAGGTATCGTTGCCGAGACCGCCCTTCAGCACATCGATGCCGGCACCGCCGATCAGGATATCGTTGCCGGCACCGCCTTCGAGCGTGTCGTTGCCGTCGCCGCCGTCCAGCGTGTCGTTGCCCGCCTCGCCCAGCAGCGTGTTGGCCGACCTGTTGCCGGTTATGCTGTTGCCGAGGTTGTTGCCCTGGCCCCGGATGCCGGCGCGCAGGGTCAGATTCTCGAACCCGCCGATCAGCGTGTAGTCGAAGGCCGCGACCACCGTGTCGATGCCGTCGGCGCCCGCTTCGCTCACCGTGTCGGCGTTGTCGCCGGCGTCCAGGTAGTAGGTGTCGTTGCCCAGGCCGCCCTGCAGCATATCCACACCCCGGCCGCCGGTGAGACTGTCGGCGCCGTTGCCGCCCAGCAGGGTGTCGTCACCGTCGCCGCCCTGGAGCGTATCGTTGCCGCTGGCGCCGTCGATCTTGTTGCCGCCGGCATTGCCGATGATCGTGTTGCCGAGGCTGTTGCCGCTGCCGGAGAAGCCGGCGCTGCCCTTCAAAGTCAGATTCTCGAAGCCGCTGCCCAGTCTCCAGTTGAGATAGGCGAGAACGGTATCGGTGCCGGTCGTGTCGATGACGACGTCCCGCGCGCTGTCGACGACATAGGTATCGTCGCCGGCACCGCCCTCGAGCCGATCGTCACCCGTGCCGCCGTCGAGGCGGTCGTTGCCGGCGCCACCGATCAGATAATCCTCGCTGCCGAGGCCATAAAGCTCGGCGCCGTCGTCGTGGGCCACGAGGACGTTGATCTGATCGTTGCCGAAACCCTTCTGCCCGGCATAGAGGAGGAGGCCCTCGACATTGGTCGGCAGCGTGTAGTCGTGGAAGGCGGCGACGGTGTCGATACCGCCGTCCGCCGTCTCGACGATCGTGTCCGCGCTGTCGTCGTCGATCACATAGCCATCGTCGCCGTTGCCGCCGACCAGACGATCGACCCCGGCGCCGCCGCCCAGAATGTCGTCGCCTTCGCCGCCCTCGAGCGTGTCGTCGCCGGCATCGCCGTAGATTTCGTCGTCACCGGCGAAGCCGTTGATGACGTCGGCCTCTGTCGTGCCATCCAGCACGTCCGCGTTACTGGTGCCGTTGATATTGGCCAAGACCGCTACTCCATCGATGGTAAGCGCGAGCGCGCTGCCATGGCGCTGCGCCGCCACAGTGCTTGGCGACTGGCGGAAATTCAATCAAAAAGGGTATTCTGCGGCCTTGCGCCAGCCGGTGGCCGAATCACCTGCGCGGAAGCCTGTCCGCCGGGGTCCTGGAAAGCTTCGGCCGGGCGGCGAATAGTGACGCCAAATCAATATGTTGCCGAGGGTTAAAAAGCGCTGGCGCCCCCCATACCTTTTGCTACTCTCTAGCACCGTGTCACCGCCCTGCGCGGTGCGCGGTCGGCGTGACAGCCACGCCGGTTCCGCCCTCCTGATCCTCCTTCACCGGATCACGACCGACGCATCGAGAACGACGTATGCAGCTCATCATCGAACGCGGCGCCCTTCTGCGCACCCTCGGCCACATCCACAGCGTCGTCGAACGGCGGAATACCATACCCATCCTCTCGAACGTCCTGATCGAGGCGCGAGACGGCCACCTGCACCTGACCGCGACCGACCTGGACCTCGCCATCGTCGAAAGCGTGCCCGCCAACATCATCCAGGGCGGGGCCACCACCGCCTCGGCCCACACCCTGTTCGACATCGTGCGCAAGTTGCCCGAGGGCACCGATGTCGAGCTGATCTACAAGTCGGAGGACAGCGGCCGCATGAGCCTGTCGGCCGGGCGCTCGCGCTTCCAGTTGCAGTGCCTGCCGCGCGAGGACTTCCCCGTGATCGCCGACGGCGGCATGCCCCATTCCTTCGCCCTCTCGGCCGATGCCCTGCGCAACCTGATCGACAAGACCCGATTCGCCATCTCGACGGAAGAGACGCGGTACTACCTCAACGGCATCTATCTCCACGCGGCGGACTCCTCGGGCGTCGCCGTGCTGCGCGGGGTGGCCACCGACGGCCACCGCCTGGCCCGCTTCGAGGTGCCGCTGCCCGACGGCGCCGCCGGCATCCCCGGCGCGATCGTGCCGCGCAAGACCGTGAACGAGGTGCGCAAGCTGATCGAGGAGACCGAGGGCGACGTCTCGATCGCTTTGTCCGACACCAAGATCCGTTTCGCCTTCGACGACGTGGTGCTGACGTCCAAACTGATCGACGGCAGCTTCCCGGAATATTCCCGCGTCATCCCGACCCAGAACGACAAGCTGCTGGAAGTCGATCCCAAGCTGTTCGCCGCCGCGGTCGACCGCGTCTCGACCATCTCGACCGACAAGACCCGCGCGGTGAAGCTGATCCTCGACCAGGACCGCATCACCCTGTCGGTGACCAGCCCCGACAACGGCAGCGCGGTCGAGGAGGTGGCGGCCAGCTATCGCTCCGGCCCGATGGAGATCGGCTTCAACGCCAAGTACCTGCTGGATATCACCCAGCAGATCGAATCCGATGTGATCCGCCTGGTGCTGGCGGATTCGCTGGCGCCCACCCTGGTGCGCGACCAGGGCGACGATGCCACGCTCTACGTCCTGATGCCGATGCGCGTTTGATGTCATTTGCCCTCTCCGCCGTTTACGGGGGAGAGGGAGGGGACCCGCGACAGCGGGGAGGGTGAGGTGGTTGCGCAGGAATTGCGCCGGCGGTGATTCCCTCCTCACCCCACCCTCTCCTCCGAGGAGGAGAGGGCTTTGACCGTGAAAGGTGGCGACGATTGGCCTTGGCCATGACCATTGCGAGCGAAGACGAACCGGATCGCGCAGCCCTGCCGGCGGCGCGCCATGTCCAGCGCCTGGTCGTGACCGATTTTCGCTGCTACGGCCGGGCCGAGCTGCTGTTCGATGGCCGGCCGGTGGTGCTGTCGGGGCCCAATGGCGCGGGCAAGACCAACCTGCTGGAAGGCCTGTCCATGCTCTCGCCCGGGCGCGGCCTGCGCCATGCCAGGAGCGCCGAGATCGCCCGACGGGACGGGGCAGGCGGCTGGGCCGTGGCGGCGGCGGTTGTGGGCGAGGGGCTGGCGGCACCGCTCGAGATCGGCACGGCGACCGTTCCCGGCAGCGAGCGGCGCCAGGTCAAGCGTGACGGCGCCCAGGTCACCCAGGCCAGCTTGGCGCGCGAGCTGTCGATCCTGTGGCTGACGCCGACCATGGACCGGCTGTGGACCGAGGGCGCGGCCCCCGCCGGCGCTTCCTGGACCGCCTGGTGATGGCACGCCATGCCGCCCATGCCGAGGCCCACGTCGCCTATGACAAGGCCCGGGAGGAGCGGTTGAGGCTGTTGACCCAGGGCCCGCGCGACAGCCAGTGGCTGGACGCGCTGGAAGAGCGGCTGGGCCGGGAAGGCGCGGCGATCGCGGCAGCGAGGCGGGCGACGGTGGCGGATCTCAACGCGGCGATGGCCGCGGTCGAGACGCCGTTTCCCCGCGCCCACCTGGCCCTGACCGGCGAGGTCGAGGGCTGGGCGGGCGAGGAAGCCGCCGTGGCCGGCCGCCTGCGCGCCGCCTTGTCGGCCGCGCGGCCGCGCGACGGCGAGGCCGGTGCCCAGACCATCGGCCCCCACCGCGGCGACCTGGGCACCACCCATGTCGCCAAGGACCAGCCGGCGGGGCAGTGTTCGACGGGGGAGCAGAAGGCCCTGCTGCTCTCGATCGTGCTGGCCCAGGCGGCGCTGGTGGCGCGGGCGGACGGCCGCGCGCCCCTGCTGCTGCTGGACGAGGCGGCGGCGCATCTCGATCCCGGCCGCCGGGCGGCCCTCTACGACCTGATCTCGCGCGCCGGGGCCAGGTGTTCCTGACCGGCACCGAGCGGTCGCTGTTCGATGGCCTGACGGCCCAGTTCTTCGATGTCCGCGACGGCCAAGTCGCGGCGGCATCGTAACAGATAAGGTAACGACACCATGACCACTAACGAGTCCCATCGCCGCGATACGGTCGAAGGTGCCCAGAACTACGGCGCCGACGCGATCCAGGTGCTGAAAGGCTTGGACGCGGTGCGCAAGCGCCCGGGCATGTATATCGGCGACACCGACGACGGCTCGGGCCTGCACCACATGGTCTACGAGGTGGTGGACAATGCCATCGACGAGGCCCTGGCCGGCTATTGCGACCGGGTGCTGGTGGTGCTCAATGCCGACGGCTCGGTCACGGTCGAGGACAACGGCCGCGGCGTGCCGACCCAGATCCATGAATCCGAGGGCGTTTCGGCGGCCGAGGTGATCATGACCCAGCTCCACGCTGGCGGCAAATTCAACCAGGATACCTATAAGGTTTCAGGCGGCCTGCACGGCGTGGGCGTGTCGGTGGTGAATGCCCTGTCGGCCTGGCTGGACCTGCGCATCTGGCGCGGCGGCAAGGAACACTACATGCGCTTCCAGCACGGCGTGCCGGTGGCGCCGCTGGCCGTGGTCGGCCCGTCGGAGGGCAAGACCGGCACCCAGGTGACCTTCCTGCCGTCGACCCTGACCTTCACCCAGGTCGAGTTCGACTACGACACGCTGGAACACCGCCTGCGCGAGCTGGCGTTCCTGAATTCCGGCGCCCGCGTGGTGCTGGAAGACCGCCGCCATGTCGAGGTGAAGACGGCCGACCTCTATTACGAGGGCGGGGTCGAGGCCTTCGTGCGTTACCTCGACCGTAACAAGAAGTCGCTGATCGATCCGCCCATCGTCATCCGCGGCGAGAAGGACGGCATCATTCTCGAAGTCGCCATGCAGTGGAACGATAGCTATCACGAGAACGTGCTCTGCTTCACCAACAACATCCCGCAGCGCGACGGCGGCACCCACCTGGCCGGCTTTCGCGGCGCGCTGACCCGCACGGTCAACGCCTATGCCAATGAATCGGGCATCGCCAAGAAGGAGAAGGTCGCCCTGACCGGCGACGATGCGCGCGAGGGCCTCACCTGCGTGCTCTCGGTCAAGGTGCCGGATCCCAAGTTCTCCAGCCAGACCAAGGACAAGCTGGTCTCGTCCGAGGTTCGCCCGGTGGTCGAGAGCCTGGTGAACGAGAAGCTGCAGCAATGGTTCGAGGAGCACCCCGGCCCGGCCAAGATCCTGGTCGGCAAGGTGGTCGAGGCGGCGATGGCACGCGAGGCGGCACGCAAGGCCCGCGAGATGACCCGGCGCAAGGGCGCCTACGACGTCTCCAACCTGCCGGGCAAGCTGGCGGATTGCCAGGAGCGCGACCCGGCCAAGTCGGAACTGTTCATCGTCGAGGGTGACTCGGCCGGCGGCTCGGCCAAGCAGGGACGCAACCGCGCCAACCAGGCGGTGCTGCCGCTGCGCGGCAAGATCCTGAACGTGGAGCGCGCGCGCTTCGACAAGATGCTGTCCAGCCAGGAAATCGGCACCCTGATCACGGCGCTGGGCACCGGCATCGGGCGCGACGACTTCAACATCGAGAAGGCGCGCTACCACCGCATCATCATCATGACCGACGCCGACGTGGACGGCGCCCATATCCGCACCCTGCTGCTGACCTTCTTCTACCGCCAGATGCCCGAGCTGATCGAGAAGGGTTACCTCTATATCGCCCAGCCGCCGCTCTACAAGATCAAGCGCGGCCAGTCCGAAGTGTACCTGAAGGACGAGCGGGCCCTGGAGGACAACCTGATCGACGTCGGCCTCGACGGCGCCGTGCTGCGCCTGGGCGACGGCACCCAGCTTGCGGGTAACGACCTGCGTGCCCTGCTGCAACAGGCCCGCCAGGTGCGCACCCTGCTCGGCGCGTCCAGCCGGCGCTATTGGCTGCCGCTGGTCGAACAGGCGGCGATCGCCGGCCTGCTGAACCCCACGGTCCTGGCCGATCCCGACCGCACGGCCCAGGCCGCCGCCACCCTGGCGGCGCGCCTGGACAGCCACGCCGTCGATATCGAGCGCGGCTGGAAGGGCGAACTGGGCCTCGACGGTGCCCTGGTGGTGGCGCGGGAAGTGCGCGGGGTGCGCGAGGTCCATGCCCTGGACATGAGCCTGATGCGCTCGGCCGAGGCGATCCGCCTCGACGAGATGGCGCCGGACCTGGTCGCGACCTACGGCCGGACCGCTGTGCTGCTGCGCAAGGACGCGGAAACCCCGGTCACCAGCCCCACCGTGCTGCTCGACACCGTGCTGGCCAGCGGCCGCAAGGGCCTGACCATCCAGCGCTACAAAGGCCTGGGCGAAATGAATCCCGAACAGTTGTGGGAAACCACCCTGGACACCAATGCCCGCACCCTGCTGCAGGTGAAGGTAACCCACGGCGACACGGCCGACGAAATGTTCGCCCGCCTGATGGGCGACATCGTCGAGCCCCGCCGCGAATTCATCCAGGACAACGCCCTGGCCGTGGCCAACCTGGACGTGTGAGTACTGACGTCCTGGACCGTCAAGCAAATAGCTGGAAACTGCTGGCAAATCTGGGGTCCGTCTCACAAGACAGGTGTAGCGGCGCGGCAACTACCATTGGCATATTATGCCATGACTGCTATCCTGCGGCCGCGAAACCATCGTCCGAAGGCTCTGCCATGCCAACGCGCAACGTCGTCCTGACCGAACATCATGAAGAGGTCATCGACCGGCTGGTGAAGTCCGGCCGCTATCAAAATGCCAGCGAGGTCTTGCGCGAGGGCCTTCGCATGATCGAACAGCGTGAGGCTCGCGAGGCTGCGAAGCTGGAAGCTTTGCGGGAGGCGGCCCGGATCGGCTTTGCCGATCTGAAGGAAGGCCGCTTCGTCACTGTTTCGGGCGACACCTTGGAGGAGTATGTCGGCGGCCTCGGGCGTGAGGCCAAGGCGCGGGCGCGCAAGGCCGGCGCATAAAGGTGACGGCCAAATACCGCCTCTCGGCCGCGGCGCGGGAGGATATCGTCGAGCTTCTGGCCTGGACCGATGAACACTTCGGCGAACTGGCTCGTCTGCGTTACGAACGCCTGCTCGCGACGGCGCTGCGCGATGTCGCTGCCGACCCCGAACGGCCTGGAAGCATCAAGCGTCCGGATCTTGGCGAGCAGGTGCGCAGTTATCATCTGCGCCACAGTCGGGAGCGGGCGCGCCATGAAAGCGGCATCGTCCGCAATCCTAGGCACTTTCTGTTGTATCGGGCTGTGCGTTCGGGCGTGATCGGCGTCGGGCGCGTGCTTTACGATGCGATGGACCTCGAACGTCACCTGCCATCGGCCTATGGCGACGAATAGCCCTTTCACAACCCAAGACCGGTGGCGCCGAGCTCCGGGGTGGCGATGTCGCCGACCAGCCAATGGAGCGTGCCACGATCCGGATGGCGAACGAACCGCTCGGGCGAGCGTAGCTGCACCACTCAGTTGATGGGATGAGAAATGGTTTCTCATATTTGCTTTGCAGTCCAATATGCGGGCGCCTACAGGCATCACCCGGCGCCTGCCCCGGTTGCCTTAGGGCCGTTGCCGATTGAATGATGCGCCAAAAGAGTGTATAAAACACACCTAATTTGCGCAAGGAGTCGGTCATGAGCGTACGTTTCAATGTGGTCCTGTCAGATGACCTCAATCGCGAAATCGACAAAGCCGCGGCGGCAACCGAAACCAACAAGAGCGAGATTCTCCGCAAGGCGCTTCAGTTGTACTTGGCGGCCCGCGACGGCAAGCTGCGCGGTCTCAAGCTTGGCCTGGTCGAACCCGAGTCAGAGAAAATGCAGACCGAGATCGTCGGCCTGTGAGTACGATCGACCTGAACAGCCCGCCGCCGAACCACAAGTACAGCGTCTCGGTTGAACGGGAAGAGACCGCCGGCGGGCGTAATGTCCGCCTGTTCAAAGACGTGGCGTTGTTCCTGGTGGCGATTGCTTTCGTCACTTTGGTCGCGTGGTTGTGCTACAGCACCCTGTCGTCGAGCGCGGCGTCGGCCGAGGAAAAGAAGTGGGCGATATCTGTGCTTTCGGCCGCAACCGGCGGCATCATCGGCTACCTGGTGCGGAAGTAGCCCCGCGAGCGTTTTTAAATTCCGGCGCCGCGGCCGGGCGACCGGGTAATCATCCGGGTGACGTTCAGGGCGGTGGTGGCGACATGGGCGTGCATGGCGGCGCGGGCGTCCTGGGGGCGCTCTTCGAGGATGGCGGCCAGGATCTTCTCGTGTTCGGCCTGTGACGAGCGCAGGCGGTCGGTCTGGCGGAACTGCGCCTCGCGGTAGGGGGCGGTGCGCACGCGCAGGATCCGGGCGATCTCGCGCAGGCTGACATTGTGGGCCCCGTCGAATAGTGCCGAATGGAACTGCGTGTTCAGGCCGGCATAGGCGGCGGCATCGCCCCGGCGCACGAAATCGGCACCGTCGGCGACCAGTTGCGCCAGCGTGCGGCGCTCGACCGCGGTCATCCGCCGGGCGCTGTACTGGGCGCACAGCGCCTCGATCTCGCCCATGGTCTCGAACAGGTCGTCCAGGGCGGGCTGGTCCAGGCGGCGCACCATGAACGAGCGCCGGGTGCCGCGCTGGGCCAGGCCCGCGATGCTCAGGTGCTGCAAGGCCTCGCGCACCGGCGTGCGCGACACGCCGAAATGCTCCGCCAGCAATTGCTCGTTCAGGGCATCGCCCGGCCGCAAGTCGCCGTTCAGGATGCGGTCGACGATCGCTGCGTAGATGCGCTGCGCCGCACTGGGCCCCGCCTCGCCATCGGGTGCGGTCGGCCGGGAAGCGATGAAGGCGTCGGTCATTCGTATATTTCTGTTGCGACTTGTATACATATATCATCAGGATGCCGACACGGCGACCCTGAAACGGCGCCTGCCGTGTCGGTCGTCGAGGAGCCAGGATGAGGGATTTTTTTCCGTGAAGGCCGCGCGCCGACCCTGGCGCAGGAGGCCGTCATCGCGACGTCCCACCCGCTGTCGACAGCGGCCGGCCTGGAGATCCTGAGCGCGGGCGGTAATGCCGTCGACGCCGCCATCGCCGCGGTGGCCGTGCAATGCGTGGTCGACCCGCTGATGACCGGCATCGGCGGCGACTGCTTCGCCCTCTATGCCCCGGCGGGCGGCGAGGTCGTGGCACTCAACGGCAGTGGCCGGGCCCCGGCCGCCGCCTCGGTCGAAAAGCTGCTCTCCCTGGGGGTCGGCGAGATCACCCAGACCAGCGCCCATTCGGTGACCGTGCCCGCGCCGTCGCGGCCTGGGTCAAGCTGCACGGCGACTACGGCACGCTGCCGCTCGACCGCCTGTTCGCCCGGGCCATCGCCTATGCCGAGGACGGCTATCCGGTAACCCGCGGGTGGCCGACGACTGGGCACGCAATGCCGCACTCGTGGCCGGCGATGCCGGCGCCGCGCAGGTCTTCCTGCCGGGGGGACGGGCGCCCGCGGCCGGTGCCCGCCATGCCCAGCCCAGGCTGGGTGCGCGCCTGCGCGAAATCGCCCTGGATGGCGCCAAGGCCTTCTACCTGGGCGCCACGGCGCAATCCCTGGTCGGCCGCCTCAACAGCCTGGGCGGGCTGCACACGCTCGACGACTTTGCCGCGGCCCTCGACGGCGCCGATTATGTGACGCCGATCGCCACCAGCTACCGCGGCAACGAGGTGCTGGAATGCCCGCCCAACGGCCAGGGCCTGGCCGCCCTGATGATCCTGAACATGCTCGAAGGCTTCGACCTTTCGCCCGAGGTGGCCATGGCCGACCGGGTGCACCTGCATGCCGAGGCGACCAAGCTCGCCTATCTGCATCGGGATGCGCTGATCGGCGACCCGGCCAGCCTGCCCTATCCGGTCGAGACCCTGCTGTCGCCGTCGACCACCGCCGCCTTGCAGGCGCGCATCGATCCCACCCGTGCCCGGCCCCCCACCCTGTGGACCGAGCCCGAGCACAAGGACACAGTCTATCTGTGCGTGGTCGACCGCGACGGCAACGCGATCTCCTTCATCAATTCGATCTTCCACAGCTTCGGCTCCACCCGCCTGGACCCTGAGACCGGCATCCTGCTGCACAGCCGCGGCGCCTCGTTCCGGGTGATCGAAGGCCATCCCAACGCCATCGGCCCGCGCAAGCGCCCGATGCACACCATCATCCCCGGCATGGTGCGCCAGGCCGGCCGGGTGGTGATGCCCTTCGGCGTCATGGGCGGGCAATACCAGGCGGCCGGCCACGCGGCGTTCCTGTCCGGCGTCCTCGACCGCGGCCTGGACGTGCAGGCGGCGATCGATGCCCCGCGCAGCTTCGCCTTCAACGGCGTGCTGGAGATGGAGCCGAGCTTCGGCGCCGAGGTGCCCGCGGCGCTCAGCGCCCGGGGCCACCGGGTCTCGACCGCGGCGACCCCGCTGGGCGGCGCCCAGGCGATCTGGATCGACCACCGGGCCGGCGTGCTGTGGGCCGGCTCGGACCAGCGCAAGGACGGCTGCGCCTTGGGCTTTTGATGTCGGGGCCGTGCCCCGTCGTCATCGCTGGGTTGCAGCAACGACGGGCTGCGACCTGTCGCTGCCGCGGCCATACTTTCCCACCGCAAGCGCCAAGGGGACGAGCATGGCATTGACCCAACCCACGATTAAGCTCAACGACGGCCGGGCGATTCCACAGCTTGGCTTCGGTGTCTGGCAGGTCCCCAAGGACGGTGCCGCCGCCGCGGTGGGATCGGCAATCGCCGCCGGCTACCGCTCGATCGATACCGCCGCGATCTATGGTAACGAGGTTGGTGTCGGCGAGGCGATCAAGGCCTCGAGCGTGCCGCGCGACCAGCTCTTCGTCACCACCAAGCTGTGGAACGACCGCCACGACCACGACGTGGCGCTGAAGGCCTTCGACAGCAGCCTGGGGCGGTTGGGCCTCGGCTATGTCGACCTCTACCTGATCCATTGGCCGGTGCCCAGCGTCGGCGCCTATGTCCAGGCCTGGAAGGCCCTGATCAAGCTGCGCCAGGATGGCCGCGCCAAGTCGATCGGGGTCTCGAACTTCAATCCCGATCATCTCCAGCGCATCATCGATGAGACCGGGGTGGTGCCGGCGGTGAACCAGGTGGAACTGCACCCGCGCTTCCAGCAGCGCGGCCTTCGCCAGTTCCATGCCGAAAAGGGCATCGCCACGGAATCCTGGAGCCCGCTGGGCCAGGGCCAGTTCCTGGAGGATGCGGCCATCGGCGCGATCGCCCGGAAATACGGCAAGACGCCGGCCCAGGTCATCATCCGCTGGCACTTGGACAACGGCCTGATCGCGATCCCCAAATCGGTGACGCCGTCACGTATTGCCGAGAATTTGGCGGTGTTCGATTTCCACCTGGATGCCGACGATCTGGCGAAGATCGCCACCCTGGACGATGCCAAGGGCCGCATCGGCCCCAAGCCCGAGGCGTTCTGACATGGACTACGTGAAACTCGGCTCGACCGGCCTCGAGGTCTCGCGCCTGTGCCTGGGCTGCATGTCCTATGGCGTGCCCGAGCGCGGCAACCATGCCTGGACCCTGGACGAGGAAACCAGCCGCCCCTTCATCCGCAAGGCGCTGGACCTGGGCATCAATTTCTTCGATACGGCCAATGTCTATTCCGACGGCACCAGCGAGGAAATCGTCGGCCGGGCGCTGAAGGATTTCGCCCGGCGCGAGGAGGTGGTGATCGCCACCAAGGTCCACGGCCGCATGCGCAAGGGGCCCAACGGCGCCGGCCTGTCGCGCAAGGCGATCATGCACGAGATCGACGCCAGCCTGACGCGCCTGGGCACCGACTATGTCGACCTCTACCAGATCCACCGCTGGGACTACGAGGTTCCCATCGAGGAGACGCTGGAAGCCCTGCACGACGTGGTGAAGGCGGGCAAGGCGCTGCACATCGGCGCCTCGTCCATGCACGCCTGGCAGTTCGCCAGGGCGCTCTACACCGCCGACCTCTACGGCTGGACCCGCTTCGCCACCATGCAGAACTACGTCAACCTGCTCTACCGCGAGGAGGAGCGCGAAATGCTGCCCCTGTGCGCGGCGGAAGGCATCGGCGTGATGCCGTGGAGCCCGCTGGCCCGCGGCCGCCTGACCCGCGACTGGGACGAGACTTCCGCCCGCGCCGAGTCGGATTTCTTCGGCGCCAGCCTCTATGCCGCAACCGCGCAAGCCGACCGCAAGGTGGTGGAAAAGGTCGCCGAGATCGCCCTGGCGCGGGGCATTCCCCGGGCCCAGGTGGCCCTGGCCTGGGTCCTGCAGAAGGCGCCGATCACCAGCCCGATCGTCGGCGCCACCAAGCCCCGGCACCTCGACGATGCGGTCGCCGCCCTGTCGGTCAAGCTGACCGCCGACGAGGTCACGGCCCTGGAGGCGCCCTACGTGCCCCACGGGGTGGTAGGCTACGCCTGAATCCGAAGGCCGTCTTGCCCGGCACAGGGCCGGGCACCCAGGCCCTCCCGCTTGATCGTGGGGCGGGGCGGGCCCACATGTGTGCGGTCCGGCCGGTGCCGGCGCTGTTGCTTCAACCACGGGAGAGCACGTTGGCCTTCGCACGTACTGCTTTGCTGCTTGCCGCCCTGACCGGTCTGTTCCTGGCTGTCGGCTGGCTGATCGGTGGGCAGAGCGGCTTGGTGATCGCCTTCATGGTGGCGCTCGCCATGAATGTCTTCGCATATTGGAATTCGGACAAGATGGTCCTGCGCATGTACGGCGCCCGGGAAGTGGACGCCCGCGCGGCCCCGCGCCTGCATGCGATCGTGGCCCAACTGGCCGACAATGCCGGCCTGCCCATGCCGCGGGTCTATATCATCGACAATCCCCAGCCCAATGCCTTTGCGACCGGCCGCAACCCGGAAAACGCCGCGGTGGCGGCGACCACCGGCCTGCTGAACCTGCTGAGCGAGCAGGAAGTGGCGGGCGTGATGGCCCACGAACTGGCCCATGTGCGCAACCGCGACACCCTGACCATGACGGTGACGGCGACCATCGCCGGCGCCATCGGCATGCTGGCCAATTTTGCCCTGTTCTTCGGCGGCTCGTCCAACGACCGGGAAAATTCGCCCGGCCCCATCGTCGGCCTGGCTGTCGCCCTGCTGGCGCCTTTCGCCGCGGTGCTGGTGCAGATGGCGATTTCGCGCTCGCGCGAATATGAGGCCGACCGGATCGGGGCGGAGATCTGCGGCCGCCCGCTGTGGCTGGCCGCGGCCCTGGACAAGCTGCACCGGGGTGTCGAGCGGGTCGACAACGCCCAGGCGGAGGCCAATCCGGCGACCGCGCATCTGTTCATCGTCAATCCCCTGCACGGAAATGCTATGGATGGGCTCTTCACCACCCATCCGCGGATGGAAAACCGGATCGAGCGCCTGCGTCATATGGCGGTCGAGATGGGACAGGCAGGGCCTTGGACTTGACGTCGACCACCAATAAAACCAGCACCATGTCTGATGGCGGCGCCCATGCGGGCGTCGCCGCTCGTTTTGCCGCCCTGGGCCTGATCGAGGCCGTGGTCGCCCGCGGCCGCCCGCTGGACGAGGCGGTCGACCAGGCCGGTGCCCTGGACAAGCTGGAACCGCGCGACCGCGCCTTCGCCCATGCCCTGGCGGCGGCCACGATCCGCGCCTGGGGTTTCCTGCACTGCGTGGTCGATGCCTGCCTGGCCCGGCCCGACGGCCACCTGCCCGACCGGCTGCGCATGATCCTGGCCCTGGGTGCCGCGCAACTGCTGATCATGAATGTCCCGCCCCACGCCGCGGTGGGCGCCACGGTCGATCTCGCCGACGGCGCCCTGGTGCGTCTACGCGGCCTCACCAACGCCCTGCTGCGGCGCATGGACCGGGAGCGCGAGGCCCTGCTGAAGCAGTTCAACCGGCCGCGCAATTCGACGCCGGACTGGCTGTGGGCCGGCTGGGCCCAGGCCTATGGCGAGGTGGTGACGGCGCAGATCGCCGCCGCCCACCAGCTCGAGCCGCCGCTGGACCTGACCTTGAAGCCCGGCCTCGATGCGGGCCTGTGGGCGGAACGCCTGGGGGCACAGGTTATGCCCACGGGCAGCCTGCGCCTGGCCCAAGGCGGGCGCGTCGCGGACCTGCCCGGTTACGCCGAGGGCGCCTGGTGGGTGCAGGATGCCGCCGCGGCCCTGCCGGCGCGCCTGCTGGGCGCGGGTGCCGGCGACGGCGTGATCGACCTGTGCGCGGCGCCGGGCGGCAAGACGGCGCAGCTTTCAGCATCGGGCGCGCGGGTGACCGCGGTCGACCAGGCGCGCGGCCGCATGGACCGGCTGGAAGGCAATCTGGCCCGCCTGGGCCTGAGCGCCACCAGCGTGGTGGCCGATGTCGCCAAATGGCGGCCGGAAGCCCGGGTGCCCTATGTCCTGCTGGATGCGCCCTGCAGCGCCACCGGCACCCTGCGGCGCAACCCCGACATCGCCCTGCACCGTGACGCGGAAGAAGTCCGGGCGCTCGCCAAGGTGCAGGCCAGGCTGTTCCGCGCCGCGGTCGAGATGCTGGCGCCCGGCGGCACCCTGGTGGTCTGCACCTGCTCGATCGAGCCGCGCGAGGGGCCGGAGATGGTCGACGCCATGCTGGCCGCCGGCGCGCCCCTGAAGCGCCGGCCCATCGCGCCGGGCGAGGTGCCGGGGCTGGCCGACGCGATCACCCCCAAGGGGGACCTGCGCACCCTGCCCAGCCATTGGGCGCAGGCCGGCGGCATCGATGGCTTCTTCATCAGCCGCCTGACCCGTTCGTGAGGGGCCCGGGAGAGGCGGCGGCGCCCGTGCAGTGTGTGATCTCCCCGCCGGCGAAGGTTACCCGCGAGAGCGGTTTCATGATCGGTTGGATTTCCAGCCCATAGCTGTTACGAGCATTTCATGCAGCAATCGATTCGCATCGCCCCGTCCATCCTTTCCGCCGATTTCGCCAGGCTTGGCGAAGAGGTGCGGGCGATGGATGCCGCCGGTGCCGACTATATTCACGTCGACGTCATGGACGGCCATTTCGTGCCCAATATCACGATCGGCCCCAGCATCGTCGCGGCCCTGCGCCCCCACACCAAAAAGACCTTCGACGTCCACCTGATGATCGCCCCGGTCGATCCCTTCATCGAAGGCTTTGCCAAGGCCGGCGCCGACATCATCTCGCTGCACCCGGAAGCCGGCCCGCACCTGCATCGCAGCTTGCAGACGATCAAGGGCCACGGCGTGAAGGCCGGCGTCGTGCTGAACCCCGCCACCCCGATCTCGGCGGTGGAAACCGTGATCGACATGGTCGACCTGATCCTGGTGATGTCGGTCAACCCCGGCTTCGGCGGGCAGAGCTTCATCACCAGCCAACTCGAGAAGATCGCCAGCTTGCGCAAGCTGATCGATTCGAGCGGGCGCGCCATCGACCTGGAGGTCGACGGCGGCATCAACCTGGAAACCGCCCCCAGGGCCATTGCCGCCGGCGCCGACGTGCTGGTGGCCGGCACCGCCAGTTTCACCGGCGGCGCCAATGCCTATGCCCGCAACATCGAGCAGTTGCGCGGCGGCGGCTGAGGCGATGGCGATGACCGGGGCAACGGGCATACAGGCGCCGGACCCCAGGGCAGAGGCGCTCGGCCCGACCACCCATGCAACCCTGCCGGGACTGCCGCCGGCCTGGAACAAGCGCAGCCTGGCCCGGGCCAAGCTCGATGCCGTGCTGCGCCAGGGCAAGGCCTGGGCGGCCTCCTCGCGCCTGTCGATCGCCACCCTGGGGCGGGCGCCTTCGGTGGCCGCGCTCAATATCCAGCCGGATATTTTCGAAGGCTCGGCCGACGAGGCCAATGCCCTGTTCCAGGGCCGCTATCGCTTTGCCGGCGAGACCCTGCTGTCGCCCAACCAGACGCCCTGGACCCTGATCGGCGCCAACCCGGACTGGCACGAGGCGCTGCATGATTTCCACTGGCTGCGCCATTTCACCGCCGCCGGGGGCGAGGCCTCGCAACGCCAGGCCCGCGCCCTGCTCGATGGCTGGCTGAAGCGGTTTTCGCGTTTCGACGCGACCTGGTGGCGGCCCGACCTGGCCGGCCGGCGGATCACGGCCTGGGTCGGCCACCTGCCGCTGTTGCTGGAGGGCGCCGACCTGCCCTTGCGCGAAGGCTTCCTCGAGGCGCTGGCGCGCCAGGTCCGCTATATCGGCCGGGCCTACGGCGCGATGGAGCCGGGCAAGGGCCGGATCGAGGCCTTGATGGGCGTGATCCTGGGCCATCTGGCGCTGGGCCAATGGGGCCGGCCGCTGGCGCGCGACCTGCGCCGCCTGGACCAGGCCCTGGCCCAGCAGATCCTGCCCGACGGCGGCCACGCCTCGCGCAACCCGGCCGACCATCTGACCGTGCTCGAGGCCCTGGTGCGCATTCGCACCGCCCTTGCCAATGCGGGCCAGGTTCCGGGGGTCGAACTGGTCCGTGCCATCGACCGGCTGACCCCGGCGGTGCGCTTCTTCAGGCTGGGCGACGGCCGCCTGGCGACCTTCCACAGCGCCACCCCGGGCAGGCCGCGCGGATCGAGCATGTGCTGGCGCTGGCGGCGCCCAAGGGCAAGGCGCCCGCGCGCCTGCCCCACATCGGTTTCGAGCGTTTCGAGACCCGGCGCGTGGCCCTGATCGTCGATGTCGGCGCGCCGCCGTCGCCCGGCTTTTCCGACGGCGCCCATGCGGCACCGCTGGCCTTCGAGATGAGTTCGGGGCGCGACCGACTGATCGTCTCCTGCGGGGCGGGCCCGGGCCTGGACCATGAATGGCGCGAAGTGGCGCGTTCCACCGCCGCCCATTCGACCGTAACCCTGGACGACCAGAACGCCTGGACCATGGCGGTGGACCAGGACCTGGGCCACCGCCCCATGCTGCCGGCGATGAGTACCACCGCCAGCCGCAACGAGGCCGACGGCCAGGTCTGGATCGAGGCCAGCCATTCCGGCTATGCCCTGCGGATGGGGCTCATCCACCGCCGCACCCTGTGGCTCGACGCCGACGGCACCGACCTGCGTGGCGAGGACCGGGTGGAGCCGCGCGGCCGCACCTCGGGCCGCAGCCTGCCCTTCGCCCTGCGCTTTCACTTGAGCCCCGAGGTGCGCGCCAACCTGGTCGGCGACGGCACCGGCGTGCTGCTGCGCACGCCGGGTGGCGAAGGCTGGCAGTTCCGCGCCCTGGGCGGCCAGGTGGCGCTCGACGAATCGATCTCGATCAGCGACTGGGGCCCGCCCCGCCGCGCCGAACAGATCGTGGTGACCGGCACCCTGGACGCCGGCCGCGCCGTGCTGCGCTGGGGCCTGAAGCGGGTGGACGGGAAGCACTGAGGCGTTCCCTCATTCTGCGCCCGTCATCCTGGAAACCGCGCAGCGGTTGTCCGGGATCTCATGACCAGAGTTCCCGGTGCCTGAACGTCCCAAGATCCCGGATCTACGCTTCGCTTCGTCCGGGATGACGCACATTCACGGAACAGGGCAGGGGTTGGAGAGGAGTGCCAGTCATCCCGATCCATCACGCGTGTCGAAAATCGAGACGGTCTCGATCCAGGCCAATGCCTCGTCCTCACTGGCGGGATCGAGACGATCGACCTGGGAGGCCAGGCGTGCGACGGCCGCATCGAGTGGCGTCTTGGCGACGCCGATCTTGTTGGCCGTGAACGCGCGGGCGAGGGTAGCCTCGCCCTTGGCGATGGCGATCGCCTCGTTGACGCTGGCGATCAGGTCTTGTCCCAGTTTGCTCATCTGGACCTCGACGCTTGGCCGTAAGGGAGGAAACGACAATGGGAGTGTAATGCTTCCCTCTCGCTGGAACCAACCCCCATGCTAAGGTCCCCCGGTTTTGCGGAGGGGCAGGCGATGGGGCGGCGGTTTTCACTTCCAAATCCGGTTTTGTGGCTGTGGGTGCTGGTGGTCGCGGCCTATTTCGCCTGGGGTGTCTATAGTTACAGCGGCCTCTACAAGATGCTGGCGCAATGGCAGATCCGGGAATGGGGCAGCTATCAGGTGGGTTGGACCGCCTTGGTGCCGGGCTTCCTGCTGGCCGGGCCGGCGCTCTCGGTCCTGGGGCGGCGGGCGCGGGTGCGCGAGGCGGCGGAAGCACCTCATGACCCGGCGGCCAGGACCCGGCGGGCCTTGCGGGTGATCCTGCCCCTGGCGCTGGTCTCGCTGCTCGCCGCCGCCGGCGCCTATTACTATTCGACCACGTTCGCCAGCCGGGAGGCCCCGCCCGCCACGGTGACCATCGCCGCCCTGGGCGCGGCCACCCCGCCCGACGGCGCGGTGATCCTGGTGGGCGAGGCCCAGGCCGTGCGTACCGTGGCGCTGGAGGAGACGATCAGCGGCACCAAGCGGCTCTACCGCTATGTGCCCATCGTCAAGCCGGGGGCGGCAGCCACCGATCCGATCCGCTTCTTCCTGAAGACCAATGCCACCCATTACCTGGTGCCGGGCGGCCGGCCGCAGCCCTATGACGGCGGCGGCGACCCGGCCTTCGCCATCACCACCCAGACCGGCGTGCTCATCGCCAACGGCCTGCCCGGCGCGGTCGAGGCGCTGTACGGCCAGGAGGGGATCGCCCTGGCCAGGCCCTACTATTACGTGCTGGACCTGACGCCCGAGGGCGCCCGGGCGCCGTTCTATATCGCGGCGGCGCTGGGCGGTTTCCTGGGGCTGATCCTGCTTGTCGTCGCTTTGGCGCAATGGCGGCTGATCCGACGGCTGAGCCGCACATAGCGGCTTTTCGCCACCCGGGCTTGCCCGTGGGCGTGATTGGCGTATTGTGCGCGGTCGCACCAGGGGACTTTGCCGCCGGTGTTTGAGAAGGACGAATTAACGATGGGTTGGAAGGTCGCCGTCGTCGGCGCGACCGGTCAGGTCGGCCGTGAAATGTTGAACATCCTTGCCGAACGTCAGTTTCCCGCTGACGAAGTGGTGGCGCTCGCGTCGCCCAAATCGATCGGCACCGAGGTCACTTTCGGCGAGACTACCCTCACCGTCAAATCGCTCGAGGATTACGACTTCCGCGGCACCGACATTGCCCTGTTCTCGGCCGGCGGCGCCATTTCGGCCAAGTGGGGCCCCAAGGTGGCCGCGGCCGGCGCCGTGGTGATCGACAATTCCTCGCATTTCCGCATGGACCCGGACGTGCCGCTGATCGTGCCGGAAGTGAACGCGCACGCCCTGCGCGCCTACGCCAAGCGCAACATCATCGCCAACCCCAACTGCTCGACCGCGCAGCTCGTGGTGGCGCTGAAGCCCTTGCACGACTTCGCCAAGATCAAGCGGGTGGTGGTTTCCACCTACCAGTCGGTCTCGGGCGCCGGCAACAAGGGCATGGACGAGCTCTTCAACCAGACCAAGGCGCTCTACAATCCCGCCTTCCAGGGGGTGGAGCCCAAGAAGTTCACCAAACAGATCGCCTTCAACGTGATCCCCCACATCGACAGCTTCATGGACGACGGGTTCACCAAGGAGGAATGGAAGATGACCGCGGAGACGCGGAAGATCCTCGATCCCGACATCGCCCTGACCGCCACCTGCGTGCGCGTGCCGGTCTTCGTCGGCCATTCGGAATCGGTGAACATCGAGTTCGAAAACCCGATCACCGTCGAACAGGCCCGCGAGATCCTGCGCGAGGCGCCGGGGTGCATGGTCGTCGACCGGCGCGAAGACGGCGGCTACATCACCCCGCTCGAAGCGGTCGGCGAATACGCGACCTACATCAGCCGCATCCGCCGCGACCCCACGGTCGAGGGCGGCAAGGGCCTGGCCTTATGGGTCGTCTCGGACAATCTGCGCAAGGGCGCCGCCCTCAACGCCGTGCAGATCGCCGAGATCCTGGTCGCCAGGCACCTGAAAAAGGCCGCCTGAGCGGCACTTTCCGCATGAAATGCGCAAAGCGGCCCGCCGGCAACGGCGGGCCGCTTTGTTTTTTCAGCTTGCTCATACCGGTCCCGATGGCGCTTTACGCCATCGGGTTCTGATGGCATAATCCGCCATCATGAAAGCTGAACTGCTGATCCGCGAGCGAGTGGTCTACCCGGATGGCGGTTTGGTTGAAATGGTGGTGTGGCGATTGCCGGCTCCGGTGCCGCCGACCAAGCACGGGTTCAAGTATCGACTGGCTTATGTCGTCGGTGGCGAGCGGGTGCTCGGCTACGACAATGAACGCGGCAAAGGCGATCATCGCCATGTTCGCGGCTCTGAGGAGTTGATTGTTTTCACGACGATCGATGCCCTTCTGGATCGGTTCGTATCGGAAGTGGAAGCCATGCGGAGGGCACCATGAAGAAGCAAGTGTTCGTCGGCGGCAGCCTCAGGGATTCGGCGCGGCGCATTGCCGAGGCATGGCATCGGGCCGAGCGCGGCGAAGCATCGGTGGCGCAGGACAATGTGACCTTCCTGACCTGGTCTGCCCTTGCCTCCGTCATGACCGAGAAACGCTATGAATTGCTGCGCCACCTGCACCGGCATCCGGCTGTAAGCATCCGTGCGCTTGGCAGGGATTTGAAGCGTGACTTCAAGCGGGTCTATGAGGATGTAATCGCTCTGGAAGCGATTGGGCTGATCGAGCGGGACGGCGATTTGCTGCGTGCCGAATATGATGAGATTCAGGCGTCGATCCTGCTCGATGCCCCTGCGGCATAACCCATCGTGTCCCAGCCGATCATCCGCCCGGCACAGCCGGACGACGTCGCCGCCCTCGCTGACCTCATCCGGGCGCTGAACATATACGAGGGCGACAGGGCCGAGACGGTCGATGCCGGTGCCCTGGCCGAACAACTGTTCGGTCAGGCGCCGGCGGCATCGGCCTTCGTCGCGGCTGATGCGCAAGGCAACCTGGTCGGTTATGCGATCTATTCCGACGCCTACGACGGCAAATGCACGATGCGGGTGACCCATCTCAACGATCTGTTCGTGACGCAAGCGGCGCGCGGCTTCGGGCTGGGGCGGTCGCTGGTCGCGGCGGTCGCCCGCGCGGGCCGGGCGCGGGGGGCGCAAGCGGTGTGGTGGACCTCGCTGGCCAGCAATGCCCGCGCACACGCCTTCTACGACAAACTGGGCGCCTCGCGCACGCCTATCGTGGCGCACTGGCTGGAGGGCGAGGCCTTCGAGCGCCTGATCGCGGGTTAGCCGCCCGCTGCCGCCAGAGAAGCGGCGATGTCGGCCATCGAGCGAAACAGGATCATCGGATCGTCCTTCGACGGCAGGAAGCCGCGCCGGCGCCAGAAATCGGCGGCCTCGCCGTCGACCGCGTTGACCACAAGCGCACGGCCGCCGATCAAACCGGCCGCGGCGACACAACGGGTCAGCGCGTGCTTGAGCAGGCCGGTGCCGATGCCCTGCCCCAGCCAGGCATGGTCCGTCGCCAGTTGCCCCAGCAGCAGGCAGGGCACGGGATCCGGCGGTTGGCCCGTGCGGATGGCCCGGGGCATCATGCCGGGCACGATCGCCGTGGGGCCAGGCCGTAGTAACCCACGACGCGCCCTTGCTCGTGCACCACCAGCACGGCGGTGAAGCCCTTCTGCTGATTGGAAAGCGCCCGGGTCTTGAGCCAGTTGTCCAAGGCAGGCTTGCCGCAGGAAAAGGCCGCAACGTCGTGCGCCGCGGTCAGCGGCTCGGGGCCGCCAAGCGTCGCCATCGACTATTCCTGTAATGTCTGGCGTTCCCAGGGGGCGGGACGGCGCAACACCTCGACCAATGCCGGCACGGGCGTCGCCGGGCCTGACAATGCTGCGATGAAAGCCGTGAAGCCGTCGGCGCTCATGCGGATGGGCAGCGTCTCCATCAGGACGGCTTCGGCCGCGCGCACGGCGGCGTCGCGCACGAAATCCGTGCGCGACCGGCCGTGGAGCCCCGCCGCCCGGTCGATCAGGGCAATGTCGGCCTCGGGCAGGCGCATGGAAAGCGGATGGTCCTTCTTGTCTTGTGCCCGAGGCATCGCTTCAGTCCTTGCTGGCAGTCGATGATGTAGTGCGTTTTACAATACATTCAATCAAGGCTTTCGGCAATCGATGCGAATCAATGTTTGTCGCCCCTGCGCGACTGCAGGGTTGCCGCCGAGGTCGGTTTTGCACCTTCCGTCGCGTCATCAATGATTTACCGGTTTCAAGACGGAAAATCTTGTCATCCGACAGAAACTTCTCTTGACCGCTCTCATTAATCATTTCGAAGGTGTGACAAGGTGACGCTGGAGTCATCGGCGTCAGAAGCCCCGCCGTCGCGGGACGCGCCTTGCACGAGTGTTCGATCATGAGTCTCGCGGTCACGCTTCAGCGCCTTGCCATGGGCGGCCTCAGCCTGGTTTCAGCCCCCGTTCTTACCCGCCTGGCCCAACTCTCGCCGGCAGTGATCGAAGGCAAGCGCCTCGATCCCCAGCTCCAGACCTTCGCGGCCCTCCAGCGCAACCTGTTTCCCATCCACCGCCTGACACCGTCCCAGGGCCGGGCCCTGTACCGGACGGCCATGAAGGCGTTCAGCGTGGCGCCCCGGCGCATGGCCATGGTCGAGGACCTGACCATTCCCGGCGAGGCGGGGCCGCTCGCGGCCCGGCTCTATGTCCCGCCGGGCCTGTCGACGCCCTTGCCGCTCACGGTCTATTTCCACGGCGGCGGCTTCGTCCTGGGCGATGTCGAGGGTTACGATTCGACCTGTCGCTACCTTGCCGACAAGGCGCGCTGCGCCGTGCTCTCGGTCGACTACCGCCTGGCGCCGGAACATCCCATGCCGGCCGCGACCATCGACGCGGGCGCGGTCTGGCGCTTCCTGGTCACCCATGGCCAGGCCATGGGTTTCGATATCGACCGGATGGCGGTGGGCGGCGATTCCGCGGGCGGCCTGCTGTCGGCCATGGTGGCGATCATGGCACGCGACGCCGGCATCACCCCGCCCTGCCACCAGTTGCTGATCTACCCGGCGACCGACGGGCGCATGAACACACGCTCGGCCAGGCTCTACGCCAAGGGCTTCATCCTGGAAAAGGAACTGACCGACTGGTTCCGGGCCCAGTGCCTGGGCACCCTGACCGACGACGATCTGGCCCTGCTGGCGCCGCTGAACGCCGAGCGGCTGGACGGCGTGGCGCCTGCCACCGTCGTGCTGGCGGGTTTCGATCCGCTTTATGACGAGGGGCGCGCCTATGCCGACCGGCTGCGGGCGGCCGGTGTCCCGGTCGAGGTGCAGGATCACGCGGACATGCTGCACGGCTTCGTCACCTTCACCGGCATGATCCCCAGCACCCGCGCCGCGCTGGACCGGGCGATCGGTGCCCTGCGCCGGGCCCTGTGGTCGGGCCATGCGATCAGCTTCGGCAAGGCCCGGCCGCGCTCGATGCTGCTGCCCGGCTCGGTTTGATCGTCTCTCCAGTGGTCCAGGTCACTTGCCCTGATGGGCGGCGGCGGCCATGCTCGGGTCCGCCCGCCGCCTGACAGATCAAGGCCCATGGACACTGAGACGACGCTGCCGCCCGACAGCCTGCTGGGAAACACCTATCGCATCGAAGCGCTGATCGCCCGCGGCGGCATGGGCGAGGTCTACCGGGCCCGCAATGAAACACTGGGCACGCTGCATGCCCTGAAGATCATCCGCCAGGATCTGGCCGGCTCCTCCACCATGGTCGAGCTGTTCCGGCGCGAGACCATGGCCCTGCGCCAGCTCCGCTCGGAAGCGATCGTCGCCTATGACGGCCTGTTCCGCGACGAGCGCGGCCGCACCTATCTGGTCATGGAATATGTCGACGGGCCCTCGCTGTCGCGCCTGATCGCGGCCAAGCCGCTCAGCGTCGAGGATGTTCGGCGCATGGCGATCAATGTCGCCGCGGGCCTCGAGATCGCCCACGACAAGGGCGTGCTGCACCGGGACCTGAGCCCGGACAACATCATCTTCGAAGGGGGCGACATGATGCGCCCCAAGATCATCGATTTCGGCATCGCCCGCGTCGGCGGCGCCGACGAAGGCACGCTGCTGGGCGGCCAGGTCGCCGGCAAGCTGTCCTTCATCGCGCCCGAGCAACTGGGCCGCTTCGACGGCGTGGTCGACGCGCGCACCGATGTCTACAGCTTGGGGATGGTGATGGCGGCCGCCCTGCTGGGCCGCAAGCTGGACATGGGCCGCAGCATCGAAACCGCCCTGGCCGCGCGCCAAGCGGTGCCGGACCTGAGCGGCGTGCCTGAGGCGATGCGCCCGATCATCGCCGCCATGCTGGAGCCCGATCCGGACCGGCGGCCGCAATCCATGTCCGAGGTGATCCTGCGCCTCTACACGCCCGGATCCCTGCGCAGTTCCCTGCCGCCGGCCGCGGCCGAGGCGACGATACCGGCGGGACGCGTACCGGCCAGGCCGCGGCGCTCGATGGCGCGGGCCCTGCTGCCCTGGGCGCTCACGGGCCTCGTGGCTGCCGGGCTGGTATTCGCCGGCCTGGTCTACCGCGACCGGATCGCCGGTCTGTTTGCCGGGCCGGGCGAAGTCGCACCGCCCGCCCCCCGGCGGCGGCACCCCCACCGGCGCCGCCCGCGCCGCCCGCCGCAGCGACCCCGGCGCCGGCGCCCGCGACCCCGCCGGCGGCCGAACCGGCCAGGCCCGGCGGCGGCTTCCTGGGCGAGCAGCGCAAGAGCAATTGACGATCACCGGCTTGCCTTCGTTGCCGTTCGTTCGCAGACTTCGGCAAAGACCAGCGGGAGGCCGGCATGAACGACGAGATCACGGGCGAGGATGCCCTGCGCGCGGCCTACCCCCGGGCCTCGGATGCGGTCTATCAAAAGGAACTGCGCTTCCTCGACCCGCACTGCCGCAGCTTCATCGCCCTGTCGCCCTTCCTGTGCATCGGCACCAGCCGGCCCGACGGCCTGGCCGACGTCTCGCCCCGCGGGGGCGAGCCGGGCTTCGTCCACGTGCTCGACGACCGGCACTTAGGCATGCCCGACCGGCCGGGCAACAACCGCCTCGACACGCTGGGCAACGTCGTCGTTGCGCCGGCCGTGGGCCTGCTGTTCTTCATCCCCGGCATCGACGAGATGCTGCGGGTGAACGGTGTCGCCCAGGTGGTGACCACGCCTGCGCTGATGGCCCGCTTCGTGGTCGACGGCAAGCAACCGCGCAGCGTCCTGGTGGTCGAGGTGCGCGAGGCCTATCTCCACTGCACCAAGGCCCTGAAACGTTCGGAGTTGTGGAACCCCGAGAAACTCGTGCCGCGCAGCGCCCTGCCCAGCTTCGGCCAGATGTTGAAGGACCAGATGAACCTACCGGTCCCGGCCGAGGCGATCGACACCATGCTGGAAGAAGACGCCAGGACCGAGCTTTATTGAAGTAATCGCCGGCATCGCGGCGAGATAGCCCTCTCCGCCCTGTGGGGGAGAGGGTTGGGTGAGGTGGGCCGGCGGCATAGGGTGCGCGCTGGCCCGATCCACCACCTCACCCTCCCCATCGCTGACGCGACGGGTCCCCTCCCTCTCCCCCGCCACGCGGCGGAGAGGGCTGCTTAATCAGCGCCCCGCGGCTGACGGACATAGATCAGGCGGCCGTCGACCAGCCACTGGTCGCGACCGATGTGCTCGACATCGATGCGGCCGTCGGGCAGGACCGGCGCCAGCCCCATGAAACTGTAGAGGTCGCCGCGGCGGTCGCGTACCTGCTCGTGGATGGCCAGGCCGCGGAAATGGCCCAGGATCTCGCCCACACGGCCGCTGACCGGCAGGACATAGAAGGCTTCGGTGTCGACCACTTGGTGCGGCATCGTACCGGGCATGACAGTCACCATTCGAGAACCAGACGGTCCCCGGAAGATAGGCAGGCCCGGCTAAAGCCGCCCTATGAGTTGGTGAAGATCCGCTCGAACGCCTTGACCGCGGCGGCAGGGCCGTCGGGGTGGTTCCACACCCCGGCGCAGACGGCCAGGAAGTCGGGGCCGGCTGCGACCAGGGGGCGGCAATTGTCGACCGTGATGCCGCCGATCGCGACCTGGGGCACGGTCATGACCTCGGCCCACCAGGCGACGAGGTCGAGCGAGGCCTGGGTCTTGGCCTCCTTGGTGGCGGTCGGGAAGAAGGCGCCGAAGGCGACGTAGTCGGCCCCGGCCTCACCCGCTTCCATGGCCATATGCCGGCTGTCGTGACAGGTGACACCAATGATGCGGTCAGGCCCCAGCAGCTTGCGTGCGTCCTTGTAGGGCATGTCTTCCTGGCCGACATGGGCACCGTCGGCCCCAAGCTTCAGCGCGAGATCCGGCCGGTCATTGACCAGGAAGGCGGCGCCGGCGTCCTGGGCCAGCGGCAGCAGGGCCTCGCCCGCGCGCAGCACCGTGTCATCGTCGGCGTCCTTGAGACGCAACTGGATACAGGCGACGTCGCCCGCGCCGAGTGCCGCCTTCAGCGTCTGCGTGAAGGCGATCAGCTCGAAAGCGGGCGGCGTGATCAGATAGAGCCGGCAGGCCGGGGCGACGTCTTCACTACGGCCTGCCACGCGCGCTTACTCCTGGCCCTTGTAGATGCGGACCAGCTTGTCCAGCATGGCGAGCGCATCTTCGCGCGAGCGCTGGAAGGTGTTGCGGCCGATGATGGAGCCGTTGCCGCCGCCGTCGCGAATGGCACGGGCATCGTCATAGACCGAATCTTCCGACTTGGCGGCGCCGCCCGAGAACACGACGATGCGGCGGCCGGCAAAGCAGGCCTGGGTGACGTGCTTCACGCGTGCGGCCTGGGTGGAGAGGTCGATCGGATACTTGTCGTAGACCTTCTTGGCCTCGCCCTGCTCGATGAAGTCGGTCGCCAGCTTCACCTTGATGATGTGGGCGCCGGTCAGGGCCGCCATGTGCGCGGCATAGGCGCCGACGTCGATCGACAGCTCGCCGTTCTTGCTCAGGTCGCCGCCGCGCGGGTAGGACCAGACCACCACGGCCAAGCCCACCGACTTGGCTTCGGCGGTCAGCTCGCGCAGCTCTTCCATCTGCTCGAACATCTGGTCCGAGCCGGGATACATGGTGAAGCCGATGGCCGAGCAGCCCAGGCGCAGGGCGTCATGCACCGTGGCGGTCACCGCCTGGTCGGGGGCTTCCTTGGCGCGCGACAGCGAGTTCGAGGAATTGACCTTGAGGATCAGCGGGATCTGGCCGGCGAAGCTGTCGGCGCCCGCCTCGATCATGCCCAGCACCGAGGCATAGGCGGAAAGGCCGGCATCGACGGCGATCTGGAAATGGTAATGCGGGTCGTAGGCGGCGGGGTTGGGCGCGAAGCTGCGCGCCGGGCCGTGCTCGAAGCCCTGGTCGACGGGCAGGATGATGAGCTTGCCGGTGCCGCCCAGGCGCCCCGCGCTGAGGATGCGGGCGAGGTTGGCCTTGGTGCCGGGATTATCACTTTCGTACCACGAAAGGATTTCCTTCACCTTCTTGGTGCTCTTCATCTTGTCCTCGATCGGTCAGTGTTTTGCGAGACGAATGGCGGGGTTTTTAGCAAGGTGGCGCGGCCTCGTCCATGCCGCACCGCGTCACGGCATCAAGGCTTTGGGGCGATTTCGGTTCCCAGGGCCTGTTCAGGCAGCGCCAAGATGCCGCGGGCCGCGGCCAGGCCCTGGAGCGCCGGGTGGGGCGCGATGACGATCGCCGGGGCGCCGGCCTCAATCGCGTCCAGTGCCGCGGCGACATCCGCGCCGCAATCGATGGCGATTATCGCGTCAGGCGTCATCCCGGCCGCAGAGCCGGGATCTCGTGACGGGGAAGCACCGGGAACACGGGTCGAAAGATCCCGGCTCTGCGGCCGGGATGACGAGGTTTCTTCAAGCACCCGCCGCGCCACTTCCAGCAGGTAGCGGGCGCCCAGGCGGCCGGCGGCGTCCTTTGCGCTCACCAGAAAAAACGGGCGGCCCGGCGGGATTGCCGCCAGCGCCGCCCGCGCATCGTCTAGGTCGGAGAAGCGGACGATCGGCCGGCTCTCCGCCCCACTCACTTCGCCAGGGCCTCGACGCCCGGCAGGACCTTGCCTTCCATCCATTCGAGGAAGGCGCCGCCCGCGGTCGAGACGAAGGAGAAATCGCCCGCCACGCCGGCATGATTGAGGGCGGAGACCGTGTCGCCACCGCCGGCGACCGACAACAGCTTGCCGGCCTTGGTGAGCCGTGCCACTTCGCGCGCCGCGGCGACCGTGCCGCGGTCGAAGGGCTCGATCTCGAAGGCGCCGAAGGGGCCGTTCCAGACCACGGTCTTGGCCGCGGCCAGGGTCTTGGCCACCGCCTCGACCGACCTGGGCCCGACGTCCAGCATCATGGCATCCTCGGGGATCGCGTCGATGGCCACGGTCTCGTTGGCCGCATTGGCCTTGAACTCGCGCGCCACCACGCCGTCGACGGGCAGCAGGATCGTGGTGCCGGCGGCCTTGGCCTTGGCGACGATCTCGCGCGCGGTTTCGGCCAGATCCCGCTCGGCCAGGCTCTTGCCGACGCCCACACCCTGCGCGAACAGGAAGGTGTTGGCCATGCCGCCGCCAATCACCAGGGTGTCGACCTTGCCCACCAGGTTGCCGATGACGTCGAGCTTGCTCGAGACCTTGGCACCGCCGACCACGGCGACCACCGGGTGCTGCGGCTTGCCCAGCGCTGCTTCCAGCGCGTCCAGTTCCGCCTTCATCGAGATGCCGGCGGCATGGGGCAGCAGCCTGGCGAGGCCGGCGGTCGAGGCATGGGCGCGGTGGGCGCAGGAGAAGGCGTCGTTGATGTAGAACTCGCCCAGGGCCGCCAGTTTGGCGGTGAAGGCGGGATCGTTCTTTTCCTCTTCCGGGTAGAAGCGGGTGTTTTCCAGCACCACCACCTCACCCGGCTTCAGCGCGTCGACCGCCTTTTCAGCGACCGGGCCGATGCAGTCGGCGGCGAACCACACGGGATGCTTCAGCACGCCCGACAGGGCGCCCGCCACATGGCGCAGGGTCTGGCTTTCGTCGCGGCCCTTGGGCCGGCCGAAGTGCGACAGCACGATGACCTTGGCGCCCTTGGCGATCAGGGCGTTCAGGGTCAGGGCGTTGGCTTCCAGGCGGGTGAAGTCGGTGACGACGCCGTTGACGGTCGGCGCGTTCAGGTCGACCCGGACCAGGACCCGGCGGCCGTGCAGGTCGCCGAGGTCGTCGATGCCTAAGAACCGGCTCCCCGCGGAGCCGGCAGGTTTGTCAGCGCGAGCGGGAAGCGCGGTCATCAGGGCAACCTCAACCGAGCTTGGCCATGGCGACGGCGGTGTCGCTCATGCGGTTGGAGAAGCCCCATTCATTATCGTACCAGGTCAGGATGCGCACCAGCGTGCCGTCCATCACCTTGGTCTGGTCCAGGGCGAAGGTGCTCGACGCCGGATCATGGTTGAAGTCGATCGAGACATTGGGCTGGTCGGTGTAGGCCAGCACGCCCTTCAGCTCCTGGTCGGCCGCCCGCTTGATGGCGTTGTTCACTTCCTCGACCGTGGTCGCGCGCTTGGCGACGAACTTCAGGTCCACGACCGAGACATTGGGGGTCGGCACGCGGACCGAAACACCGTCCAGCTTGCCCTTCAGTTCGGGCAGCACCAGGCCGACGGCCTTGGCGGCGCCGGTCGAGGTCGGGATCATGGAGAGGGCGGCGGCGCGGGCGCGGTACAGGTCCTTGTGCACCTGGTCCAGCGAGGGCTGGTCGTTGGTGTAGGAATGGATCGTGGTCATGAAGCCCTTGTCGATGCCGATGGCATCGTTCAGGACCTTGGCCACCGGCGCCAGGCAATTGGTGGTGCACGACGCGTTGGAGACGACGACGTGCTCGTCCTTCAACTGGTCATGGTTGACGCCGTAAACCACGGTCAGGTCGGCACCGTCGGCCGGGGCCGAGACCAGGACGCGCTTGGCGCCGGCGGTCAGGTGGGCCGAGGCCTTGTCCTTGGCCGTGAAGATGCCGGTGCATTCCATGGCGATCTCGACGCCGAGATCCTTGTGGGGCAGTTCGGCCGGATTGCGGATCGCAGTGACCTTGATCTTGCTGCCGTTGACGATGATGAAATCGCCCTCGACCGCGACCTGACCGGGGAAACGACCATGGATCGAATCGAAGCGCAGCAGGTGGGCATTGGTCTCGACCGGAGCGAGGTCGTTGATCGCCACCACTTCGATGTCCTTGCGGCCCGACTCTGCGATCGCGCGCAACACATTGCGCCCGATGCGGCCGAAACCGTTGATCGCTACACGAACTGCCATTTGATCCTCCTGATCCGTCCTCAATTACCGATCGCGGCTTTGGCCGCGGCGGCTACCCCCTCGGCCGTGATGCCGAAATGCCTGTAGAGATCCGGCGCCGGCGCGGACGCGCCAAAGCCTGTCATGCCCACGAAGGAAGTCGGTACCCCCAGGATGGGTTCCCAGCCCTGGGCAATGCCTGCCTCAACCCCGACGCGCGGCGCGGTACCCAGTACCGAGGCCCGATAAGCCGCGGATTGCCTGGCGAACAGCTCGAAACAGGGCAGTGAAACCACTCGCGCGCGGATGCCGTCCTGCGCCAACATGTCGCGCGCCGCAACCGCCAGCATCAGTTCCGAGCCGGTGCCGAACAGGGTCACGTCGGCGGGGCCCCCTTGCGCAGGCAGAAGCTCGTAGCCGCCCTTGGCGACCAGGTTCTCGTCGGTGTGGCTGGTGCGCAGGGTCGGCAGGTTCTGGCGCGACAGGGCCAGCAGCGAGGGCTGGGCCTTGGCGTCGAGGGCTGCGGCCCAGGCCTCGGCGGTCTCGACCGTGTCGGCCGGCCGGAACACCAGCAGGTTGGGAATGGCGCGCAGCGAGGCGATGTGCTCGACCGGCTGGTGGGTCGGGCCGTCTTCGCCCAGACCGATCGAGTCATGGGTCATGACGAAGATCGAGCGCACGCCCATCAGGGCGGCCAGGCGGATCGAGGGCCGGCAATAGTCGGCAAAGGCCAGGAAGGTGCCGCTGTAGGGGATGACGCCGCCGTGCAGCGCCATGCCGTTCATGGCCGCGGCCATGCCGTGCTCGCGAATGCCCCAGTAGACATAGCGGCCGTCGTAGGACCCCGGCCTGAAGGCGCCCAGGCCCTTGGTCAGGGTGTTGTTCGAGCCGGTCAGGTCGGCCGAGCCGCCGATGGTGGTCGGCACCACCTTGTTGACGACCTCGAGCGCCACTTCCGACGACTTGCGGGTGGCGACCGAGGGGGCCTCGGCGCTGGTCTTGGCCTTCAGGGCATTGATCTCGGCGGCCAGGGCGGCGGGCACGTCGCCGGCGAAGGCGGCCTCGAAGGCGCTGCGGACATCCGCCGGGGCGGCGGCCAGGCGCCCGGCCCAGTCGGCGGCGCCGGCGGCGCGGACCTTGGCCGCGTCGCGCCAGGCGGCCAGGATGTCGGCGGGGATCTCGAACGGGCCGTAGGGCCAGTTCAGGGCGGCGCGGGCACCCTTGATCTCTTCAGCACCCAGGGGCGCGCCGTGGCTGCCATGGGTGCCGGCCTTGGTCGGCGCGCCGAAGCCGATGGTGGTGCGGCAGGCGATCAGGGTCGGCCGGTCGGCGGTCTTCTTGGCCCGGGCGAGGGCGGCCGAGACGGCGGCGTCGTCGTGGCCGTCGACCGCATCGACGGCCCAGCCGGCGGCCACGAAGCGGCCCGCCATGTCTTCCGAGGTCGAGAGCGAGGTGGCGCCGTCGATGGTGATCTTGTTGTCGTCCCACAGCACGATCAGCCTGTTCAGCTTCAGGTGCCCGGCCAGCGAGATCGCCTCCTGGGAGATGCCTTCCATCAGGCAGCCGTCGCCGGCGATGACATAGGTGTGGTGGTCGGTCAACTCGGCACCGAAGCGGGCGCGCAGGTGGGCCTCCGCCATGGCCATGCCGACGGCATTGGCAATGCCCTGGCCCAGCGGCCCGGTGGTGGTCTCGATGCCGGCGGCGTGGCCGTATTCCGGGTGGCCGGCGGTGCGGCTGCCCAGCTGCCGGAAGCGCTTGATCTGCTCGATATCGATATCGGGATAGCCGGTCAGGTACAGCAGCGCGTAGATCAGCATCGAACCGTGGCCGGCCGACAGCACGAAGCGGTCGCGGTCGGGCCAGGACGGGTTCTGGGGGTCGTAGCGCAGATGCTCGGTGAACAGGGCCGTTGCCGCGTCGGCCATGCCCATGGGCATGCCGGGATGGCCCGATTTCGCCTGCTCGACCGCATCCATGGCAAGCGCCCGGATGGCGTTCGCGAGATCGCGCGGGCCTAAGTTGCGGGCGGTGGCGGTCGGGGTCACGGTCATCGGATACGCCTGCGGCTTGAATGAGCGGCTTTCGCGCCGGGGAGGGGCCGGCGCGGGCGTTGCATTGCAGACGCGTGACCCACTGTCAACCGTGTTGGGCGCAGGGCCGTGTTGCCTCCCGCTTAGGAGCATCGGGCTAGCGTCACGATAAAGTGGCTTGTCGCTGACTCTCACGGGTCATCGTCTGATGGGAATGTTGCTGCGAAGATAGTTGCGAGAAGCTCTTGGAATGAATGAGTGCTGTTCATATGGACCGCCAAGTCCGTTAGGCGGACTTCTTACCAAAACGGCTTTCCGCCTTCTATCTTCCAAGCCAGAAAAGGACCTGGGGTACTAAAGGCTAGGCCTCGCATGAGCTGCTCAACGTCGTCGCGATCAAGGCAGGGAAGGCGCGGCCAAGTGAGAGGGGGAGGGGATAAGGGCCAGATACATGCGGAGTTATAAAGCCCCTCAACATAAAGCAGGGTTTTCTCTATAAACCACGGGTGGTCTAGGACTACGTTAACGTGCAGCAGCACTTTCCCGAGAAGCCAGGTCGCTTGCTGCATATTTGGTGCAGGGTTGCCCTGCATGGCGGGGGTGACTAAGTCGTCGGCGGATACATCCTCTATCCTTGGGTATGGGCCATATTTTTTAAAACGCTCTAAATGAAAAAAATGAGAATGCCGGGCAAATTTCACTTGTTCTGGATGAATATGGTTGGCCAAGTATATCTGATAGTATTTCGGTATTTCACCACTTTCCATTAGAGCAATGCGATCTCCTAGTGGAGTTATTGGGTCAGATCCAGCATCATGCTCAGACACAATGGTTTTTAGTGTGGCCCAGCGCGCGATAATCGCCATCTGCTCTTTATTAATAATGATCGATTCGCCCAGTATCAATTTTGAAAGAAATGGAATGGCATCATCCTCAAATTTCTTCATCCAACCGCCATTGCATTTGCCGCATACAATTCGAAATCGTTTTCTATAAAGATGGCCTTGCTTGCGCGTTGTCTCGTCACTGACTACTGTATGGTCGGGATTTATAACCGCTTTCCTTGAGTAATTATAAGGATTCTCATTCTTCTCAAATAACTTTGACATCCAGTCTGAGTAAAAATGCTCTTTTGTTCCAGCATTGTTTACGTTGCAGAAGATGCATTTTTTTGGCGATTTCGTCGCGAGCTTTTTCATTATACCATTTCCCGCAATATTAGTTTTTGCCATTTACAGCTCCTAAAGCTGTTTTTTCAAAGTTTAAGAGAAATATGATTCTCTCTTCCATGCCCTTTTGAAGCCGTCAAAGGATGAAGGGGGCGGTGGCAGTATCTTTAGCGGTCGCGGTGATGGCCCCGACCATCAGGGAGATGGCCGTGTCCTGCTCAAGCCCGCTTTCCTGCACCAGCGTGCGCCACGTGAAGAAGCTCAGCGCCAGCGGCAGCAGCGCCTTCTGTGCCTCGTTCAGCCCTTCGCCAAACACCACGTGATAGGCGGCGATCGACGGTCCCATGCGCAAGTCGTTCACCTCGCGCACCAGGGCGTGATGCTCGGCATCACGCAGCACGCAGGCGGCAAGGCCGGCATTGCGCGCATACCAGCCGTAGACCGCGCCAAGCCCGGTACGCAGCCGCTCCCCCTGGTCACCGACGGCCCGCCACGGTTCGGCGTCAGGCAGCGGGTCGCGTGCCATGGCCAAGCCCGAACAGGCCATCAGCAGGCTCCGCTCGTCGGGGAAGTGGGCGTAGAATGTATGCCGCTGCACGCCCGCGCGCTCCGCCACCATGCTGACAGTTGTTCGCGCGGGGCCGATGGTACCGTGGAGGTCGACGGCGGCTTCGATGATGCGCCGCCGGGTTTGGGCCTGCTGCTCGGCCCGGCGTTTCAGCGTGTAGCTGCGTGTCATGCTTCTTTCGATACACAGTGGTGTGCGACCAATATTGACATTGATCCGCTTTTTCGATACACGCTACTGTATCATGAAATATGGCCGGCTGTCGACCGTGCCCGCATGGAGGCCAGCATGGAAACCAGGACCAACGAGATCGCCGACGGCATCTACCGGCTCTCGACCTTCGTGGACGGCATCTCGCCGATCGGCTTCACCTTCAACCAGTTCCTGGTGCTGGGGGACGAGCCGCTGCTGTTCCACACCGGGCTGCGCCGGATGTTTCCGTCGGTGCGGGCGGCGGTCGGTCGCCTGATGGCGCCGGAACGGCTGCGCTGGATCACCTTCGGCCATTACGAGGCCGACGAGTGCGGTGCCATGAACGAATGGCTTGCCGCCGCCCCGCAGGCCGAGGTGGCCCACGGCCAGACCGCCTGCATGGTCTCGCTGAACGACACGGCCGACCGCGCGCCCCGGGCTTTGAGCGACGGCGAGGTCATCGACCTGGGCGGCAAGCGCATCCGCTACCTCGACACGCCGCACATCCCGCACGGCTGGGAGGCGGGCCTCCTTTATGAGGAGACGACGGGTACCCTGCTGTGCGGCGACCTCTTTGCGCAATTCGGCGACGCACCCGCCCTCATCGAAGGCGACATCGTCGGCCCGGCGATCTCGGCTGAGGATGCGGGCGGGCCTTCCAGCCTGCATCCCAGCATGGGCCCGACGATCCGCCGGCTGGCGGCCCTTGCCCCGCGCACCCTGGCCCTGATGCACGGCCCCTCCTTCGCCGGCGACGGCGCGGCCGCCCTGCGCGATCTGGCCGACAGCTACGACGGGCGGGTGCGCGCGGCGTTCGCCGCGGCGGGGATCCACGGCTGTGACAAGCGGGGACCGCTCCAGTGCGCCCCCGCGGTGGATCCCCGCCTTCGCGGGGATGACGCATCGATGTTTCCGCTTGTCGCAGAACTGATCTACTCGCAGCAGCTCGCCTTCGCTGCCTCGTCATAGCGGTCGTGGTGTTTCACCCAGTCGGAGAGGTTGAAGGCCGGGCCGGTCTCGTTGCGGCCCTTGGGTGTCATGTCGAGTAACATGTAGGTGCCCAGGATCGTCTCGTCGCCCCGGCCATAGGCCGAATAGGTGTGGAAGATCTCGCCCGCCGCATTGCGGGCGAAGACGCTGGTGCCGGGCATTTCCTCGCTGTCCACCGGGCGCTGCTCGTAATTGTAGAGGGCGGTGCCGCCGGCGAGCTGATCCTGGGTGAAGGAGACGTGGTAGTCGTAGTTGAAGTCGCTCAAATAGGACGAGACCCACTTGAAGCGCCAGCCCATGCGCTGCTGGAAGGCCTCGATCTCGGCCAGGGGCGCGTGGGAGACCGCGACGAAGCTGACGTCGTGATGCTCCAGATGCACCAGGGTGCCGTCGATATGGTCGGCCCGAAGGAGCAGCCGACACAACCCTCCTTCCAGCCCGGCCCGAACATGAAGTGCAGGACGATCAACTGGCTGCGCCCGGCGAACAGCTCGGCCAGGGTTTCCCGGCCGCCAGGGCCGTCGAACGTATAGATCTTGTCGACCTTGACCCAGGGCAGGTCCCGCCGCTCCCGGGCCAGTGCGTCGCGCGCCCGGGTCAGGGCCTTTTCATTGGCCAGGTGCACCTTGCGTGCGGCCAGCCATGCCTCGCGGGAGACCACCTTGTGCGCTTCCATGTCCGCCTCCTCTTGAAGGTTCGGGCGGCGGCGCTGCCCGCTCGTCTCGGCCCGCGCGCCGCAATGCTAATGACCATTATACGGCGTATGGTCACCCGCCAGCGATAGCCTAGGGGAGCGAAGGCATGCATCTGTCACTCTTGAGCCGTTATGCCGTGTTTGCGGCCTGCATGCTGTTCACCTTGGGCTCGCTGCCCTTCGTGGGCGCGGCCGCCTGGCTGTGGCCCCTGACCCTGGCGGCCGGCCTGCTGACCCTGCTGGGCCTCTACAACCTGACCCAGACGCGCCACGCGGTGCTGCGCAACTATCCCGTCATCGGCAATATCCGCTACCTGGTCGAGGGGATCCGCCCCGAGATCCGCCAGTACCTGCTGGAAAGCGACCGCGAGCGGGTGCCCTTCTCGCGCGACCAGCGGGCGCTGGTCTATCGCCGGGCCAAGAACGTGGGCGGGGACAAGCCCTTCGGCACGCTGGTCGAAGTCTATGAGAGCGGCTACGAATTCATCGGCCATTCCACCCGGCCGGTGCCCGTGCCCGACCCCAAGACCTTTCGCGTGCGCATCGGCGGGCCGCAGTGCACGCAGCCCTATTCCGCCTCGATCATGAACATCTCGGCCATGAGCTTTGGTTCGCTCAGCGCCAATGCCATCCGGGCACTGAACAAGGGGCGAAGCTCGGCAATTTCTATCACGACACGGGCGAGGGCAGCGTCAGCCCCCATCACCGCGAGATGGGCGGCGACCTGGTCTGGGAGCTGGGCAGCGGCTATTTCGGCTGCCGGACGCAGGATGGCCGTTTCGATCCGGGCAAGTTCGCCGCGGTCGCGGCCGAGCCGCAGATCAAGATGATCGAGATCAAGATGAGCCAGGGCGCCAAGCCCGGCCACGGCGGCATTCTGCCGGCCCGCAAGATCACGCCCGAGATCGCGGCGACCCGTGGCGTGCCCATGGGAAAAGACTGCATTTCGCCCTCCGGCCACGGCGCCTTTTCGACCCCGGTCGAGATGATGCAGTTCATCGCCCGCCTGCGCGAATTGTCGGGCGGCAAGCCGGTGGGGTTCAAGCTGTGCCTGGGGCACCCCTGGGAGTTCATGGGGATCGTCAAGGCGATGCTGGAAACCGGTAACCTGCCGGATTTCATCGTCGTCGACGGCAAGGAAGGCGGCACCGGCGCGGCACCGGTGGAGTTCACCGATCACATGGGCGTGCCCCTGCGCGAAGGCCTGCTGTTCGTCCACAACACGCTGACCGGCGCCGGCCTGCGCGACAAGATCCGCCTGGGCGCCAGCGGCAAGGTGATCAGCGCCTTCGACATCGCCCGCATCCTGGCGCTGGGGGCCGACTGGGTGAACGCCGCCCGTGGCTTCATGTTCGCCCTGGGCTGCATCCAGTCGCAAAGCTGTCACACCAACAAATGCCCGACCGGTGTCGCGACCCAGGACAACCTGCGCCAGCGTGCCCTGGTGGTGCCCGACAAGGCGGAGCGGGTCTACAATTACCAGCGCAATACCCTGCACGCTTTGGCCGAGATGCTGGCGGCGGCGGGTGTCGACCATCCCTCGCGCTTGGGCCCGCATCACTTGGTCCGGCGCATCAGCGCGACCGAGACCCGGCTGTTTTCCAAGCTGCACTATTTCATGAAGCCGGGCGCCCTGGTCGGCGGCGGCGAGGTGGCCGAGTTCTATGCTGAGAACTGGCGCATGGCCCGGGCGGACTCGTTCGACGCCCTGCCGCTGTAGGTGAAAAGCCCTCTCCGCCGCTTGCGGGGAGAGGGAGGGGACCCGGCGCGTGAGCGACGGGGAGGGTGAGGTGGTCGCGGGGCGAGAACGCGCCTTACGTCGACCACCCTCCTCACCCAACCCTCTCCTCCTCGGAGGAGAGGGCTTTTGAGCGGTGCTTACTTCAGCAGTTCGGCGACGCCGTCGCGCTCGCCGATCAGCTCGTCCAGGGTGATCTTCAGGCGCTCCTTCGAGAAGTCGTCCATCTCGATGCCCTTGACCCGGGTGTACTTGCCACCGGCACAGGTCACCGGCACGCCGAAGATGATGCCTTCCGGCACGCCATGGTCGCCGTCCGAGGGCACGCCCATCGAGACCCAGCCGCCGTCGGTGCCCAGCACCCAGTCACGGACATGGTCGATCGCCGCATTGGCGGCGGAAGCCGCCGAGGAGAGGCCGCGGGCCTCGATGATCGCCGCACCGCGCTTGCCGACCGTGGGCAGGAAGGTCTCGCGGTTCCAGGTCTCGTCGTTGATCTTGGCCTTGACCGAGGCGCCGTCGGTGGTGGTGGCGCGGTAGTCCGGGTACATAGTGGGGGAGTGGTTGCCCCACACGGCCAGCTTCTCGAGCGAGGCAACCGGCACGCCGGCCTTGGCGGCGAGCTGGGACAGGGCGCGGTTGTGGTCCAGGCGCAGCATGGCGGTGAAGTTCTCGGCCGGCAGGTCGGGCGCCGACTTCATGGCGATATAGGCATTGGTATTGGCCGGGTTGCCGACCACCAGGACCTTGACGTCGCGGCTGGCCACCTTGTTCAGGGCGGCACCCTGGACCTTGAAGATGGCGGCGTTGGCGCTGAGCAGGTCGGCGCGCTCCATGCCCTTGCTGCGCGGGCGGGCACCCACCAGGATCGCGATTTCGGCGTCCTTGAAGGCCACTTCCGGGTCGTCGGTGATGACCACGCCGGCCAGCAGCGGGAAGGCGCAATCGTCGATTTCCATCACCACGCCGGTCACCGCCTGCAGCGCTGGGGTGATTTCCAGGAGTTGCAGGATGATCGGCTGGTCCTTGCCCAGCAGGTCGCCGTTTGCGATGCGGAACAAAAGCGAGTAGGCGATCTGGCCGGCGGCGCCGGTCACTGCTACGCGGATGGGGGACTTGGCCATAAGGGGTCTCCGAGGATGAACGGGGTCCGTCCCCGCCTGAGGGGATGGTCGGGGCGCACCTTAGCAGCCAAAACGCGGGCTGCAATTGCTTCGAGACCGGCAGGCAGCCGGCGTGCGCAGAGCGGCAATACGGGTCGCTTGCTGCGTTGCATTATCTCCCGCAGCGCGACATGCTGTCGCCCGAGGAGTATGAGGGCGTAATCAGGCATCCGGCATGGCCATCTTGCGCAGGGCCAACGGGGTCGGACGCTTCAGAACCTGGCGAAAACGGAAAGCCGAAATATGAGCAAAAAGGTCTATCCCGACGCGGTGACCGCCCTGGCGGGGCTGTTGCGCGACGACATGGTCATCATGGCCGGCGGCTTCGGCCTGTGCGGCATTCCCGAAAACCTGATCGCCGGCATCCGCCTGGCCGGGGTCAAGGGCCTGACCTTCATCTCGAACAATGCCGGCGTCGACGGCTTCGGCCTGGGCGTCCTGCTCGAGACCAAGGCGATCGCCAAGATGATCAGCTCCTACGTCGGCGAGAACAAGCTGTTCGCCCAGCAGTACCTGTCGGGCGAGCTCGAGCTCGAATTCAACCCGCAGGGCACCCTGGCCGAGCGGATCCGGGCCGGCGGCGCCGGCATCCCGGCCTTCTTCACCAAGACGGGCGTCGGCACCCTGGTGGCCGAGGGCAAGGAAATCCGCGAATTCGGCGGCGAGCCCTATGTCATGGAAACCGGCCTGGTGGCCGACCTTTCGATCGTCAAGGCCCATACCGGCGATACCGAGGGCAACCTCGTCTACCGCAAGACCGCGCGCAACTTCAACCCGATGATGGCGAGCGCCGGCAAGATCACCCTGGCCGAGGTCGAGCACCTGGTCGAGCCGGGCAGCCTCGATCCCGACCAGATCCACACGCCGGGCATCTTCGTCCAGCGAATCATCGAGGGAAAGAACTACGAAAAGCGCATCGAGCAGCGCACCACCCGCAAGCGGGCTTGAAGGCAAGGAACCGGATCATGGCTTGGACCCGTGAACAGATGGCCGCGCGCGCGGCCAAGGAACTGCAGGACGGTTTCTACGTGAACCTCGGCATCGGCATCCCGACGCTGGTGGCCAACTACATCCCCGACGGCATGCAGGTCACGCTCCAGAGCGAGAACGGCATGCTGGGCATGGGGCCGTTCCCCTTCGAGGGCGAGGAAGACGCCGACCTGATCAATGCCGGCAAGCAGACGATCACCGAACTGCCGCAGTCGAGCTTCTTCTCCTCGGCCGACAGCTTCGGCATGATTCGCGGCGGCCATATCGACCTCTCGGTCCTGGGCGCCATGCAGGTGGCCGAGAACGGCGACCTCGCCAACTGGATGATCCCGGGCAAGATGGTCAAGGGCATGGGCGGCGCCATGGACCTGGTGGCCGGCGTGCGCAAGGTCGTGGTGGTGATGGAGCATGTCGCCGGCGGCGCCTCGAAGCTCCTGCACCGCTGCACCCTGCCGCTGACCGGGGCCAAGGTCGTCGACCTGGTGATCACCGATCTCGGCGTCTTCGCTGTCGACAAGGTTGGTGGTAGTGGCCTGACCCTGATCGAACTCGCCGACGGTGTCGGCCTCGACGAGATCAAGACCAACACCGAAGCGACCTTTACCGTCGCCCTGTGACGCCGCCGCTGCTGCGCCGCGGTGCGGCGTAGCAGCGCACAGGCGCGCCGACTGCCGCGATACACGTGGCAACGGGTGGATTTGCAACCAAAGGGGTTATAAGCGATTCCGGCGAGACTCGGACCCTGCTGCATCGCGTCGAAGAACGGCAAGTCAACGAAAATTTGGTGTTCTTGCCCGCCCTTCCGCCGGGAATCCCGTCATTATTCGATTGGATATCCCCCGGATTGAAATAGACTTCTGTAATTGCCTGTGAAATGGCGGTGATTGCGAACAAGTGGTCGCATCATGATCTTGCGGGGGCTAATCTCCCCCGCAGTACCGGTTCGCTGGGTGGATCTTGCCGGGAGGGCTGGCTCGCTGGGGGGCGCCCGGGGCTCTCGGGGGAGGGGTTGAGAGTGCAACGAGGTTGCTCGCGTCTGTCATCTCTGGCAGGTCTTTTGGCGCTTGCGCTTGGCGTAACCGCCTGCGTTCAGAAAATGCCCAACGGCTACGCCCGTCCGGGCGCCGCCGCCAGTACCGGTGCCGCCACCAGCACCGCGGCGGAAATCGCTGCCAGCCTGAACGCCGGCCAGCCTGGTACCCGCTACGCCCTGAAGGACGGCACCCAGCTCGAGATCGTCGATGCCTGGAACTCCGCCTTGAGGATGCCGTGCAAGCGCTACCGCGTCATCGCCGCCGACGCCAAGAGCAGCCTCTACTATCTCGGCTGCCAGTCCGCCACCGGGTGGCAGACGATTCGGGACGTGACCATGGCGGCGCCGCAGGGCTGAGCCATGAACCGCGTCTTGACCGTTCAGGGCCGGGTTCTATGGGCGCTGATGCTGCGGGAAATGGCGACCCGCTTCGGGTCGCTGCGCACCGGCTATGTCTTCGCCCTGGTCGAGCCGGCGTCCCAGGTCATCATCCTCTATGTCGTGCACCTGGCGATCGTCACGCCCACCCCGCACTTCATCCCGATGTTCATCTTCTTCATCACCGGCGTTCTGCCCTGGTCGACCTTTTCCGGCACGGTGCGCCGGGTCCAGGGCGCAGTCGCGGCCAACCAGGCCCTGTTGATGTATCCCCAGGTCTCGGGCCTGGACGTGGTGCTGGGCCGGGCGATCGTCGAGATCGCCACCATGACAGCGGTCCTGGCCATTATGGCCGGGCTGGCCCTGGTGATCGAGGGGGCACGCTGCCGCAAGACCCGCTGCTGGCCATCGTCGTGTTCTGGTCGGCCTGGCTGCTGGGCACCTCCCTGGGGCTGATCCTGACGGTCCTCGACTATTTCCTGCCGACCTTGTCGCGCCTCTTGAACTTCGTCCTGGCCTTCGGTTTCTTCGTCTCGGGCGTGTTCTTTACCGCCGACCAGATCCCCTCGAACGCACTGCCCTACCTGCTGTGGAATCCGATGCTGCACATCAACGAGATGATGCGCAGCGCCTGGTTCTCGGTCTACGACAGCCAGGTCGCCGATCCGGCCTTCGTCGCTGTCACCATCACGGCGATGCTGATGCTGGGCCTGGCGGGCGAGCGGTTGATGCGGAGGTTCGCCCCGGAATGAGCATCCGCGCCATCAACGTCACCAAGCGCTACCGCAAGGGCGGCCGGCCGTTTGCCGTGATCGACCAGTTGAGCTTCGAGCTGGCGCGTGGCCGGCGGCTGGCCCTGCTCGGCCCCAACGGTGCCGGCAAGTCGACCCTGCTGCGCCTGATCGCCGGCGCGGAGGATCCCGACAGCGGTGTCATCGAGCGCGACATGACCGTGTCCTGGCCGCTGGGCTTTTCCGGCTTCTTCGCCGGCGGCCTGTCGGGCCTGGCCAATATCCGCTTCTGCGCGCGGATCTATGGCATCGAGCCCGACCAGATCACCGGCTTCGTGGCGGAATTCTCGGAACTGGGCAGCGACCTGCTGGAACCGGTGAAGAACTACTCGATGGGCATGCGGGCGAGGCTGGCCTTCGCCCTGTCGATGGCGATCGATTTCGAATGCCTGCTGATCGACGAGGTGCTGGCGGTGGGCGACGTGGGCTTCCAGCAGCGCTGCCAGGCGGCACTGGCCGAGCGTCGCGCCAATACCAGCCTGGTGCTGGTCACCCACAATGTGATCGCCGCCCGCCAGCTTTGCGACTGCGCCCTGATCCTCAGCAAGAACGGGATCCACGCCTATGACGACGTCGACGACGGCATTGCCGCCTACCGCCAGATGATGGGTCAGGCGACGACCCCGGCGGCGCCTCCGGCCGCCCCGCCCCGCCCGTCCGACGTGCCCGGGGCCGTGCGCCCCATCGCCATGCCGCCCGCTCTCTCTCCCCGGCCGCGCTTGCCCCGCCTGCCAAACCGACGCAGGTGCCGTGATGCTGTCCAAACTGTTCAGGCTGCGCACCTACATCACGGTCATCGCCGTGCTGGCCGGCATCTACTGCTTCCTGATCGCCGAGCCGCTGTATGTTTCGGACGCGGTGTTCGGCGTGCGCGGGCGTGGCCCCGGCAACGACGGCGCCGCCTCCACGACCAATGTCCTGTCCGGCATCGTTGGGGCCTCGTCGATTTCGGAAACCGCCGCGGTGGTCGAATACATCCGCTCGTTCGACATGCTCCGGTCCCTGGACGAGCGCCATCACCTGCGCGAGTTGTATAGCAGCGGCGGGCTGGACCCGTTGACGCGGCTGTGGCCTTGGTCGGGCGACGAGGATTTCCTCGACCTCTATCGCGGCAAGTATCTCAATGGCGGCATGGTCGAGGTCGTGCTGCGCCGGGAAGACGCGATCATCACCGTCCACGTCCGCTCGTTCGACCCCGAGAGTGCCCGGGCCATCGCGCAGTCGATCCTGGAGCTGACCGAGGCCTTCGTGAACAACATGAGCGCGCGCATTCGCACCGAGACGGTGGCGGACACCGAGCGGGCGGTGAACGAGGCCAGGGCATCGGTCAAGGAGCTGCGGCTGAAGCTGACCAGCTTCCGCGACATCTCCGGCGAACTCGATCCGAAGGCGACGGGGGCCAGCAAGCTGGAAGCGATCGCCGCGCTGCAGCAGCAGGCGGCCGAACTGCGCACCGAACTGGCGGCCAAGCTGCTGGTCTCCCGCGAGACGACGCCCGAAATCAAGGGGCTGAAGGCGAGGCTCACCTCGATCGAGAACGAGATCGAGGCGGCCAAGGCCACCCTAACCGGAGGCGAGCGGGAAAACCTGGCGGCCACCCTGGAAAGCTACGAAGCCCTGGTGATCGACCGCGAATATGCCGAGGAGCGGCTGAAAGCGGCGACCTCCCTGCTCGACCGCGCCCGCGCCCTGGCGCAGGAGCGCGACCGTTTCGTGATCCGCATCGTGACGCCGCGCCTGCCCGACCAGGCGACCGAGCCTTACCGCGTGATCAACTTCTTCACCATCATGCTCGTCGCGCTGACGGCCTATGGCATCGTTGCCCTGGCCGTGGCCGGTGTCCGCGACCATCGGGGGATTTAGGCCATGCCACGCTCTTATCGGGCCTTGCTGGGCTCCATGCTCGTGCTGCTGGTGCTGGGCCTCGAGGCCGCAGGGCCGGCCGGTGCCGAAACCAGCGACGAAGTGCAGCGCCTGCGCACCTATCGGGCGCTGGTGGTCAGCCAGACCCGGCCGACGGTGCGCCGGCCGGTCGCGCCGGTCGCCGCCACCCCGGCGCCTTCGGCCGCCGAAGAGGCGGCGCCGCCGGCCGCCGACGGCATGATGGACCCGCCGCTGCGCCAGGGCTTCACCGCGCCGATCGGCACGGTGCCCAGCGACCGGACGCCGATTCCCTTCGGTAGCAACCTGTTCACCGGTGCCTTCGCGCCCATCGTCGGGGCGCAGTCGGGCGACTATGTCATCGGCATCGGCGACCGGGTGACCGTGCGCCTGTTCGGCGGCGTGACCGTCGACGAGATCCAGACCGTCGATCCCAGCGGCAATATTTTCGTGCCTACGGTCGGCCCGGTCAACGTGAACGGGCTGACCGCCGATGCGCTGCAGACCCGGGTCGAAACCGCGGTGCGCGCGCTCTATACCGATTCCGTCGAGGTCTATGCGGCGGTCGAGGAACCGGGCTCGATGGGCGTCTTCGTGGCCGGCTCGGTCCGGCGGCCTGGCCGCTATGCCGGGACGCAGAACGACAGCCTGTTCTATTTCCTCGATCGGGCCGGCGGCATCGACCTGCGCCGCGGCAGTTTCCGGGCGATTCGGGTCCTGCGCGGCTCGCAGGTGCTGGGGGTCGTGGACATCTACACCTTCATGACCACGGGCGAGGTGCCGACCTTCGAGTTCCACGAAGGCGATTCGATCTTCGTCGAGCCGATCGGCGTCACCGTCGCGGCCATCGGCTCGGTGCGCAGCGCCTATCAGTTCGAATTCAAGCAGCCCAGGGTGGTGGGGGCCGATCTCATGACCTTCGCCCAGCCCGATCCCTTCGCCACCCATGTGGTGGTGCGCGGGGTGCGCAGCGGCGCGCCCTATTCCGACTATCTGGACGTGGCGAAATTCCGCACGGCGACCTTGCGCAGCGGGGATATCGTCGAATTCCGCAGCGACCGGCAGACCGACATGATCGCGGTGACGCTGGACGCCCATATCAATGCCCGCAAGACCTATATCCTGCCCCGGGATGCCACCTTGCGCGAACTGCTGGCCGCGGTTGCGGTCGACAATTCCCTGCTCGACCTCGACTCGGTGCATCTGCGGCGCATCGGCGTGGCCGCGCGCCAGAAGGACGCGCTCGACGAATCCCTGGCCAGGCTGGAGCGCACCGTGCTGACGACGCCGTCGCAAACCTCCGAGGAGGCGTTCCTGCGGGTCCAGGAAGCCCAGCTCGTCACCGCCTTCATCGAGCGTGCGCGCAAGGTGGTGCCCGACGGCCGGGTGGTGGTCATGAACGACGGCAAGCTCAGCGACCTGCGCCTGGAGGACGGCGACATCGTGGTGATCCCCGAGAAGTCGGACGTGATCATCGTCGGCGGCGAGGTACAGGCCCCCGGCGCCTTCAGTTTTACCCCCGGTTTACGCGTTCGTGATTATATTGAGCGGGCAGGCGGCCCATTCGAGACCGCCGATACCTCCGATTTCATCCTGCGCGGCCGCGACGGCAGCGCCCGGACGGTCGGCGGCGGCGAAGTGGTTCGCAATGGCGACGAGATCCTGGTGCTGCCGACGGTGGAGACCAAGTATCTGCAGTTCGCCAAGGACATTACCACCATCCTGTTCCAGGCCGCGCTGACCGCGGCCGCCGTGGTTTCGCTTTAACACGAGGTCGAGTGAGGCGCGTGCAGGCCAAGGGTCGGAGTGCATTCGGTATGGCAAGATGGGGCCGGCGCCGCGCCGGCCGGTCGACGGAGCGCCCGGCATGAGCCCGGGCACCGATCTGCTGACGGCGGCCAAGCCGCCGCGCTCGACCCTTGTCGATTTTCTGCGGCGCAAGGCCCGTGCCTGGGCGCCGGCGCTGTCCTATCGCATCCTGCGCCAGGCCGAACTTGAAACCGACAGCGACGGCCGCCTGGTCTCGACCGGGGTCGACCCGCAGATCTTCATCCAACTGACCGAACGCGAGCAGGTGCCGCGCTGGCTGCGCATTCGCTTCCGGGTCCAGCAGGTCAGCACGCCGCTCAATCCCATGCTCTATGCCTTTGCCAGCGGCGAAGGCAACCGCTGGGTCGAGTATCGCCTGCCGTCGATCGAGAATGGCGTGCTGGACGAGATCGTCCTGGTGCCGCCGGGCATGAACATGCTGCGCCTCGACCCGACCAACGGGCCGGCGGTGTTCCGCCTGACCGACCTGGTGCTGCACGAGGTCGGGCGCAGCGAACTGCTGGTCGAGGCCTGGAGCACCGATCGCCGCGCCGTGCTGCGGGCGCTGGGCTACCGGATGCTGCGCCGGCGCAATCGCAGCCGCAAATTCCTGATGCGCGCCTTCGATGCCCGCCGCTCGGGCCGCGGCTACGAGGAGTGGCTGTCGCTGTTCGATCGGGCCGGCAGCGCGCCGTTCCTGCCCGTGCGCCAGGCCGCCGACGCCGCCGTGGCCAAGACCGGGCCGCTGATCAGCATCGTCATGCCGGTGTTCAACCCGCCCGAACGCTTCCTGCGCGAGGCGATCCGGTCGGTCCTGGCCCAGACCCACGAGAACTGGGAACTGGTGTTGAGCGACGATGCCTCGACCGAGCGGTCGGTGGCGCGGGTCATGGCCTGGGCCGCGCACCTCGACCCGCGCATCCGGGTCATCCGGTCGGAAACCCAGGGCGGCATTTCCACCGCGACCAATCTGGCGATGGTGGCGGTCAAGGGCGACTATGTCGCCTTCATGGATCACGACGACCTGCTGCCGCCCGGCAGCCTGGCCGCGGTGGCGGCCGAAATCGCGGCCCACCCGCAGGTGCGCCTGATCTATTCCGACGAGGACAAGGTCGACGACCTGGGCAACCGCTACGACCCGTTCTTCAAGCCGGAATTCGATCCCGATATCCTGCTGGGCCAGAACATGCTGAATCACCTGTGCGTGATTCACCGCCAGACCCTGGTTGAGGCCGGGCCCCTGCGCTCGACCCTGGACGGCAGCCAGGATCACGACCTGCTGCTGCGGGTGATGCGGCGGATCGACCGTTCGGCCGTGCGCCACATCCCTGAAATCCTCTATCACTGGCGGCGCTCGCGCAAACCCCGTTCGTTCTCGCAGCAGCAGCAGCACCAGGTGGTGCGGGCGCGCATGGCCGCGGTGCGCGAGCATCTGGCGGCGACGATCCCCGGCGCCAAGGCCGATCTGGCCATGGCCGGCTATGTCCGGATCATCTGGCCGCTGCCGGACCCGGCGCCCCGGGTCTCGATCATCATCCCGACGCGCGACCGCGTGGCCCTGTTGCGCCCCTGCGTCGAAAGCATCCTGGCCAAGACCGCCTATCCCGATTTCGAGGTGATCATCGTCGACAATGCCTCGACCGATCCCGAAACCCTGAGTTTCCTGGCTTCGGTCTCGGCCGACGACCGGGTCCGGGTGCTGCGCCATCCCGGGCCGTTCAACTTCTCGGAGATCAACAATATCGCGGCGCGCCAGGCGACGGGCGAGTTGCTGTGCTTCGTCAACAACGACATCGAGGTGACCGAGGGCGACTGGCTGCGCGAGATGGCCAGCCACGGCGTGCGGCCCGACGTGGGCGCGGTCGGGGCCAAGCTGCTCTATCCCGACGGCCATATCCAGCACGCCGGGGTCGTGGTCGGGCTGGGCGGCGTCGCCGGCCATGCCTTCAAGAGCCTGGTGCGCAACCATCCGGGTTATTTCGGCCGGCTGTGCGTAACCCATGAGGTGGGCGCGGTCACCGCCGCCTGCATGCTGACCAAGGCGTCGTCGTTCTGGCAGGTGGGCGGCTTCGACGCCGAAAACCTGGCCGTCGCCTTCAACGACGTCGACTACTGCCTGAAGCTGCGCGAGGCCGGCCAGCGCATCATCATGACGCCCTTCGCCTGCCTGATCCACGCCGAGTCGGCGTCGCGCGGGCCCGATACCGAGGGGCCGGCCCTGCTGCGTTTCCAGAGCGAGATCGCTTACATGAAAGACCGCTGGGCCGATACCCTGCCGGCCGATCCGTTCTACAGTCCCAATCTGTCCCTGGTAGGCCATGGCTACACCCTGGCCTTCCCGCCGCGTCGAGGAGTACGCCCGTGAGCCCAGCCGTTCGCGATAAAATAGCGCCGCCAGAAAGCGCAGCCGTGATCGAGGCCCAGCCTGCCGATGATATCCCAGAGGTGCCGTCGAAGCAGTTCATCGCCGAGCTGCGGCGGCAGATCGACCCGACCTGGTACATCGACTACTACGGCGTTCTGGCCGACGACAAGTTGTCGCCGCTCGATGTCGCGGTCAATCACTACCTGACCTTGGGGGCCGCCTTCTCGTTCTCGCCGTCGCGGGCCTTCGACGAGGTCGGCTACCGCCAGTTCAACCCCGATGTCGACAAGGAGATCGAGGCCGGCCGGGTGTTTTCCGGCTTCGAGCACTTCAGCAACTTCGGCAAGAAGGAAGGCCGCCGGCCGGCCCCGGTCAGGGAGGTCAGCCGCTGGCGCGCCGCCCATCCGATGTATTCGGACATGGCCCGGGCGGTGCGCGCCTTCTTCGATCCCAAGTGGTACGTGAAGACCTACCCCGACGTCGCCGCGATGCTGGAGCAGGGGACCATCCCCACGCCCTTCATGCACTACCTGACCGACGGCATCGCCCAGGACTGTTCGCCCAATTCCTGGTTCGACGAGGCCTGGTATCTGATTCGTTACGCCGATATCGGCGAAGCCAAGAAGCGCGGCACCGTGCCCTCCGGCTTCTTCCACTACCTGTCGAGCGGCCGGGCCGAGGGGCGCTTCGGCAAGGCCGACACGCTGCGCGAGATCGAGGAGAAATATCCCGGCCTGACCCGCCCCGTGGGCGTCGAGCGGCTGCATGATTTCGAGGCGAAGATCGCGCCGATCAACGTGGCGGTCTCGCGCCAGGGCGATCTGCGCCTCAACGTGCTGTTGCCCACGCTGGACAAGAACATCATGTTCGGCGGCTATATCGCGCTCTTGAACTTCCTGGTGGCGATGCGCGAGCGCGGCTGGCCGATCCGTATCCTGATCCTCGAGGACGCGCGCCTCAGCATCGATCTGTCGCGCCTGCAGTTCGCCAAGGACAAGCGCATTTCGGACCTGCTCACCAATGCCGAGTTCGTCAACCTGACGGGCTCCAGCCGCGTCCTCGACGTGACGCCGGGCGACCGCTTCCTGGCCTATTCCATGTGGATGGCCCACCATGCCCACCGCCTGGCGGAGCATACCGGGCGGCGCTTCGCCTTCTTCATCCAGGAATACGAGCCGATCTTCCACGCCTACGACAGTTGGCGGGCCCTGGGCGCGTCGGCCTATCTCAAGCCGCATTTCGCCATCTTCAATTCGAGCCTGCTGCGCTCGTTCTTCAAGACCCGCCGCTACGGCGTCTATGCCGACGCGGCGGATCACGGCGATGCCTCGTCCATCGCCTTCGAGCACACGCTGTCGGTCAGCGGCACGCCCAGCCTGGCCGAGCTCGACCATGACGGCGAGAAACGCCTGCTGTTCTACGCCCGGCCCGAGGCCCACGCCGCCCGCAACCTGTTCGAGATCGGCATCATCGCCCTGCGCCGGGCGATCGAGGCCGGCACCTTCGGCCAGGAATGGCGCTTCGACGGCGTCGGCACCCTGGGGCTCGATACCGAAATCGACTTGGGCAGCGGGCGGGCCATGCATGTTCGGCCCAAGCTGGAACTGGGCGACTACTGCGCCGCCCTGCGCCGCTACGACCTGGGGCTCAGCCTGATGTACGCGCCGCACCCCAGCGTCGTGCCGTTCGAAATGGCGGCCTCGGGCATGGTGGTGGTGACCAACACCTTCGACAACCGGGACAAGGACACGCTGGTGGCGATCTCGCCCAACATCGTGCCCAGCGCCCTGTCGATCGAGGACCTGACCTCGGCCCTGAAGGTCGCGCAGCGGCAGACCGCCGATCTGCCGGCCCGCATCGCGGGCTCGAACGGCAATTGGGTCAACGACTGGAAGAACAGCTTTTCGGAAGCGTTTCTCGACAGCGTCGAGAGGGAACTGCGGTAATGTTCATTTCGATTCACATCCCCAAGACGGCCGGCACGTCCTTGGGTTATCTGTTCGATTACGGTTCCGGCCGTCGTATCATGTACGATTACAAGGACGACTATTCCAACGCCCTGATGGACGATCCGGTCTATTGGCGCCGCCACAAGCCCTTCATCGAGCGGCAGTTCGATTTCATCCACGGCCATTTCTTCTACGAGAAGTATGCCGAGGTGTTTCCCGATGCCCTGTACGTGAGCTGCCTGCGCCATCCGGTCGACCGCATCATCTCGCAGTACAACCACATGCTGGGCGAGAAGAATCATAACGACTGGATGTACCGGGCGATGATCGAGAACAAGATGGACCCGGTCGACTTCGCCCAGGTCGATACCGTGCACAATGCCCAGGCCCTGCACCTGCGCGGCCGCGCCATCGAGGATTACGATTTCATCTTCATCTCGGAATGGCTGGAGAAGTCGTTCAACGCCTTCAAGGTGCGTTATCACTTCCGCCGCGCCGACCCCTACATGCCGGGGACCGAGGCGAACGGCAAGATCCCGAAGATGAATACCCGCAAGGTCGGCTTCGAGATAACCCAGGCGATGAAGGAGAAGATCTTTGCCATCGCGCGCGAGGATGTCGAAATCTACCGCCGGGGCAGCCAGTATTGCGAACGGCTGATTCACGAGATCCTGGTAAGGGCATAGGCGACCGCGTGGGCGAGGGGGCCGGTCCGAGCATTGGCGAGTGACGAAGATGGCGAAGATAGTTTTTGAAACCAAGAAGGTTGCGGCGGCGGTCCCGCAGCGTCTCCCGGCGTGGTTGCCCGAGGCCGTGGCGAACGATCCCTACAACGGCCTCAACCCGCCGCTGATCGATTTCGACCGCAAGATGGTCCTGTCATGGTCGGCAAAATCCGCTTGCACCCATGTCCTGATCTGGTTCCTGGTCAAGAACGGCCTGCTGCACGCAGCGAACTATTACAACCCCTGGCCCCATGAGTTCCGCCAGGATGTGATCGCAAAATCGAAGGTGTTCCTGGGCGCCCGCAACGACGCGATCGCCAACCCGCAGAAATATTCCTTCATCCGCTTCATGCGCGACCCCGTCGCCCGGCTGTCATCGGCGCTGCGGCACATGCTGCGCGCCCGCTACAATGAGGGCGAGCTGTCGATCGCCCTGGGGCGAAAATTTTCCGTGGAGACCGGGCTGACCGTTCGGGAGTTCATCAGTTACATGCAGCAGGTGAACCTGAAGAACACCAATCCCCACCACGCGAGCCAGGTCAACAAGGTCGACTATATGAATGGCTACGGCCGGAAGATCTTCGTCAAGCTCGATGAACCGGGCCGCGGCATCGGCGAGAAGATCAACGTCATCGAGGCCGAGTTGAAGCAGCTCGTCACCGATTTCTCCAAGATCACGAAGCTCGACTGGGTGAAGCAGACCCACTACCAGGACGATTCCAGCGAAGGCACGCAGGAGATCACCCTGGATACGGTGCTCGCCCACCAGGACGGGTTGCGCTGGCCCAGCACGAAGTTGACCGAATTCATGCGGTCGCGGCCGGAGATGCTGGAACTCCTCGCCGAGGACATCCACCTCTACCAGAACCCGGACGAGTTCGGCTTCACCATGGTCGTCTGATCGGTAGCGGACGGGCCGCTCTAGTCGAGCGTCTTACGATAGAGAATGGACCCGTCGCTCGTATTGCGTATGACAAGTTCCGCGCCCGAAGATGGCGCTTGGCTGGTATCAATGGCGAGGTCAAAGCCGTACTGGCCACCGCCACCAAAGGTCTTTTCGAGATCCTGTCGGGGTCTGTCGGCGCACACGCTGCCGACTATCGTTCCACTGAGTTCGACCGCCAACGAGACAGGGGCGCCGTTGGCCCGTCGCGCCCAGCCTGCGACCCTGTCTCGGCGCGCAACGTCGACGTGGATGATGGTGCTGTGCTGCTTTGGGTCCTGCGCCGCAACATACTTAGGCTCGTCTGGCTGGATAACCGCCAGCAAAGCGGACATTGCCTCGTCTGAGCAAGGAGTTTCGACGAAATCCAAGAGGGACTTGGAAATATCAATAGGGGATAAAAGAGCTTTTTCATAGGAGAATAGAAGAGCAGGTCTCTTGCACGACCCTATAAAATCTACGATCGTCTTTTGAAGGAAAATATTAGAACGCAGACTCGCCAGCAAATTTGCGTCTACAGAAATTTTATTTCGATTGGCGATTGACAGCATGTCTCTGAAAACAACAACAAACCGGATGTTCTCGACACTCGACAACAAACTCCAATGATTTCTGTAAGGAGCCTTGAATCCCCATTTCGTGTAGGTTGCGTGGCGCTTCGCCACCAAATCGCGAAATTTCCGAGTGTCCGGTGTTTCCTCTTTCAGCAATTTGGCGAAGTCGGGATCTTCGGCGGTTACCGGCATGTTCACTCCCATAAACACGCCAGCTTCCTGCAGGAGCTTTGCAGTCATGGTCGTGCCGCCACGGGGAAGGCCCAATACACAATAGACGGCCGCCTCACCGGGGCGCATCGCCTCCGGATTCAGGACGGCAATGCCGGTATTCCTGCTACCGGAAGCTTCTTCTTCCGCTGGCGCCCTTTGCCCGGTTTCCTTTAGCGTCGCAGTGCTTCGCTGCCCCGGTCGACCAAAAGGCAAAGAGGCAACCCGCGGCAGGAGCAGCTTCTTGCGCCAGCGATTGCCATCGTCGGCTGTGCTATCCTCTTCCGACTTCAAGAATCCGGCGGCATTCATCGGCGTGGCGGGCAGCGTATCCGCCTGCTTCAGGCGCCTGGCAAATTCCTGGCAAGCGAAGTCGTAAACCATCTGGTCGATGCCCAGGTAAGGCCGAATAATCGCCTCAAGTTCGGTCCGGCGCGCTTTGGTCAGTTTCTGCGGCGTTACCGTCAGCTTCTTGGATTTGCCGAAATGCCAACCCATAGTGCGCGTCATGAGTGCGATTGAATCGTCAAACCTTTCAGCAATCCCAATCGCGGCCATGTCGCGGATGGTTCGCATCGCACTGACCGCAACATCCTGTCGGCTCAATGGCTTGCGGATGAACGGGTAGATCAGTGCCAGATATCGGCTCATGGCGTTCAAGCCAAATCGGCCACCACCCCGCGCAAGCGTGGCAACTATCTCTTCTTCGGTCGATGAGGCAAAGCGTTCGACGTGACGCTTTAGGTGCAGCACTTCTGAAAGGGTGCGGTCGATCGGATCTCGCAGGAATGTAACAAATTGGGCGTAAGGGAACCGCGGCTGCAATTCAGCAAAGCGATAGTGTCCGGCGACGAGGCGTAGTGCGGCTCGTCGCGACGGCGTTAGGGCATCGTATACTTTAAAGGCAGGGTAGCCTTTGCGGTTGTTCAGTATCTCTTCGTCATTGGGAAAGATTTCCGCGCCATCGTAAGGATCGCTCAGAATCCTTCGGAACGTGGTACCGGCCGTCTTTGGTATGTGGACGAAGCAGACCAAACTGGCGGATTCCAGCCTGGTCGCATTCGCGTTGCTCGATTCGGTTTCAGTCAGTGCCATAGACGGTAGTTATATACCTCGTTCGCCTACTTGGCGCGCATCACCGCGAGATCCTGGTAGCCGAAGGCGCATTCGTGGATGTCCAGGATCTCGAAGTGCTTGCCCCAGAATTCCCGGACATTGTCCGGGGTCTGCTTGGTGTTGGTGTAGTAGCTGGGATCGTCGATCTTGCCGACCAGGTCGTTGCTGGGCAGCGAGTCGTCGAACTCGCTGGCCTGCCAGCGCTCGAGCCAGTCCTTCTTGAGGAAGCGCGAGGCGAACGACGCCGAGCCCTTGCCGGCGAAGGTCAGCATGACGATACAGCCCGGCGCCGCGATACGCTTGAGTTCCTTCAGCCAGGCTTCCTGCACCTCGTGCTTGAGGTGGGTCATGACCGAGATCGCATAGATCATGCCGAAATGCTTCTTGGGCAGGTCGGTTGGCGGCATCAGGGGCACATGGCTGCCGTTGACGCCGGGCAGATGCTTGCGCATCCAGGCGACGTTCTCGCGGTCGATGTCGACGCCCCAGGCCTCGCGCACCGTACCCTGCTGCTGGAAGTTGCGGATCACCCGGCCATGGCCGCAGCCCCAGTCCAGCACCGCCGAATCCTTGAGCTTGGCGCCGTAGTATTCGGCGATCGCGGTCAGGCGCTTGAAGTCGGTGTAACCGCCGATGCCCACGCGCGAGATATTGTCGAAGGTATGCACCCGGGTCAACTTGTCGCCGGTCGGGAAATTCTGGAACACGCTCAGGTCCTTGGGGATCCAGATCTTGTTGAGCTGCTGCGCCACCCGCTCGGGGCTCAGGCCGGGCGATTCCAGGGTGAACTCGAAATCCGGGCCGACGGCCGTGGTGGCGACCAGGTCGATGGCGATCTGGAAGCCGCACCAGGCGGCGTTGGGCCAGTACCAGTACCAGTCGCGCACGGCCGGCTTCACGATCGGATGCTTGACGGTGAAGGCGACGCCCGGCTGGCCGGTGATCTTGAAGGCGAAGGGGTCGCCGCCCGGCGGCAGGTGCATGCCGCCGATGGTGAGCAGGGGGCCGCTGAGGTTGAAGCCCTCGACCGAGAACAGCGGCACCTTGTGCATCGCCAGGACATCGGTGGACTTCAGGCCGCCGGCGGTCACCACGGGCTTGCGCTGGATCGTCACCGGCTTGCCCAGCGGCATGCGGCTTTCCGCCTCGACCACCACGACCTCGGCGTCTTCGGGGCGGCGATCGCGGGCAGGGCGATGTAGAAGCCGTGGTTGCCGTCGCCGATCTTGTTCTTCAGCAGCTCGGGGCGGTTGAAGCCGGCGGTCGCCCGGATCAGGCGCTTGCCGTTGTAGATGACGTCGACCTGCAGCCGCTTGGCCGGCTCCTTGGGATCGAAGACCCAGCCTGACAGATAGTCGTTGTTTACGCCGTCGACATTCCCGATCATTTTTATGCCCCCAGTTACAAATTACGTGGTCGGTTACGTTAGGTTACTCAAGAGCCGGTTTTGGCGTGTGCCTTTGCCCGTTCGCCCAGGCGCGTCTCGCACAAGGCGAGATAGGATTTGAAGGCCGGCGCCTGCGGGAAGCGCGGCACCGCCGCGGCAAGCAGGTCGCGCGCCGCGGCCCAGTCTTCCTGGGCGATCATGACGCTGGCCAGGTTGCTGACGGTGAAGGACGAACTGGCATCGATCTCGACCGCGAGTTCGGCGTGGCGCCTGGCACCTGCCAGGTCGCCCTGGCCGCGGCGCACCTTGCTCATCAGCAGGTGGGCCTCGATGCGGTCGGGGTCGAGCGTCAGCGCCCGCTCGAAACAGGCCTGGGCGCCGGCGGCATCCTCGCCCTCCAGCAGGGCGCCGCCCAGGGCTTCCCAATATTTGGGCACGCCCGGCTCCAGCGCGGTGCTGCGGCGCAGCAAGGCCAGGGCCGGTTCCATCCGGCCCCTGGCCCGGTCCAGCTCGCCGGCCAGCATCACGGGCATGGCCGCATCCGGCTCCAGCGCGATGGCATGGCGCAGGCATTCGGCCGCGGCGTCGTCATTGCCCAGCGCCCGGAAGATCCGCGCCCGGTGCAGCAGGGCCCGCCCCAGGCCCGGGGCCTTGGGCTCGGCCAGGTCCAGGGCCCGGTCGGACATGTCCTTGGCATCCTTGGCCTTGCCCGCGCGCAGGAAGGCGCGGCTTTGCCGCTGGGCCAACAGGGCGTTGTCGTTGCCCAGTTCAAGATCGGCGAAATGTGCGCGGGCATCCTGCAAATCCGGTTCGATCGGCGGGTTTGCCAGGGCCCGTTCGGTACGTTCGAAAATCACCACGTCGGGCTTCACCTGCTCGATCAGGTCATAATAGATCGTATTGGGGCTGGAGACGTAAATGGTTCGGCCAAAGGATTCTGACAGAAATGGCGCCATAGCGGTGGCAAATGAATCGCGGAAGACAATGGCTGTCGGCCCGCCGGCCGGGTTGACCACAGTGGTCAGCTTGTGGCGCTGTTCGGTCGCCATCTCGCTGATTTCTTTCGCCCGGGGGCGGGTCAGGCTGGCGACCGGGACCTTGCACGAACGCTCCGGTGTCATGATCGCGCCCAGCGCGCCGAAGGTCTTGCGCTGGCGCCAGGTCACGTCCTTGGGCTCGATCAGGCGGGCTGCGGGCAGGTGCCGGCGCACCGCTTCCATCACGGCCCGATAGCCGAGATAGGCGCCCCAGTCGGTCCAGTGGCTGTCGACCTGCTGGAAGGTCTCGCGCTCGGCGCGGCCGTCGATCAGGGCTTGCAGCGGATAGATCACGTCGGTGGCGGCCGCCTTGTCCAGGCGCTCGGACAGGCGGCGCATGGGCGTGGCCTGGGTCAGGCGTATCGCATCCGGCAGCAGGTCGGCATAGACCAGGCAGGCCTCCGGTACGATCAAGGTTACCAGGGCGATGCCGCGCTGGTCGAACCACCGGCGCCGGCGCTCGAAGGCCCGCGCCCAGCGGGCGAATACCCGGTCGGGCACCGTCGTCTCGTCGGTATAGAGCGACATCGCGTCGAAGCCGTCGAATGTCCCCAGGAACAGCCAGCCGCGCTTGCCTTCGAATGCCGTGATCTGGCCGCCTTCGAGGTCGTCGGTCATTTGCGGCGGCCCTTTGACTTTGTCTTCTTCTCGGTGGCACGCAGCGCCTGCGCCGGTCCCTGCGCTGGCGGCGGGACAGCGGCCGCGGCCCGCCGGGCCTCGGCGAGGCGGGCTTCGCACAGGGTCAGGAAGCGCCGGAACAAGTCCACCCCGGGGTACAGGTCGACCGCCTTCTGCAGCACCTCGCGGCCCGCCGCCCAATCGCTCTGCGCCACCAGGATATTGGCCAGGGTCGCCAGGTTGATCTGGTTGTTGGGCTCTATGTCCACGGCCGCCTGGGCGTGGCGGCGCGCCTCTGCCATGTCGCCCTGGCCGCGACGGATGCGGCACAGGTGCAGGCGCGCCGAAACGCGCATGCCGTCGATCGCCAGTTCGGCCTCCAGGGCCGCCGCGGCGCCTTCCTTGTCGCCGGCGCGCTCGAGGCAGGTGGCCACCAGGTCGTGATAGTCGGGCACCGAGGGTTCGGCAGCGGCGGCCCGCCTGGCCAGCACCGCGGCGTCTTCGTTGCGGCCCTGGTGCAGGCGCAGGCGCGCCGCCGCCGCCAGGGGCAGGGCGGCACCGGGTTCCAGGGTTGCGGCGTGGCGCAGGCATTCGAAGGCGGTCGGCAATTGCCCCAGCATCTCCAACAGCCGGGCGCGATGGATCAGGGCGCGGGAATAGGCCATGGCGTCGCGCGGCGGCGTCGCCAGGGCCTCCTCCGAGGCGGCCAGGGCCTCGTTCACCTTGCGCTCACGCAGGAGCGAACGGCTGCGCTTCTGGGCCGCCGCCGCGTCCCGGTCCAGCATCAGGTCGCCGTAGATCGAGCGGAAGTCGTTGTAGTCCGGCTCGGACGGCGGCCAGCCCAGGGCGCGCTCCGCCCGCTCGAAGATCACGACATCGGGCTTTTCGCGCTCGACCAGGTCGTAGAGCACGGCATTGGGGCTGGAAACCAGCCAGATGCGCCGGAACGATTCGGCCAGGAAGGGGGCCATGGCCGTGGCGTAGGAATCGCGGAACATGACCGCGGTGGGCAGGCTGGGGTCGTCCACCTCGGCGACGGTGCAGGCGTCGCGCACCTCGGTCTGGATGATGCGGACATAGCGCGACCGGGGCTTGAGCAGCTTGGCGACGGCGATCTGCTCCGACCGCTCGGGGGTCATGACCACCCCCATCGCGCCAAAGCTGTGGCGCATGCGCCATTCGATCGCCGCCGGCTCGACCAGGCCGGTATTGGGCACATAGCGGCGAATCCGGGCGATCAGCGCGCGATAGGCGAGGTAGGCGCCCCATTCGCTCCAATGGCTGTCGGTGCGCTGGCAGGTCTCGCGCTCGCTCTTGCCGTCGATCAGGCTTTGCAGCGGGTAGACGATGTCGGCGCGGGCCTGCGGGCTCAGCCGGGCGGCGAGGCGCGCGAAGGGCGAGTGGCCGTTCATGCGCACGCCCTCGGGCAGGGTCTCGGGATAGACCAGGCAATTGTCGGGGCGACCAGGCTGACCAGCGGGATGCCCCGCCCGGCAAACCAGGCATGCCGCCGCTCCATGACGTCGGCCTGGCGATTGATCGCGGCCTCGGGCGGCGAATTCTCGTTCGTGTAAAAGCTCATGACGTCGGTCGCGGCAAACGACTTCAGAAACAGCCAGCCATCCTTGCCTTCGATCGCGCTCAGTTGTCCGCCGACGAGTTCTGTAACCGCCATTGCCTCAGTTCTCCGCGAAATGATCGCCCAGCATGGCGATCATTTCACCGACATTGGCCGCCTGGGCCGCCACCGATTCCGGCACGCTGCCGCCCAGCCGCTTACCGATGCGGATCATCAAAACCGTGTGCGACAGCGAATCCCAGCCGTCCACCTCGTCGGCAATGGTCGTGTCGGCGATATCGCCCGTCTCGATATCGAAGGTGCTGGCGATCGTCTCGATCACGATGCGCCTGATGTCCTCGCGGTTCATCCCGTTCCCCTGCGCTACTTTTTTCCCGGTTGCGCCGGTGCCCGATGAGTATCGCGCAGCAGCTTGCCCAGATTTTCCTTGCGGCTGATCTTGCCACTGGTCGTTTTCACCAGCCAGCCTGGCTCAACCAGATGCACCTTGGATATGACCAAATTGAAGCGCCGCACGATTGCCTGCCGCAGGGCGTTGCGCAAGGCCTTGTCCTCGGCCGCGACCGCGGGGTCGCGCTCGGCCACCAGCTCGACTTCCTCGCTGCCGACCTCCTCGTCCCAGACCCCCAGGGCGACGCAGCGCCCCGGCTTGACCCCCGGCACCGTGCCCGCCACCGATTCGATGTCGTGGGCGTGGTAGTTGCGGCCGTGGTGGATGATGATGTCTTTCAGCCGGCCGATGACGTAGATCTCGCCCTCGATCACGCTGCCGATGTCACCGGTGCGGTACCAGCCGTCGTCGAAGGCCTGCGCCGTGACGTCGGGGGCCTTGAGATAGCCCGCGAACACGCAATCGCCGCGCAACTGGATCTCGCCGATCGCCTCGCCGCCGCCGATGCGCACGACGATGCCGTCGATCGGCGGCCCGTTCGAAAGCAGCGGCATCGCCCCTGCCGCGCCCTCGGCCACGGGTTCGATGCGATTGGCCGCCGCCGCCCCGGCATCGATCCACAGCGTGTGCGGCCGGCGGCCCAGGGGGGTCTGGCTGACGGCGAACACCGTCTCGGCCATGGCATAGCAGACCTGGAGCTGTTCCGCGCGGATGCCGTGGCCGGCGAAGGTCGCGGCGAACAGGTCGAAGGTCGCCTGCTTGCACGGCTCGGAACAATTGATCAGGGCCGCGACATGGTCGAGGGCATAGGTCTCGTTGCCCAGCTTGGTGCGGACCAGATGGTTGAAGGCGAAATTGGGCAGCCAGGCGTGGGTGCAGCGCTGGCGGTCCATCAGTTCGAGCAGCAGGTGCGGGCTCATCACCCATTCGAAGGCGTCGAGGCAGGCCACCGTGGCGCCGTAATGCACCGGCATCAGGAACGCCGTCATCAGGCCCATGTCATGGTACAGCGGCAGCCACGAGGCGATGCGGGTACCTTCGCCGGCCCGATCACCTTGGCATAGCTGGCGACCTGCCGGGCCACCAGGGCATGGCTCAGCGCCACCCCTTGCGCAGGCCGGTGGTGCCCGACGAGAACTGCACCAGGACGGTATCGTCGGGCGACGACGCGGGCAGGCCGGCGGCGATCTCGGCCAGCGGACGGCTGTCCTGCGGCAGCGTCGGCGGCGTGATCAGCAGGGCCGTGGCGGGCGGCAGGGCGGCGGCGAGGTCGTCGCGGTTCTCAGGGTAGGTGAGGACGGCGCGCCCGCCCATCTGCTGGAACAGGGTGCGGTGGGTCTGCCAGTAGAGGACCGGGTCCTGCTTGGGGGTGGGGAAGGCCAGGAACGACGGCACCGCGCCCATCATCATCGCGCCCAGATAGGCGGCGTAGAGATCGGCCCCGTGTTTCAGGCACATGAAAACCAGGTCGCCGCGCGCGAGGCCGGCCTGGGCAAAGATCCCGGCATAGCCGGCGGCATGGCGCAGCAGCGTCGCATAGCTGATGTCGGTCGTCTGGTGGCCGGCCACGATGTGAAAGGCCGTGGCCTCGCCCCTGGTCAGGGCATGATGGGCAAGGCGCTCGGCGATGGTCGCCACCGCCGGCAACGGTTCGTTGCGCGAGCGCGATTCCGCCGCCATGCCGCCTAGACCATCCCCGGCTGGCGGGCGTCGGCCGCCAGCAGGCTGCGCAGGTAGAGGCCATAGCTGGACTTGCCCGAACCGGCCGCGAGGACTTCCATCTTGGCGTCGTCGATCCAGCCCTGGCGCCAGGCGATTTCCTCCAGGCAGGCGATCTGCAGGTCCTGCCGGCTCTGGATGACGCGGACGAATTCGCCGGCATCGAGCAGGGCGTCGTGGGTGCCGGTGTCGAACCAGCAGAAGCCGCGCCCCATGCACTGCACGTCGAGCTTGCCCTGCTCGAGATAGGCGGCGTTCACCGCGGTGATTTCCAGCTCGCCCCGGGCCGACGGCTTGATCGAGCGGGCGATCTCGACCACCGCCTCGTCATAGAAGTAGAGCCCGGTGACCGCCCAGCTCGAGCGCGGCGCGATCGGCTTTTCCTCGATCGAGAGAGCATGGCCGGCGGCGTCGAACTCGACCACGCCGAAGCGTTCGGGATCATGGACCTTGTAGGCGAAGACCGTGGCGCCGTCCCGCCGCCGGTCGGCCGCGGCCAGTTGTTCGGTCAGGCCGTGGCCGTAAAAGATATTGTCGCCCAGCACCAGGGCGCTGGGCCGTCCGGCGACGAAATCGGCGCCGATGATGAAGGCCTGGGCCAAGCCGTCGGGCGAGGGCTGGATTTCATACTGGATCTCGACGCCCCACTGGCTGCCGTCGCCCAGCAGGCCGCGGAACTGGGCCGCATCCTGCGGGGTGGTGATGATCAGGATCTCGCGAATGCCCGCCAGCATCAGCACGCTGAGCGGGTAGTAGATCATCGGCTTGTCGTATACTGGGAGCAATTGCTTGGATACGGCCCGGGTCACGGGATGCAAGCGCGTACCGGCGCCGCCGGCCAGAACGATACCGCGCCGCCTGTTGGCAAGTGACGTCATAGGCCTTCACCCTCAACTCTCGACACCGGCACCGCCGGCCCATCCTGCCCCGCACCCGACGGAAAGTCGGTATGAAACGCCAAGCGTTCTACAAGTTTCCTGCTGCCGTCAGCCAGAGATTGGCGATAAGCGGCGTCGCTGGCAAGACTTTCGATCGCCCCGACCCAGGTTTCCACCCGGTCGCCGGCGAGGAGCCCGTTCGTGCCATGGGTGATTACATCGCTGTAGGGCGCCCGATCGGCATAGACGCCGGCGGCGCCGCACCGGGTGATATCGAAGATCTTGGTATGGGCGCGGACCTCGTTGAGCGCCGAGGGCAGCAGCGGCGCCAGGCCGATGGCATAGCGCACCGACTGCGTGTGCGCGGCATAGGCCGGCCAGGACATCGGGTGAAGGATCCGGCAGCGCGGCAGGTCCCTGAAGCGCCGGTTGACCTCGAGATCGCCGATCAGTTCGATCATCAGATCGTCGCGCCGGGCCTGGAGTGCTGCCAGCACCGGGTGCAGGAAGTCGAACTCGGCCCGGTGCGCGGCCGTGCCGTGATAGAACACGGTCAGCAGCGGCGTGCCCGGCGCCAGGGCGCGTGGCGGCACGACGATCGGCCGGGCGGCGGCAAGGCGCTGCGCCAGGGCCGGGGTGGAAACCCAGACCCGATCGATCAACTGGGCCAATTTGGGCGCCGCTCGGACAAATTGCCGCGCCAGCCGCAGCGCATATTCAGGCGGCAGGCCGGGGTCGTCGAGGCAGGCACCGATGTCGTCGTCCAGGAACAAGGCAACGCCGGCAAGGCGTGCCCGGTGTTCGATCAGCCGATCGAGCCAGAGCGTGGAAATCACGCGGCACAGGACCACCAGGCAGCCGTCGGGAATGTCGACAGGATTGTCATCAGTGACGATGGTGACGGGCAACTCGCCCACCGCTGGCGATTGCGCGCGTGCCTGGAAATAGTACGCAACCGATGGTGTTTCCCGCTCGGCCAGCACCAGTAACGCCGCGGGTGCCTTGGGCGGATAGGCGACGGCCGGCACGGGCGGCCAGCAACGCGCGAACTGGTGACGCAGAAGGAGCTGTCGTGGAATGTATCTCATCGAGTGGTGATGCACGCTGCTACTGAATGGCCGGCGCTCCAGGGGACAGGCGATTGCCCTGATGTCGCAGACTGCATGACTGGCGTATTCCCCGAAGACTCTTCCCGCACCAAACGCTACGGCAACGAACTTTGCGACCATACGGCGAGGCTCGACAAGGCGGAATCGATGTCGCCGAAGCAGCCGGGGCATTGTGCATGCAGTTTGGCTAAAAATTGATTAATAATTGCTTAGTTATTAGGGTTCATCTTCTACGAGTTTGGGGTTAAATTCACCTCATGATGGCGCATCTTTAAACGAAATCGTCGTGGAAATCGCAATGAGCACAGATAACTCTCTGATCGTTGATGTGCTCGTGGAAGCTGCGTAGATGATTCGTGACAGCTCGAGGCTTGCCGTGATGACGACGCAACCAGGCGTCTCGGCACCGCTGTCCGGGCCGATAGGCGTCTATTCCAGCGGCATTCTGGCCATTCCCCATCTTGCTTGCCTGCTTGGTGCCTGGGGCCCCTGGTCGATCTGGACCGGCGCCCGCGGGCGCCGGTGGCGGCGATCGCCGGCTGGGGCTATCGCCCGCCGGCCCAGCGGGCGATGACCGAGGCGGTGCGCCGCGGCGTGCCCTATCTGTCGCTCGAAGACGGCTTCCTGCGCTCGGCCGGGCAGGTGGGGATCAAGGCCGATCCGCCGCTGTCGCTGGTGATCGATCCCGTCGGCGTCTATTACGATGCGTCGAAGCCCTCGACGGTCGAACTGGCGATCGCCCGCGCAGCGGCCGGCCACCCGCGCCTGGACGAGGCGCTGCAACTCATCCGCCTGATGGATGAGGCCAACCTGGGCAAATACAATCTGGCCCGCGACTGGGGCGGCGATCTGTCGCTGCTGCGCCGGCCGGGTTTTGGCGTCGGGGTCGTCGGCCTGGGCGCACAGCGGCCGCTGGTGCTGGTGGTCGACCAGTCCGAAGGCGACGCCTCGATCGCCGCCGGCGGCGCGGACGCCGCGACCTTCGAACGCATGCTGGATGCCGCGATCAGCGAGAACCCGGATGCCGAAGTGGTGGTGCGCATCCATCCCGACGTGGTCGCCGGGCTGCGCCGCGGCCACCTGATCGAGGCCGCGCGGCGCCGGCACCTGCGCATTTTCGACCAGCCCGCCAGCTTCTCCTCGCTGGCCCGCCATGCCCGCCGGGTCTATGTCGCGACTAGCCAGGCCGGGCTGGAGGCGCTGATCGTCGGCACCCCGACGACCTGCTTCGGCACCCCGTTCTATGCCGGCTGGGGCCTGACCGACGATCGCCGGCCCTGCCCGCGCCGGGTCGCCCGGCCCAGCCTGGGGGCCCTGGTGGCCGCCGCCTATCTCGACTGCTGTTCCTATGTCGATCCGCGCAACGGCCAGGCCTGTTCGGCCCTCGACCTGGCCCGGCTGATCGCCGCCCAGCGCGTGCGCGACGACCGTTTCGTCGGCCAGACCCAGGTCGTCGGGGTGCCGCGGGCCCGCCGCGCCATGGTCGCCGCCACCCTGGGCTCGCGTCACGGGCGCTTGAACTTTGCCTGCAGCGTCCGCAGTGCCCTGGCCCGGCAGCGCAAGCTGGGCGGTCGCATCGCCGTGTGGTCACGGGTCGAACCGGCCGGGCTCGCTTCCTCGGCGGCGATCCAGGGTAGCGAGATCTGGCGCCTAGACGAGGCGCCCGGCCTGGCCGGCACCCTGCTGGGCGGCCTGGTCGGCCGCGGCGCCCTGGTGGCCGATCCGATCGGGATCCATTACACCTCGCTGGCACCCAGCGGCTTTGAAGCGCTGCTCGAACGCGGCCAGATCCCCGACCCCCTGGTTTCCCAGGCGGCGGCGGTGCGGCGGCTGTTCGCCAAATGGTGGCAGGCGCGCCACGGCGTCGGGCGCGACAGCGCCGGGCCGCGCCGGGTGGTCGTCCTGGGCCAGCGCGCCGACAGCCCCACCGTGGTCGAAAGTTCGCCCATGCTGACCGGCGACGAGGCCCTGCTGGCGGCAGTGCGGGCGCAGCACCCGACGGCACAGATCCTCTATCGTCCCGATCCCGAGGGCGGCGGTGCGGCGCTGCGCCCGGGCGAGCAGGTGATCCACAGCTTCGATCCCCTGCTGCTGGGCGGGCCGGTCGACGAGGTGCACACGATCAGCGCCGATGCCGGCTTCGATGCCCTGCTGGCCGGCCTGACGGTGGTAACTTACGGCATTCCCTTCTATGCCGGCTGGGGCCTGACCCAGGACCGGGTGAATGTGGCCTGGCGCTTCCGGCGGCCCTCGCTTGATGAATTGACGGCAGTCGCCCTGTTCCTTTATCCAACCCACGTCGAGCCGCGAACGGGGCTGCCGCTCGATCCGATGGCGGTTGCCGCCATGGCGGTGCGAAGCATCGCCGATCTGATCCAGGAACCGGTCGCCCCGGAGGCGGCAGTGGTCCACCATCTGGCCACGCTTGGGGGCATGAATGTCGAAAGTGTTGTTGCTCAAGACAAGGCGCTTCGGCGACAGCCGGGGCTGGTTCGCCGAGACGTACAACGCGGCTAGGTTCTCGGGGCTGGGCATCGCCGAGAGCTTCGTCCAGGACAATCATTCCTTCTCGGCCGCCCAGGGCACCCTGCGCGGCCTGCACTTCCAGACCCCGCCCCACGCCCAGGCCAAACTGGTGCGCTGCACCCGCGGCCGCATCCTGGATGTGGCCGTCGACGTCCGCCGCGGCTCGCCGACCTATGGCAAATGGGTGGGCGCCGAACTCTCGGCCGAGAACGGCGACCAGCTCTTCGTGCCGGTCGGCTTCGCCCATGCCTTCCTGACCCTGACGCCCGATTGCGAGGTGGTCTACAAGGTCAGCGGCCTCTATGCCCCGGCCAACGACGGCGGCATCCGCTGGAACGATCCCACCATCGCCATCGACTGGCCGCTGCCGCCAGGCGGCGCCACCCTCTCGGACAAGGACGCGGCCCTGCCGCTGCTGGCCGATTTCGACAGCCCCTTCGCCTATGACGGCGTGCCCCTTGCCCTGGAGACAGCATGAAGATCCTGGTTACCGGCGGCGCCGGCTTCATCGGCTCAGGCCTCGTGCGCCACATCATCGCCGAGCGGGCCCATGATCAGGTGCTCAACCTCGACAAGCTGACCTATGCCGGCACCTTGACCTCGCTGCACGGCGTCGAGGGCAATCCGCGCTATCGCTTCGTCCAGGGCGACATCGGCGACCGCGCACTGCTCGCCGGCCTGCTGGCCCAGTTCGCCCCCGACGTGGTCATCCACCTGGCGGCGGAAAGCCATGTCGACCGCTCGATCGAAGGCCCCGGCGCCTTCGTCGAGACCAATGTGGTCGGCACCTACAGCCTGCTCGAGGCGACCCTGGCCTATTGGCGGACGCTGGATGCCGAGCGCAAGGCCGCCTTCCGCTTCCACCACGTCTCGACCGACGAGGTCTTCGGCTCCCTGGGCGAGACCGGCTTCTTCACCGAGGAAACCCCCTATTCGCCGCGCTCGCCCTATTCGGCCTCCAAGGCCGCGTCGGACCACCTGGTGATGGCCTGGCACCACACCTACGGCCTGCCGGTGGTGCTCACCAACTGCTCGAACAATTACGGCCCCCACCAGTTCCCCGAGAAGCTGATCCCCCTGATGATCATCAAGGGCCTGGCGGGCGAGAAGCTGCCCGTTTACGGCAAGGGCGACAATGTCCGCGACTGGCTCTATGTCGATGACCATGTCCGCGCCCTGTGCACCGTGTTCGACAAGGGCCGGGTGGGCGAGACCTACAATGTCGGCGGCAATGCCGAACGCACCAACCTGACCGTGGTGGAGACGATCTGCGCCGCCCTGGACGGGCTGCGCCCGCGCGCCGACGGCAAGCCTCATGCCGCGCAGATCGGCTTCGTCACCGACCGGCCGGGCCACGACCAGCGCTATGCCATCGACGCCGCCAAGATCCGCCGCGAACTGGGCTGGGAACCGCGCGAGAGCTTCGAGACCGGCATGGCCGCGACCGTCGCCTGGTACCTGGAGAACGAACCCTGGTGGCGCGCCATCGAGGCCTCGCGCTATGGCGGCGAGCGCTTAGGCCTCGCCCGGCGGGCATGATGGAGATCCTGGTCACCGGGGGCGCCGGCCAGGTCGGCCTCGCCCTGCAGCGCCTGGCCTGGCCGGCCGGCGTCACCCTCCAGGCGCCGACGCGGGCCGAACTCGACCTCAGCGATACCGCCGCCATCGCCGATTACCTCGCCGCCCGGCCCTGGGCCGCGGTGATCAATGCCGCCGCCTATACCGCCGTCGACAAGGCGGAAGACGACGTGGTCGCCGCCTTCGCCCTGAACGCCATGGCCCCCGCCGCCCTGGCCGATGCCACCCGCAAAGCCGGCGTGCCGCTGGTTCATGTCTCGACCGACTATGTCTTCGACGGCAGCAAGGCCGGTCCTTACGAGGTCGAAGACCCGGTCTGCCCGATCGGCGTCTACGGCGCCAGCAAGGAAGCGGGCGAACAGGCCGTGCGCACGGTGAACCCGCGCCACGCCATCGTCCGCACCGCCTGGGTGGTCAGCCCCGACCGGGCCAATTTCGTGAAGACCATGCTGCGGCTGGGGGCAGACCGGCCGGAATTGCGCGTGGTCGCCGACCAGCGCGGTTGCCCGACCAGTGCCGCCGACCTGGCCCAGGCCCTGGCCGCCATCGCCCTGCGCATGGCCCGGGAGCCGGACGCCCCGACCGGCACCTTCCACGGCGTCAACGCCGGCGAGGCGACCTGGTGCGAGCTGGCCAACCATGTCTTCGACGTCGCCGCGCGCCACGGCCGGCCGCGCCCCAAGGTGACACCGATCGAGACCCGGGACTATCCCACCCCGGCCCGCCGCCCGGCCAATTCCCGCCTGGCGACCCACCACCTGGCGCAGGCCTATGGCATCACCCTGCGGCCCTGGCAGGATGCCGTTGCGGAAATCGTGGGAAAGCTGGTTGCCTGAATTGTCGCAAAGGCGACAATCTCGCGCGGGCGCAGGCTGACATACTGCCGCCCGGCCAAGGGGAGAGCAAACCATGGATTTTCAGGGCAAGGTCGCCTGGGTGACCGGCGCGTCATCGGGCATTGGCGAGGCGCTGGCCAAGGGCCTGTCGGCCCGGGGCGCCGCGGTGGTCCTGTCGGGCCGCCGGCAGGACGCGCTGGAGGCGGTGGCGGGCAAGCTGGCCGGCCCCAGCCTGGTCGTGCCCTTCGAGGCGACCGACTACGACGCGTTGGCCCCCGCCCTGGCCAGGGTGCTGGGCTTCAAGGGCCAGGTCGACCTGCTGATCAACAATGCCGGCATCAGCCAGCGCAGCCTGGCGCTCGATACCGATTTTGCAGTCTATCGCCGCCTGATGGAGGTGGACTTCTTCGCCCCCGTGCGCCTGACCCAGCTCGTCCTGCCGCACATGGTGGAACGCCAGGCGGGCCAGATCGCCATCGTCAGCTCGGTCGCCGGCAAGGTGGGCGCCCCCTGCGCACCGGCTACAGCGCCGCCAAGCATGCTTGCGTGGGCTATTTCGATGCCCTGCGGGCCGAGGTCGAGGCCGCCTATGGCATCGGCGTCAGCGTGATCCTGCCCGGCTCGGTGCGCACCGGCATCGCCGCCAATGCCCTGTCGGCCGACGGCAGCGCGCGCGGCCATTCGGACGCGAATATCGACGCCGGGATCGACCCCGACGTGGCGGCCGGAACCATCATCGATGGCCTCGCGGCCCGCGCCCATGAGATCGTGGTGGCCGAGGGTATGGAATTGATGGCGTTGCAACTGCGCGCCCAGGATCCCGAAACCCTGTTCGGCTTCACCGCCGCCGAAGGCGCCAGGCTGGCCGCCGCCCGTGCGCAAGGCCTGGGGCCGGAGCCGACCAAGGTGAATGCGTAAGAAAAGCCCTCTCCTCCTCGGAGGAGAGGGTTGGGTGAGGAGGGTGGTCGGCGTGGAACGCAATCTGTCCCACCGACCACCTCACCCTCCCGCCGCTTTGCGTCGGGCCCCTCCCTCTCCCCCGCACGCGGCGGAGAGGGGTCTCAGCGTATCAGCTTCTCCAGCGCCGACAGCCGGTCGGCTTCGGCGGCGGGTTTGTCCCAGCGGATGCGGTTGATGCGGGGGAAACGCATGGCGACGCCGGACTTGTGGCGGCTGGAACGGGCCAGGCCCTCGAAAGCGATCTCCAGCACCAGGGCCTGTTCGACCTCGCGCACCGGGCCGAAACGCTGGCGTGTGTGGTTACGCACCCAGCGGTCGAGCTGGGCCAGTTCCTCGTCGGTGAAGCCGAAATAGGCCTTGCCCACGGGGACCAGCACGTCGTCCGTGTCGCGCCACACCCCGAAGGTGAAATCGGAATAGAAGGACGAGCGTTTGCCGTGGCCGCGCTGGGCATACATCATCACCGCATCGACCAGGTGGGGATCGCGCTTCCACTTCCACCACGGGCCCTTGGGCCGACCGGCCAGATAGGCGCTGTCGCGGCGCTTCAGCATGACACCCTCGACGGCGGTGCCCGCGGTGGTCGCGCGGATCTCGGCCAGGTCGTCCCACGAGGTGAAAGGCAGCAGGGGCGAGATGTCGATGCCGCTGCCCACGCTGCGCCCCTCCAATCGCGCGATGAGCCGTTCGCGCCGGGCGTCGAACGGCAGGGCGCGCAGATCTTCCGCCCCGTCGAATAGCAGGTCGTAGGCGCGCAGATGGGCGGGGCGCCTTGTGATCATGGCCGCCGTCGGCGCCTTGCGGTTCAGGCGCTGCTGCAACTCGGCGAAGGCGGCGATCTCCCCGCCCGGCGTCAGGACCAGTAATTCGCCGTCGATCACGCCGTCGATGTCGAGCCGCGCCAGCAGGTCGGGAAAGGCCGGGCCGACATCCTCGCCGGTGCGGGAATAGAGCCGGCGGGTGGCGCCGTCGACCACCGCCTGGACCCGGATGCCGTCCCATTTCCACTCCGCCCGGAACTCCGCCGGGTCGAGATTGTCGAGGTCGCCGTCGTCCAGCGGGTGGGACAGCATCACCGGCCGGAACGGCGCCGCGGCCAATGCCGCCGGCCGTGTCCCGCGGCCTTCGACCCAGGCGAACAGGTCGCGGTAGGGCGGGGTCAGCGAGGGCCAGACTTCCTCGATCTGCGTCGCATCGATGGTCCCTAAGCCGGCGACCGCGACCCGGGCCAGGCGGGCCGAGACGCCGACGCGCAGGGCACCGGTCATCAGCTTCAGCAAGGCCCAGCGCCCGGTCGCATCCAGCCGGTCGAGCAGGCCGGCGACCAGGGCGGGGACCTGGGCCTTGGGCGTGTTGCGCAGGTCGGCGACCACGGCGCTCAAGCTGGGCGCCGCGCCGTGGTCCGCCGTGGCGGGCCAGATCAGGGCCACCGTCTCGGCGAGGTCGCCGACGAAATCATAGGACAGGGCGAACAGGGTGGGGTCGGTCCGCGCCGCCGCCAGGGCGCGGATCAGCCCGGCCTTGGCATGGGGAAAATCGAGGTCGCCGGTCAGCGCGGCCAAGGCAAAGCCGCGGTCGGGATCGGGCGTTTCACGCAGATAGGCCTCGATCAGCCGCAATTTGCCATTGCGCTGCGGCTGATAGGACAGGGTGTCCAGGAGGGCGGCGAAGCGGTTCATTCGGCGTCGTCGTCGTAACCGACCAGGTCCAGGGCGCGGGCGCTGATGCCCTGTGTCCCGGCCCAATGCACCAGCGCTTCCTCCCGGCCGTGGGTGACCCAGACTTGCTCAGGGCGAAGTTCGCTCAAGGTTCCGGTCAGCTCGTCCCAGTCGGCATGATCGGAAATCACCAGCGGCAGTTCGACGCCGCGCTGGCGCGCCCGGGCCCGCACCCCCATCCAGCCCGAGGCGAGGCAGGTGACGGGATCGGGCAGCCGGCGTGACCAGCGATCGGCCAGGGCGCTGGGCGGGCACAGCACGATCTCGCCTTTCAAGGTGTCCTTCGATTTCTCGGGCAGGGGCAACAGGGGGCCCAGCGGCACGCCCAGGCGCTCGTAGAGTTCGCACAGGGCGAACAGGGCGCCGTGCAGATAGATCGGCCGAGCCCAGCCGGCCCGGCGCAGCAGGGCGATCACCCGCTGGGCCTTGCCCAGGGCATAGGCGCCGACCAGGTGGCAGCGCTCGGGGAACAGGGCCACGGAGTGCAGCAGGCGGGCGATCTCCGAGTCGGCCGGCGGGTGGCGGAACACCGGCAGGGCAAAGGTCGCCTCGGTCACGAAGACATCGCAGGCGACGGGCTCGAACGGGGCGCAGGTGGGATCGGGCCGGCGCTTGTAGTCGCCCGAGACGACAATGCGCCCGCCGTCCCCCTCGATCAGCACCTGGGCCGAGCCCAGGACATGGCCGGCCGGGTGGAGCGAGACCGTGGCCGCCCCGATCTGCTGGGTCTCGCCGTAAGCCAGGGTCTCGACCTTGCCGATCGTCTCGGCGCCATAGCGTGCGACCATGATCGCCGCGGTCTCCACGGTCGCCAGCACGGCCCCGTGGCCGGGCCTGGCATGGTCGCCGTGGCCATGGGTGATCACCGCCCGCGCCACCGGCCGGGGCGGGTCGATGTAGAAATCGCCGGCCGGGCAATAGAGGCCGCGATCGGTTGGATGGAGCAGTTTCTCGGGCGCGCTCATGGCCTCAATGTGGGCTTTTGAGCGCTGAGGTCAAAGGGCGGGAACGAGCCCGCCGGAAAGGACCGCCACCGTCACGGCCGCGAGCCAGCACCCCATCGCGACGCGCCAGGCCGCCGGCGCACCCTTGAGCTCCATGAAATAAGCCATGATCAGCAGGATTTTCAGGGAGGCGAAAACCAGGATGACCGCCGCGGCCCAGGCCACGCCGTACTCGTTCTCGTAGAGCCAGCCGGAGAGGCCGGTCACCGCCACCAGGATCAGCCAGACCGCGGTGATGGGGCCAAGGACAATGGCTTTCATCGCCAGTCCGCCAAATAGAGCAGCGGGAAAAGCATGACCCACAGCAGATCGACCATGTGCCAGTAGGTGGCGGCGGTTTCGATACCCTTGCTCCGCCCGGCGCCATAGCCGCCGCGCCTGACCTTGAGGAGAACGATAAAAAGAACGGCGATGCCGGCAATGACGTGAAAGAAATGGATGAAGGTGATGATGAAATAATACATGAAGAAATCGTTGGTGACGGGTGAAATCCCATCTGCAAACTTCACTGCATATTCGGCGGATTTGATGCCGGTGAACATCACCCCGGTCAGGATCGCCACCGCGACGAAGCGCGACGCCCAAACCTGGGCGCCTTCCCGCACGGCATGGACCGCCAGGGCCATGGCCCAGGAACTGGTCAGCAACACGATCGTGTTGGCCAGCCCCAGCGGGGCGTCGAGCATGGCCCGCGACCGGGAGAAGACCGCGGGCTGGGCCGCTTGCTCCACGACGAAGGTCAGGAACAGCAGAGCGAAGACGCACAGGTCGACAAGCACGAACACCCAGATCCCCGGCTCCCCCGGGAGCCGGTAGGCTACGGGCTCGGCCGAAGGGAACGGCTGCGTGCTCAGGCCAGGGCCTCCTTCTCGAGCGCGGCGATGGCCTTGAAGGCGAAATAGCAGGTGCAGATGATCCAGGCGAAGTAGCCGCCGAGGCCGACATAGTAGGTCAGCAGGCCGTGCCAGGCGAAAGGCCCCTGATGAAAGAACGGGGTGAACAGTGCCAGGACCAGGGTTACGGCCATGGCAAAGGAGAACCAGCACATCCAGCGGGGAAACAGCGGTTGCGCGCGCCGGTCGATCAGGAAGGCAGAGCCGACGGCCACGAACTGGGTTACGGTCACCGCCGCGGTCGCATTGAACCAGAACCAGGCATAGTCGGTGATGGTCTTGATATCCTGCGGGGTCTTGAGCTCGGTATCGAAGGCGGCGCTCAGCCAGCCGGCGACGGAACCGAAGGTCACCAGGGTGGTGCCGAACCCGCCCAGCAACTCGATGCTCGAGAGCACGCCGTCCTGGCCCTCGGCCCTCGCCATGATGCGCGACAGCACCGAGCTCCAGACATAGTAGAGTGGCGCGAAGACCAGGATGAGGGCCATGCCCACCCGAATGCGCATATTGTTGTCGGTGAAGAATGAATAGACTTCCTCCGCATTCCAGTACTCGCGCGGTGGCGGCAGGAAACCGGCGATGGCGGCCCATGAGACCAGCGTGCCGACGAGATAGATGGGGCCGGCCCAGGCGCAAATTCGCCACACTGAGAAGTTGGTCCCAGGGGGAGTCGAATGGCTTGTCATTGCTGCCTTCTTCTGTCTGCGATTGCCGTGGCAGTCTGCGGCGCAGCGAAAGGTGTCGTGCCAAACTTTGGATGGGCACCGGTTGAGGCGCGGTGGACTTGATGGCCCTCGGAGCAGCGCCGCTTTCCCTAGCCTGCCGCCGGTCTTCGCCGACTGGTTCGCCATGCGCGGCTGGGCGCCCCGGCCGCATCAATTGGCCATGGTGGCGGCGGCCCGGGCGGGCAAGTCCAGCCTGCTGGTGGCGCCCACCGGCGGCGGCAAGACCCTGGCGGGATTCCTGCCCAGCCTGATCGACCTTGCGGCCACGGGCGGCGGCAAGGGCCTGCACACGCTCTATGTCTCGCCCTTGAAGGCCTTGAACGTCGACGTCGCCCGCAACCTGCTGACCCCGGTCGAGGAGATGGGCCTGAAGCTGGGCATCGAGACGCGTAGCGGCGATACGCCGGCAGGCAAGCGCCAGCGCCAGCGGGTGAAGCCGCCCGACATCCTGCTGACCACGCCGGAACAGGTCGCCCTGTTGCTGGCGGTGCCCGAGGCGCCGATCCTGTTCCGGGACCTCAAGCGCATCGTGATCGACGAGGCCCACGCGGTCTGGGCCTCCAAGCGCGGCGACCTGCTGGCCCTGGGGCTGGAGCGGCTGTCGGCCCTGGCGCCCCAGGCCGCCCGGGTCGGCCTGTCGGCGACGGTGGCGGACAGAAAACGCCTGCTGGCCTGGGTGACCGGCGGGGCGCATGTAGGTGCTGCGACGATCATCGAAGGCGTGGCCGGGGCCAGCCCCCAGGTCGAGATCCTGGAGAGCGGCGAGCACATCCCCTGGTCCGGCCATTCGGCCCGCCATGCCTTTGCCGAGATCCTGCGCCTGATCGAGGGGGCGAAGACCGCCCTGGTCTTCGTCAACACCCGCGCCCAGGCGGAATTCATCTTCCAGGGCCTCTGGTCGCTCAACGAAAAAACCCTGCCCATCGCCCTGCACCACGGCAGTCTGGCACCCGAACAGCGCCGCAAGGTCGAGGCGGCGATGGTCGCGGGCCGCCTGAAGGGCGTGGTCTGCACCTCGACCCTGGACTTGGGGATCGACTGGGGCGCCGTCGACCTGGTGATCCAGGTGGGGGCGCCCAAGGGGGCCTCGCGCATGATCCAGCGCATCGGCCGGGCCAATCACCGGCTGGACGAGTCGAGTCGCGCGGTGATGGTGCCGGCCAACCGCTTCGAGGTGCTGGAATGCGAGGCAGCGCTGGAGGCCATCGCCGAAGGCGCGCTCGATCCCGAGCCGGTGCGCGTCGGTAGTCTCGACGTGCTGGCCCAGCATGTCCTGGGCGTCGCCGTGGGCGGCGGCTTCAGCGCCGACGGTCTCTACGACGAGATACGCCGGGCATTACCCTACGCGACCCTGGACCGGGCGACCTTCGACCAGGTGGTCGATTATGTGGCGACCGGCGGCTATGCCCTCAAGCGTTACGAACGCTATCGCCGGCTGCGCCTGGCCGACGGGGTGTGGCGCATCGCCCATCCCAGGATCGCCCAGCAATACCGCCTGAACGTGGGTACCATCGTCGAGGCGCCGATGCTGAAGGTGCGCTTCGGCCGCGGCCGGGTGCTGGGCGAGATCGAGGAATGGTTCATCGAGCAGTTGAGCCCGGGCGACAGCTTCATTTTCGCCGGGCAGATCCTGGCCTTCGTCGGCCTGCGCGAGAACGATGCCCTGGTGCGCAAATCCACCGCGACCGAGCCGCAGATCCCCTCCTACGAGGGCGGCAAATTCCCGCTTTCGACCTTCCTGGCGGCCAAGGTGCGGCGTCTGCTGGCCAGGCCGCGAAGCTGGCACAAGCTGCCGGCGCCGGTGCGCGAATGGCTGCGGCTGCAAAAGGCGCGCTCGGTCATGCCGCCCGAGGACAGCCTGCTGGTCGAGACCTTCCCACGCGGCGGCAAGCACTACATGGTGGCCTATTGCTTCGAGGGCCGGCTGGCGCACCAGACCTTGGGCATGCTGCTGACAAGGCGGATGGAGCGGGCCGGCCTGGGGCCGCTGGGCTTCGTCGCCAATGATTATTCGCTGGCGGTGTGGTCGCTCAAGGATGCAGGCGAGGCCGACCTCGACGCGCTGTTCGACCAGGATATGCTGGGCGATGATCTCGATGCATGGCTGGCCGAGTCGAATCTGATGAAACGCACCTTCCGGAACAATGCGGTGATCGCCGGCCTGATCGAGCGGCGCCATCCCGGCGAGACCAAGAGCGGGCGCCAGGTGACCTTTTCCTCCGACCTGATCTATGACGTGCTGCGACGCTACGAGCCCGATCACATCCTGCTGAAGGCCACCTGGGCCGATGCCGCCACCGGCCTGCTCGACGTGCGCCGCCTGTCCGACATGCTGGAACGGGTGAAGGGGCACATCGTGCACCAGGCGCTGACCCGGATCTCGCCGCTGGCCGTGCCGGTGATGCTGGAAATCGGCAAGGAGCCGGTCTACGGCGCCGCCACCGACCTGATCCTGGCGGAAGCTGCCGAGGACCTGGTGCGCGAGGCGATGCGATGAGCGGGGGACCGGCATCGTGCGTCCTTCGAGACGCCACGCTGCGCGCGGCTCCTCAGGATGAGGAAAGCCCCTTTGCCACAAAGATTTTCCTCATCCTGAGGAGGCCCGCAGGGCCGTCTCGAAGGACGCACAATGCTGCTGCGGGGTCCCATGGGCACGGTTGAAATCCGTCTGGGCAACAGCCTTGCCGTGCTCGACCGCTCGGGCGCGGTGCTGCTGGGCGACTGCCTGGTGGTGGCCGACCTGCACCTGGAAAAGGGCACGAGCTTTGCCGCCCGCGGCGTGCTGCTGCCGCCCCACGATACGCTGGCGACCCTGGATGCCCTGACGCAGGTGGTGCAGCGCCTTGGGCCGCGCCGGCTGGTCTCGCTGGGCGACGGCTTCCACGATGTCGGCGGGGCGGGGCGGCTGGGCGAGGAGGCGCGGGACCGCATCGGTGATCTGGCGCGGCAATGCGAACTGGTCTGGCTGCTGGGCAACCACGATCCGCTGCCACCCGTCGGCCTGCCCGGGGCGGTGGTCACCGACCTGGATTTGCACGGCCTGTCCCTGGTGCACGAACCGCCGGCGGGGCGCGGCGGCTGGGTCGCCGGCCACCTGCACCCCAAGGCGCGGCTGGACGGGCGCGGCCGGCGCATCGCCGCCCGCTGTTTCGTGACCGATGGCGACCGCCTGATCCTGCCCGCCTTCGGCGCCTATACGGGCGGCCTCGACGTCTTCCATCCCGCGATCGACAGCCTGTTTCCGCTGGGCTTCGACGCGCATCTGATCGGCCCCGGCGCCATCCACCGCATCGCCCGTGAACGCCTGGTGCGGCGGGTGGGATAGTGCTATCCCCCGGGCCGCCACCGCCATTATCCTCGGGGCCGGCCCGCTCGAAGGCCGCCCGGGGAGAGAACACGATGACATCCGTAGCGCGTCTTCTGGCCGCCTTGGGCCTGGCGGTGACCTGCGCCGGCCCCGCCCTGGCCGGGCCCGACGATCAGCCCAAGAGCCCCGCGCTGGACGCCGCGGCGGTCAAGGCCAAGCTCGTGGGTAACACGCTCGTGGGCAATTTCGGCGTCTACTGGTCGGTGCTGGAGGCCCATGCCGATCCCGGCGGCGCCTTGAAACTGCACATCTTCACCAAGGGGGCGATCGAGAACGACGATCGGCGCGAAACCGGCAAATGGTGGCTCGACGGGGCCAAGATCTGCATCAAGACCGTGAACATCGATTTCGGCTCGTCCGATTGCTTCGCCGTCCATGACGATGCCGGCACCGTCCGCCTCGTCTATACCGCCTGCACCGCGGTTTCCTCGAACAATTGCAAGACCGGCCGCGTCGGCTTCGAGGGCAAGATCGTGACGGGTGACGCGGTGAAGTGACCGCTGCTGCCACACTGCTGACAGAATGCTGTCAGCAGGCCCCGGCTACCAAGGGCGGACCAACGCGATTTAGGAGATTGCCATGGCCCTCAAGGGAAGCTGCCACTGCAAGGCGACGCAATTCGAGGTGAGCGAAGCGCCGTCCGGCGTTACCCGCTGCACCTGTTCCTTCTGTGCCAAGCACGGCGGCCTGTGGGCCTATTACAAGCCCGCGGATTTCCGCCTGGCCACGGCGCCCGACCGGGTCTCGACCTATCAATGGGGCTCGTACACGATCAGGCATCACTATTGCGCGATCTGCGGCTGCTACACCTTCGGCGAATCGCCCGACTGGTCGACCGGCCAGCCCGACTTCGACAATCCCAAGATCGGCGTCAACGCCCGCCTGTTCGACGATTTCGACCTCGATGCGGTTCCGGTCACGGTGATCGACGGCAAGAACCTCTGGTAGGCGCGCCTTCCCGCAAAATGTCGCATGGATGAAAACGGCGGTTGACTTGGGAGCGGCTTTGCATAACTTCGCCGGCGGGCCACGTCCCCCCACCGGGACGCTGCTTATCTGGAAGGATAAGTCCAACATGAAGCCGACTGCACGCCCTCGTAACCCGCTGTTTTCGTCCGGCCCCTGCGCCAAGCGCCCCGGCTGGACCCCCTCAGCCCTCCATGATGCCCTGATCGGTCGCTCCCACCGCTCCAAGCCTGGCAAGGCCAAGCTGCTCAAGGCCATCGAGGACACCCGCAAGATCCTGAAGGTGCCCGCCGACTACAAGATCGGCATCGTGCCGGCGTCCGATACGGGTGCGGTCGAAATGGCCCTGTGGTCGATGCTCGGCGCTCGCGGCGTCGATCTCGTCGCCTGGGAAAGCTTCGGCTCGGGCTGGGTCAATGACGCCGTCAAGCAGCTCAAGCTGAAGGACACCCGCGTCCTCGAGGCGGCCTACGGCCAGATCCCCGATCTGTTCCAGGTCGACAAGACCCGCGACCTGGTCTTCACCTGGAACGGCACCACCTCGGGTGTGCGTGCGCCGCACGCCGAATGGATCGCCGACGACCGCGAAGGCGTCACCATCTGCGATGCGACCTCGGCCGCCTTCGCCATGGAACTGCCCTGGGACAAGCTCGACGTCACCACCTTCTCCTGGCAGAAGGTGCTGGGCGGCGAGGCGGCCCACGGCATGATCATCCTGTCGCCCCGCGCCGTCACCAGGCTCGAGACCTATACCCCGCCTTGGCCCCTGCCGAAGATCTTCCGCATGGCCTCGGGCGGCAAGCTGGCCGAGGGCATCTTCAAGGGCGAGACCATCAACACGCCCTCGATGCTGTGCGTCGAGGACTACCTCGATGCCTTGGCCTGGGCCGAGTCGGTCGGCGGCCTCGACGGCCTGATCGCCCGGTCGCAGGGCAATCTCGGCCTGATCGAAGCCTGGGTCGAGAAATCGGACTGGGCCGGCTTCCTGGCGGAAGACAAGGCGATCCGCTCCTGCACCAGCGTCTGCCTCAAGGTCGTCGATCCCTGGGTCGACAGCCTGGACGAGGCCGGCAAGGCCGACGTCGCCAAGAAGCTGGCGGACCTGCTGGAGAAAGAGGGCGCCGCCTTCGATATCGGTGCCTATCGCGATGCCCCCCGGGCCTGCGCGTGTGGGCCGGTGCCACGGTGGAAGCCGCGGATATCGAGGCGCTGCTGCCCTGGCTCGACTGGGCCTATGCCCAGGTCAAGGCCCAGGTCTCCGCTGCCGCCGCCTGAACGGTCGACGCGTCGTCATTTCCTTATCCATGCGCTTGCAGGCGAGCCCGCTTGCGACCAGAGGTGTAATATGCCCAAGGTTCTGATTTCGGACGAACTCAGCCCCCGTGCCGCCCAGATCTTCCGCGACCGCGGTGTCGAGGTCGACGAGAAGCCCGGCCTGAAGAAGGACGAGCTGATCGCCATCATCGGCCAGTACGACGGCCTTGCCATCCGCTCGGCCACCAAGGTGACGGCCGAGGTGCTGGCCGCCGCCACCAACCTCAAGGTGGTCGGCCGCGCCGGCATCGGCGTCGACAATGTCGACATTCCCGCCGCCACCGCGCGCGGCGTCGTGGTGATGAACACCCCCTTCGGCAATTCGATCACCACCGCCGAACACGCGATCGCCATGATGTTCGCGGTCGCCCGCGACATTCCCGCGGCGACCGCCTCGACCCACGCCGGCAAGTGGGAAAAGAACCGCTTCATGGGCGTCGAGCTCTATGCCAAGACGCTGGGCCTGATCGGGGCCGGCAACATCGGCTCGATCGTCGCCGACCGGGCGCAAGGGTTGAAGATGCACGTCGTCGCCTACGACCCGTTCCTGACCCCGGACCGGGCGCGGGAGATCGGCGTCGAGAAGGTGGAACTGGACGAGCTCTTCGCCCGCGCCGACTTCATCACCCTGCACACGCCGCTGACCGACGGCACCCGCAACATCATCAACGCCGCCTCGATCGCCAAGATGAGGGACGGCGTGCGCATCATCAACTGCGCCCGCGGCGGCCTGATCGTCGAGGAAGACCTGAAGGCGGCGCTCGATTCGGGCAAGGTCGGGGGGGCGGCACTCGACGTCTTCGCGGTCGAGCCGGCCAAGGAGAACATCCTGTTCGGCCACGAGAAGGTGGTGGCGACGCCGCACCTGGGCGCCTCGACCACGGAAGCGCAGGAGAATGTGGCGCTCCAGGTGGCCGAGCAGATGTCGGCCTACCTGGTCGACGGCGCGGTTTCCAACGCCTTGAACATGCCCTCGGTGACGGCGGAAGAAGCCCCCGCCTGCGCCCCTACATGAAGCTGGCCGAACAGCTCGGCGGCTTCGCCGGCCAGCTTTCGGCCGAGGGCGGCCTGCGTGCGGTGACCATCGAATACGAGGGCGCCGTGGCCCGCCTGAACACCCGGCCGCTGACCGCGATCGCCCTCAAGGGCCTGCTGGGTCCCCTGATGGACTCGGTGAACATGGTCAACGCGCCGGTGGTGGCCAAGGAGCGCAACATCGCCGTCTCGGAAGTGAAGCACGAGCGCGAATGCGACTATCAGACCCTGATGCGCATCACCGTCGACATGGACGGCAAGGTGCGCGACGTGGCCGGCACCCTGTTCGCCGATGCCCACCCGCGCATCGTCTCGATCAAGGGCATCACGGTCGAGGCGGAAGTGGCGCCGCACATGCTCTACGTCACCAACGAGGACAAGCCGGGCTTCATCGGGGCCTTGGGCACCATCCTGGGCGAATCGGGCATCAACATCGCCACCTTCAACCTAGGGAGACGCATCGCCGGTGAAGAGGCGATCTGCCTGGTCGCCGTCGACGGCCCGATCCCGGATGCCGTGGTCGAAAAGGTGCGCGGCATTTCCCAGGTGAAACAGGCCCAGGCGCTCGATTTCTGAGGTCGAAAGACACCTTTCTTTTTAGTCATCCCCGCGCAGGCGGGGATCCACTGCCATGGCGATACGGGTCCGTCCCAGTGTTCCCCAACCGTGGATCCCCGCCTGCGCGGGGATGACGATTCAGAGACCTACCGCTCGGCGATCGCGCGGTGGTGGCGGATCACTTCGCCGATGATGAAGTTCAGGAATTTCTCGGCGAATTCGGGGTCGAGCCTGGCGTTTTCGGCCAGCGTTCGCAGGCGCTTGATCTGTTGGGCTTCGCGTGCGGGGTCGGCCGGCGGCAGCTTGTAGCGGGCCTTGAGCGCCCCCACCGCCTGGGTGCATTTGAAACGCTCGGCCAGCATATGCACCAGGGCGGCGTCGATGTTGTCGATACTGTCGCGCAGGCGCTGCAATTCCGGGATCGCGATGGTCTCGATCTCGCCATTGCTGCGCTGCTCGGTCGCGTCCGCGTTCATCGCCCCTCCCTGACACGTTCGATCCGCACACGCTCTCCGAAACCGGCGGCGATGGCAAACGCCGATTGACGTGGGGGCAGCCTTGCTTGATTGCAAATGAGAACCGGAATAAGGTTCGCCGGATTTTCTTGGGGAGCAACATCGTTGCGGAACGAGGCGGACACGGTGCGGCCGGCGGCGCCAAAGCGCCGGACGGCAGAACGGGCGGTAGCCCGGCGCACCACGGCGGTAACCGACGACAAGGGGCTGGCCGACGATCCCCTGCGGGAAGGCCGGCGGCGCCTGGGCGTCGTGCTCAAGCCGGCGGCCCAGGCGCGCAGCCGCAACAAGCTGGAGCGGCTGCTCGAAGTCGGCCAGATGCTGATGGTCGAGGTCGGCTTCGACCGCATGCGCGTGGTCGACATCGCCGAACGCGCCGGCTGCTCCACCGGCGCGTTCTATCAGCGCTTTGCCGACAAGGAAGCCCTGCTCGAAGCCCTGGCCCAGCGCTTCGTCGAGCGGGCGCTCGGCATCATGGACGAATTGCTGTTGCCCGAGCGCTTCGAGGGCCAGCCCTTTGCCGTGGTCATTCGCCGTGTCGTCATCGCCATGGTGCGGCTGGTCTCGACCGACGCGGTCCTGGTGCGCGAGGTGGTGCGGGCCTCGCTACGCGATATCGGCTCCTGGGCCTATTTCAGCACGTTGCGCGACCATTTCATGGAGCGCCTGTTCACGGTCGCCAAGGACTATCCGGCGGTGGCCGACCGGGCCTACAGCGCCGGCCCGCTCGACCTGGGGGTGCAACTGGTGCTCTCGGCCCTGCTCAGCCGGTCGCTGGCCGACCCGCGCATCCTGGCCATCGCCGACGACGACCTCGCCGCGGAACTGGCGACCGCCGTCATCCGCTATCTCGCCATCGAGGATGCGGCCTGGGATCCCGCCGACTCACCGGTGATCTAGGGCCACCCCGCGCAGGAAGATGGCCACGCCGGCGGTGATCCAGCGGTCGATTTCCGCCGGGTCGGCCGCCTCGCCGCTGACCAGGCTGGCCCGGCTCAGGTCGGCGAAGACCATCGAGATCAGCATGGCCGCGGCGATCTGGGGATCGTCGATCGCCAGGTAGCCGGCATCGACCTGGCGCTTGAGCCAGCGGGCGACGGCCTTGATGACCTGCTCATGGCCCTCGCGGTAATAGGCCGCGATCATGTCGGGCACGCGCATGACCTCGGTCACCGCCAGGCGCTCGGCGGCGACACCGTTGGCCGACAGGCCGTATTGCGACAATTCCAGCAGCATGCGCACCAGGGTAGGCTCGACCCCGTCGGGCCCGGTCACCTCATAGGCGTCCAGGCCCGGGAGCATGACTTCCATGTAGCTGGTGATGACCGCGGTCAGGATCTCGGTCTTGGTCTCGAAGAAGCGATAGATCGTCTTGGTCGAGACGCCCGCCAGCTTGGCGATCGCGCCCACGTTGGCGGCGCTGAAGCCCTCGGTCATGAACACCGTGGTGGCGGCGCCCAGGATCGCCCCGCGCACCTCGCCTTCCTCGCGTCGCGTCTTTCTGGCACCTGCCAATCGAACCGTTCCTTCCAGCATCTCTAAGAATCTCCTTGACGGGAGGATCGCCGCGAAGATGATCAGGACCAAGGAAAACAGAAATTTTCCATTTCCCCAAGCCCGAATATGGGCGGCCGGGTGAGGGAGGGACAATGAGCGGAGATATCGACGAGCGCATTCTGTCGGGCCAGAGCTGGACCGAGTTCTGCCGCACGATCGAACAGGCCGGCAATATCCTGATGCGCGAGCAGGCGCCGGCCACGGTGTTCGACCGGGGCGAGGGCATCCGCTATCTCAGCCGGCTGACCCGGGCCTTCCTGGAATCGAGCATCGAATATTCCAACCCGGACTTTCCGGCCCTGCGCCAGTTGGCGCACGAGACGGTGAAGATCGGCGCCGACAACCCGGACAATGTCTATCTCTCGGCCACCGTGGCGGGGGACCGGGATTACCGGATCCGCGGCCAGCGGGGCTCGATCTTCTATTTCTCGATCGGCTCCAAGGCCAACCGCTATGCCATCGACGGCACCATGGCCTCGACCGGCGAGTTGAAGGGCGAGGACCTGATCCTGGGGGCCGACGGTGCGGTCGAGATCATCGCCAGCGCCACGCCAAAGCCCGGCAACTGGCTGCCGCTGGCGGCGGATTCGACCCTGCTGGTGGTGCGCCAGTCCTACCTCGACCGCGCGACCGAGAAGCCGGGCAGCTACACGATCGAGTGCATCGGCGCGCCCAAGGCGCCCCCGCCGCTCGATGCCGCGGCCCTCGACGAGGCGCTGCGCAAGGCGGCCATGGGGGTGATGGGCACCGCCTTCATCTTCGCCCAGTGGACCGAGCTGTTCATGACCAGGCCCAACGAACTGCCCGACTGGGGACAGGAGATGTTCCAGAAGGCGGGCGGCGATCCCGAGATCTTCTACCTGCACGGCTATTGGCAACTGGCCCCCGACGAGGCCTGGGTGATCGAGACCCGCGTGCCCGACTGCCCCTATTGGAATTTCCAGATCAACAACTGGTGGCTCGAATCCCTCGACTACCGTTTCCACAAGATCTGGGTGAACAAGCATACCGCCAGGCTGAACCCGGACGGCAGCGTAACCTTGGTGATTGCGGCGCGTGATCCCGGCTTCGGCAACTGGATCGACACCGCCGGCCACGACCGCGGCGCCGCCCTGCTGCGCTGGGTGGGGGCCAGCGAGCACCCGTTGCCGACGGCCAAGGTGGTGAAAATCCCCTAGCCGTCATTCCGGCGAAGGCCGGAATCCATGGCGGGGGCAGGCGTAACGCAAAGCTGTCGGGCTGGTCTGAAGTCCAAGCCCGGCACGAAAATGGATCCCGGCCTTCGCCGGGATGACGACATAAGAGGAAGTGCAATATGACCGGACACATGTCGGTCGAGGATCTGATGGACAAGGCGCGGGCCGAGACGGGCTTGAGCGATTTCGGCGACGGCTGGTTCAAGGTGCCGCTCGCCGCGCTGGTCAATTCCCTGAATGCCGAGGGTGATCTCAGCGAGATGGGCGGCTTCATCCAGGAGGCGAGCTACGTCAAATACCTGACCGAACGCCTGCGCAAGATCCAACTGTTCAAGGATCATCCCGAAATCGCCGGCGAGAAGGTCGAACTGCTGGCCGAGATCGTCGGCCTGCCGCGCACGGGCACCACGATCCTGCACCGCCTGCTCGCCTGCTCGCCCAGCCTGACCTCGACGTTCTCGTGGGAACTGCTGAACCCGCTGCCCTTCCCGGGCGAGGAACCGGGCAATCCCACGCCGCGCCAGGAAGCGGCCGAGCAGATGGCCGCGATCTACCTGGCGACCATGCCCGAGATCGCGGCGATCCATCCGCTGGACCCTCGCGGTTACGAGGAGGATGTCATGCTGCTGGACCGGTCGTTCATCTCGACCGGCTTCACCACCATGCTGAAGGTGCCGTCCTATGACGCCTTCCTGGTCGATTTCGACCAGACGCCGGCCTACCGCGAGCTGAAAGACTGGCTGAAACTGCTGCAGTGGCAGGAGCCGTCGCGCCGGGGCAAGAAATGGATCCTGAAATCGCCCCATCACCTGACCGCCCTGCCGGCGCTGTTCGCCGTCTTCCCGGAATGCCGGGTGGTGATGACCCACCGCACCCCGGCCCAGACCGTGCCCTCCTATGCCAGCATGGCCGTGGCCCTGACCAAGCCCAACACCGACAAGCTCGAACCCCTGGCCATCGGCCCGTTCTGGGCCCGGCGCTTCAAGCGCTCCCTGGGCGAGGTGCTGGCCCTGCGCGCGGCCCAGCCCGATCGTTTCATCGATGCCCGCTACGAGGATGTGCAACGCGATCCCGTGGGCGAGGCGCGCCGGGTCTATGCCGCCTTGGGGTTGCCGTTCGGCGCGGTCGAGGAACAGGCGATGGCAGTCTGGCTCGAGGAAAATGCCCGCGACCGGCATCCGGCCCACCACTACACGGCCGAGGAATTCGGCCTGACCAAGGCCGAACTAGACCGCGACTTCGCCTTCTATACCCAGGCCTGTCTGGCCTAACGACAACGAGGAGGAACAGTTCATGTTGCTGAAGGACAAGGTCATCGTCATCACCGGCATCGGCCCCGGCATGGGCGCCAAGATGGCGGTCGAAGGCGCGCGGGTCGGGGCCAAGGTGGTCATGGTCTCGCGCTCGGACTTCGTGATGAAGGACGTGCTGGCGCAGATTGCGGCGGAAGGCGGCGAGGCGATCGCGGTGCAGGCCGACGTTGCCAAGCAGGACGACTGCAACCGTGCCGCCGCCGCCGCGGTGGAAGCCTTCGGCAAGATCGACGGCCTGATCAACTCCGCCTACTACCACCCGCCCATGGTGCCGCTGCTGGACAATGACGCGGACGACCTGCGCACCGCCTATGACGTGATCGTGCTGGGCGCGCTCAACATGGTCCGCGCGGTATTGCCCTCGTTCCAGGCGGCGGGCAAGGGCGCCGTGGTCAACATCGGCACCATGGCCAACCGCAAGCCGCTGATCGGCGAGGGCGGCTATGTCCTGGCCAAGGCGGCGCTCGCCTCGCTGACCCGCCAGCTCGCGCACGAGCTGGGGCCGCAGAACATCCGGGTGAACACCACCATCATGGGCTGGCTGGGCGGGCCGGCGGTGGAGATGTTCCTGGAATGGAAGGCGATGAGCAGCGGCCGCACCAAGGACGAGGTGGTGGCCGAGACCGTGGGCCGCATCGCACTGGGCAAGATCCCGCCCGACGAGGAATGCGGCAAGGCTGCGCTCATGCTGCTGTCCGATTTTGCCTCCCAAGTCACCGGCGCCTCGCTCGACGTGAACGGCGGCGAGTTCATGGCACCTTAGTTTGTTGTTTGCGTCATCCCGGACGAAGCGCAGCGCAGATCCGGGATCTCGACCAGGACGAAGCACCCAAGCCAACGCCCACAAGATCCCGGATAATCGCTTCGCGCTTTCCGGGATGACGATGAAGACGGAGATGACCCATGGCCTTGCGTCTTGAAGACATGGAGCTGATCAAGCAGCTCAAATACAAGTACTGCCGGGCGATCGACACCTGCGATCTCGACCTGCTCGCCTCCCTGCTGACGCCGGATGCCGAGGTCGACTACCAGGGCGGCATCTATCGCTTCCACTATGTCGGCCGGGACAATGTGCTGACCGCGATCAAGGAAGCCTTCAGCCCGCAACTGGTCAGCAGCCACACCGTCCATCACCCGATCATCGAGGTGCATGACGACGACACGGCGGACGGCCACTGGACCCTGATCGACTGGACCCTGAGCCTCGCCTTCAACAACACGGTGGTCGAAGGCTCGTCCTTCTACGTCGACAAATACGTGAAGCAGAACGGCAAGTGGCTGATCAAAAAGGCCACCTACACCCGCCTGTTCGAGCGCGTCCACCAGATCGCCGACTCCAACCTGACCGCCCATGTCCTGGGCGCCAAGGCGGCGGCGGAGTAGCTGGACGGCAAGAGGCCGCCCGGTTGGGGGCGGCCTCTCGTCAGGCGGTGGCAATGGGGCGGATCAGAAGGCGATGCGGCCGCGCAGGGTCACCGATTCGTGATCGAAGTCGTCGTTGCCCACCAGGGTTTCATAGTCGACGCCGACCGCTGCCCCCGGCATGAACGGGAAGACAAGGCCGCCGCCGACCCGGCCATAGTCGCGATCGGGGTCGTTGGTGGTGGTGGTGACGGTGGCGACGCCGATCTGCTGCTGGATGACGAAGGAGTCGTCCAGATACTCATGGACCCAGCCGCCGTGGACGCGCAGCACGAAGCTGTTGCCCAGGACCAGCGAGGGCAGGCGCCATTCGCCGCGCAGGCCCAGCTCGGTGGTCAGCGAGTCGGCATCGTAACCCTCGACGGTGCGGGCGCCGGCGCCGCCGCTTTCGCTGAAGCCGTCGACTTCGGCATAGTGGTAGGCGGTGTCGAGATAGGGGCTGAAGGTCAGGTCGCCGGTGGCGCCGGTGGCGACGGGAATGTCGTAGGCGATGGAGCCCAGGGCGCCGAAATCGGTGGCGTCGACATCGCTGGAGAAGGTGGTTCCTCCCGCCAGGCGGTCGCTGTCGTAGTTGAGCCAGCTATAGCCGACCACCAGGTCGACGCTCAGCTGCTTGAACATGGTGGCCGAGCTGTAGAGCATCACGGTGATGCCGTCGCCTTCGACCGTCGACCCGGCATCGGCAATGTCGGAGTCGAGGGTGGACCAGCCCAGGCCGACACCGGCGATGAGGCTGTCGATCGGGCCCTCGTTGGTGATGAACTCGTAATCGACGCCGCCGGTGACGGCGAAACCATCCGTGTTGCTGCCGATGAGCGCGCCCTGCGTATTGTAACCCGTCTGATTGTAGGAACCGGTCAGGAAGCCGCGCAGGCCTTTGACCCCGAACAGGCTCTCGGCCATGGTGTCGCCGGCGGCGGCGCCCATCACCTGGGGTGCGCCGTCCATCATCGCGGCCACCGCGCTGGCGGTGGTCAGCTCGCCGCCGCCCAGCCGGCCGGTCAGGCGCAGGCCGAGATTGCGGAAATGGTCGCCGGTCGCCAGCATCGGCATGTCGACGTAGTAGGGCACGAACTCGGAACGCGAGCCGCCCAGCGGGATACCGCCGACCTCGCCGAAACCGAAGATGAAGGTATTGGGAATGCCGTCGGCAGCGCCGCCGTCAGACGATGGCTGGCCCAGCGAGTAGACCTCGGCCCCCACGGCCCGCAGCGCCGCCAGGGCCTCTTCTTCCGTGGCGGCCGCGCCGTAGAAGATGACGAAGGATCGCGTGCCGCCGATATCCAGGACACCGAAGTTGAAGTCGAAGGTGGCGCCGTGATCGTCCGGGCCGTTGTCGTCGAAATTGCTGTTTTCCGGCGCCGAGATCGAGCCCGTCGGCTCCAGCGGATTGCCGTTGGCAAAGCCGTTGTCGCTGCTCGCCACGACGAGGGTGGCGGGCAGGCCCCAATGGTGACGAATTCGGAGAATTCGGTCGGCGGAATATCCCAGTCCATCGCCCGGCGGTAGCGCAACTCGTCGATGCCGACCGTGCCGGTATTCTCGATCGTCACCCGTACCTCATAGAGGTGTGGGTCCGAACTGGGATGGTAGTCGTGGGTGACCGTCAGTTCGGTATCCGGCGCGGTCGCGGTACGCACCTTCACTGTTGAAATCGCACTGTCGCCGCTCGAGCGCGCGTCGGTGCCCGTGCCGGTGACGATCAGAGTGGGGTCGAACAGGTTGCGGTCGCCCGTCGATTCGCCGGCATTGCCGAAAAATTCGCCGGCGGTGCCGTCGGTCGCGAAGTCGGCGACACCCCAGGCCTCGCAGGCGCAACCTGGGGTCAGCGCGTCCTGGTCGCCCGCGGGCGAAGGCAGGAAGGTCAGGCCGACACCGCCGGTGATCAGGTTGCCTTCCGGGTTGACGCCCAGGGCCACCAGCCCGTTGTCGATGATCGCCGCCTGCGCATTGGCCGTGGATGAGAACCCGGCGCCGAGCGCAAAGGCGGAGGAAAGGGCGGCGAGAGAGACAGCGAGGCGCCGGCTGGACACGCGGAAAGTCATGATTCCCCCAAAATATGTATGCCGTCCCCCGGACGGCGGCAGACGCCGCTACATGCCCCGACTATTGCCATATTGGTGGTAGCAGGCCAAGGGTTCTCACCATTTTGGCAGGACGTGCGGCACAAGTGTGGCCTTGCTGCAACGCTGCTGATGGATTGAACCTCTTTGAGGCTTTACCTTGCCGCCGAACGGGCCGGCGGGCTAAGCACGGCGGCGATGGAAAAGCTGGATGTCATCATCATCGGCGCCGGGGCGGCGGGGCTGATGTGTGCGCTGACCGCCGGGGCCCGGGGCCGGCGGGTGCTGCTTCTCGACCATGCCGAGAAGGCCGGCGCCAAGATCCTGATTTCGGGCGGCGGCCGCTGCAACTTCACCAATCTCGACAGCAGCCCCGAGTGCTTCCTGTCGCAAAATCCCCATTTCGCCAAGTCGGCGCTGACGCGCTATACCCAGCACGATTTCATCGCCCTGGTCGAGCGCCACCGCATCCCCTATCACGAGAAGACCCTGGGGCAATTGTTCTGCGACGGTTCGGCCCGCGAGATCGTCGCCCTGCTGCTGGCGGAATGCGCGGCCGGCGGCGTCGACCTGCGCCTGGGCGTGCAGGTCGGCGGCGTCGGCCATGACGGGGCGGGGTTCCGGGTCGAGACCAGCGGCGGTACGTTCGAGGCGCCCAGCCTGGTGCTGGCCACGGGCGGGCCGTCGATCCCGAAGATGGGGGCGACCGGTTTTGCCTATGGCGTGGCCAGGCAGTTCGGCCTGGGCCTGGTGGAACCGCGCCCGGCCCTGGTGCCCCTGACCCTGGGCGGGGCGGACCTCGCCTTTGCCGCGTCCCTGTCCGGTGTTTCGGTCGAGGCGGTGGCCTCGGCCGGGCATGGCCGGTTTCGCGAGAACATCCTGTTCACCCATCGCGGCCTGTCCGGGCCGGCGATCCTGCAGATCTCGTCCTACTGGCGCCCGGGCGGCACGATCGAGCTGGACCTGCTGCCCGATCTCGATGCCGCCGCCCACCTGAAGGCGCGCAAGGAGGCCCGGCCCAAGGCGGAAACCAGGACGGTCCTGGCCGAGATCCTGCCGGCGCGCCTGGCCCAGGCCCTGGCAGCGGGCCTGCCGCCCCGCCCGATCGGCGAGATCGCGGGCAGGGAGCTGGCGGCGCTCGCCACCCGCCTGAAGCGCTGGACGCTCGCCCCGCGGGTTCCGAAGGCTTCGCCAAGGCCGAGGTAACCGCCGGCGGCATCGATACCGCCGGTCTGTCCTCCAAGACCATGGCGGCCCGGCACCTGCCCGGCCTGTTCTGCATCGGCGAGGCGGTGGATGTCACCGGCTGGCTGGGCGGCTACAATTTCCAATGGGCCTGGTCCAGCGGCTGGTGTGCCGGCCAGGCCCTGTGAGAGTGTGTGGCCCTGTGAGAAAATAGGGCCATGGGCAAGATCCGCGTCACCCACAACATCTCGCTCGACGAGAGCGAACTGGAAGAAAGCTTCATCCAGGCCTCGGGCCCGGGCGGGCAGAACGTCAACAAGGTCGCCACGGCGGTGCAGTTGCGATTCGACGTGGCGCGTTCGCCGTCCCTGCCGGAAGGCGTGCGGCGGCGCCTGATGGTGCTGGCCGGCCGGCGCCTGACCCAGGACGGCGTGCTGGTGCTGCTGGCGCGCAGTCACCGCACCCAGGAGCGTAACCGTGCCGATGCCCAGGCGCGGCTGATCGATCTGATCCGGGATGCCGCGGTGCCGCCGGTGCCGCGCCGGCCGACCCGCCCCACCCTGGCCAGCAAGGAACGGCGCCTGACCGCCAAGACCGTCCGCGCGACGGTCAAGAAGGGCCGCGGCCGCCCGGACGACGATTGAGAAAAAAGAATCGCTCCCTCTTGAATTCGACATGATTTAGATATATCTAAAATTCGACATATCGAAACTATGTCGGAAATAGAGGATATCAATGTTCAAGAGACATCAAGACGACCGGCCGGTGAGCCGGGAAGGCTGCGGCGGCCGGTTCGGCCGCCATTTCGCCCGCGGCCGGGACGATTTCGACGATCGTCATTTCGGCGGCCATGGCCGTCATGGCGGCGGCGGCGGCGGTGGGCCTGGCCGCCGGGGCCGGCGCTTCTTCGACCACGGCGACCTGCGCCTGGTGGTGCTGAAGCTGATCGCGGACAAGCCGCGCTATGGCTACGACCTGATCAAGGCGATCGAGGAAAGCCTGGCCGGCCAGTACAGCCCCAGCCCGGGCGTGGTCTACCCGACCCTGACCCTGCTGGAAGAACTGGGCTATATCGCCGTCAGCGCCTCGGAAGGGCCCAAGAAGCTGTTTGCGATCACGCCGGCCGGGACGGATTTCCTGGCCACCAACCAGGGCCTGGTCGATGCCCTGTTCGCCCGCATGGCCGACACCCGGGCGATCCACGGCGACGGCCCGCCGCCCCAGATCATCCGCGCCATGGAGAACCTGAAGCTGGCCCTGCGCCTGCGCCTGTCGCGCGGCCGCCCGGGCGAGGACGAGATCAGGGCCATGGCGGCGGCGATCGATGCCGCGGCCAATGCGGTCGAGCAGGGTTGAGGGGCGCGCGATGATGAAGTCCCACGCCCTGGTCGCGACCGCGGCCGCGCGCCGCTACATGGGCCAGATGTGCAAGCATTTCGGCCATAAGCTGCCGGTCGAACTGACCGACAGCCACGGCACCATCGCCTTCCCCATCGGCACCTGCCTGATGGAGGCCGGACCCGAGGGCCTGCGCCTGTCGGCCGAAGCAGCGGATGAGCCGAGCCTCGCCCGGCTGCAGGAGGTGATCGCCAGCCACCTGGCGCGCTTCGCCTTCCGCGAGGTGCCGGCGATCGTCTGGGCGCCGATCTCGGCGTGAAGGCCGGGCAAGGGCTGGTGCCTTTCCTCTGTTTCTGGTAATATTTCCGGAAATAAAGGCAGCAGATACCATGCCCGGAATTGAAAAGAACGCCCTGGCCGCCCATCGGCGCCGATTGAAGCTGAAAGGCATCGCGCGGGTCGAACTGCGGGTGCCCGCCGGTGACGCGCCGTTGCTGCGGGGTGTCGCCGACGCGCTGTGCGATCCCGCCCGCGGGGGCCTTGCGCGGGAAATCCTGCGCAGCCACTTCGGATTGGGGGCAAGGCCGGGGCTCAAGGCCCTGCTGGCCTCGGCACCACTCGATGGTGTTGAACTGGAGCGTGATCCGGCGCCGGCCCGGGATGTCGAGTTTTGAATTACCTCATCGACACCAACATCATCTCGGAACTGCGCAAGGGCCCGGCCATGGATCCCGGCCTCGCCGCCTGGTACGCGACGATCGACGACGACGCCCTCTATCTCAGCGTGCTGGTGGTAGGCGAAATCCGCCGCGGGGTGGAGCGCCTGCGCCCGCGCGATGCCGCTCGGGCGCAGGCGCTCGAAACCTGGCTGGACGCGGTGAAACTTGCTTTCGCCGGTCGTATTCTGGCCATCGACGAGGCGGTCGGCGAAGTCTGGGGGCAACTGACCACGGGCCGCAGCGTGCCGGCGATCGACGGCCTGCTTGCCGCCACGGCCAAGGCGCGGGGGATGACTCTGGTCACGCGCAATGTCCGCGATCTCGCCGGGCTGAATGTGACCATCCTGAACCCATTCGCGAGCTGACAAAGAAAGGCCCGACGCCGGCATTGCTGCCGAGGCCGGGCCGAGTTCGGTCCGCCGTGATACGCAGGCGGACCTCAGGGTGGAAAGTCGACGGCCACAACTGGGCGGCCGACCCTCCGGGGAAGTTTGGCCTCTCAGGCCAACTGAATTCCGAGAGTCTGGCCGATCAGGCGAGACCGACGTTCTGCGCAGTCTGGACGGCCAGGGCGAGGCCGTAGAGCGCAACCGCGGCGATCGCCAGACGGTTCAACAGGTCGGTCGTGTTCAGGCGCAGCGTGTTCATGGTTCTGTTCCTTCCCGAATTCTAGGAGCCTGGCTGGTTACGCCAGGCCCACGTTCTGCGCGGTCTGCAAGACCAGGGCCGCGCCGTAGATCGCCACCGCGGCCAGGGCCAGGCGGCTGAAGAGGTTCTCGATCGACATCACCATAACCTTTCGGGTTCCGCTCGGGCCGGCCGTCAGGCCAGGCCGACGTTCTGGACGGTCTGGAGCGCCAGGGCGAAGCCGTAGAGGGCCACCGCGGCAACCGCCAGACGGGTGAAGAGGGTGTTGGTGTTCAGGTTCAGCTTGGTCATCGTCGTATTCCTTGTCTTGAGTTTCGCTGCCCGCCTTATCAGGCGATCGCGGCGAGGTGGCTTGCGGTGTCGATCACCAGGGCGGCGGCATAAGCCACGACCGCGATGGTGGCGAATCGGGTGAAAATCTCGTTGAAGGCCAGCTTGCGCATCTCGGCTCTCCGTCTCTTGTCTCGTTCCTCAGACAGCCAGCACGTTGCCGGTCATCTGAACCAGGGCGGCCGCGCTGTAGGTCAGTACCACCAGCGTGGTGATGCGATAGAAGCTCAGCTTCGTCGCGATGTTTGCGATGGTCCTCATGTCCATCCCTCCTACCAGATCGTTCCGGTGGGTCCCCGTGGGGCCATCACCGCTGAACGATGAATAATAAATATCCCAAAAATTATTTACTGCAAGAGGCAAATGCCAACTTTTGTAAATTTTTTTGAGATCGTTCACTATTTTCCTGGGGGTCCCGCCCTGAACGGCAGCGTTTCTGCGCTTCTTGATGGAAGAAGCGATTTTTGTTCACCCGTCACAGACCGGAAGAATCGCCCCGGCGCGTTACGATTGGTGAACCAGCACCCTTAATATAGGGGCGGATTGTGAACAGACAATTTGTCAGTCATCGTTTCCGCCCGGTCGTTGCTGCATTGCAACATGGGGCTGAGGGCACTTAGCCGGCGGAATCGGGCGGAAATAGGGCAGGTGCGGGCTGCGCCGGCGGCTGCGGCGCCCAGGTCACATAGACCAATGTCTAGTCAAAGAGAGCCCTCTCCTCTCGAGAGGAGAGGGTTGGGTGAGGAGGGGAGCCTGGTCTCGACATGGTGCGTCCCACCTCCCCCAACCCCCTCCCCCGACGGCGGAGGGGGCTCTTTATTGAGATGCGGAGGGCGCTTCAGGCGGCTTCGCCGGCCTTGGCCAGGGCCTTGGGCCGGGCGCGCAGGCCGTTGATCAGCAGGTCGATGACGCCGGCGGCTTCCCGTTCCAGCTTGTCGAGGTCGAGACTCGAGAAGAGCTGCGGGTAGCGGAACTTGATGGTGGCGGACTGGATCATCTCGGCGGTGAAGTTCACGTCGTCGATGTCGAACTCGCCGGTGGCATTGCCCATGGCCAGGATTTCGGCGATCAGCGAGCGGACCCGGGCCAGGCCCTCGTTGGAGACGTGCGGGCGCTCGCGCGCGACGATCTCGGCCATTTCGATCCAGTGCGGCTCCTTCTCCAGCTCGTGGAAGGTGATGGCCATCTGTTCCATCAGGAAGAAGCGCAGGCGCTCGATCGCCGTGACATTGGGGCGGCGGACCACCTCGCGGAGCTGCTCGGCCGTGCGGATGAAGCTCTGCCGGGCGATTTCCTCGGCGATGTCGAGCTTGGACATGAAATAGCGATAGAGATTGCCGGCCGACATTTTGCAATCGGCGGCCAGTTCGGCCATCGTGGTCTTGCCATAGCCATAGCGCTGCAGGCGATCCATGGCGGCCGCGATGATCGATTGTTTGATTTCTTCGTGACGCTTCATCCCAGTCGCAACTTTTATCTAAATCCTGAACGCTGACGATAACATTCATACCTGCCATGCCAAATTGGCAAGGAAATTCGCGATGTTGCAGGGCAGCATGCGAATCTTGGGCGAATTGATTCAAATATGGGGTTGATTGCGACCGGGGCCAGGGCCGCATGGCTCCCGTGCGCCGGGAACCGCTGGTGCCCGCGGGGGCAAATCCGCTTAGAGTCTGGCCATCGTCAGAATCAGCCGGGACCCAAGCGATGCTTTTTGCCGTGATCTGTACCGACAAGCCCGACGGCATGCCCATCCGCCTGGCCAATCGCCCGGCCCATCTCGACTGGCTGAAGGCGGCCGGCGCGCGCATCAAGCTGGCCGGTCCGTTCCTGACGCAGGACGGCCAGGCCATGACCGGCAGCCTGCTGGTAATCGAGGCCGACAGCGAGCCCGCGGTGCGCGAACTGGCGGCGCAAGACCCTTACGCCGTGGCCGGCCTGTTCACCCGGGTCGAGTTCAAGCCCTGGCGCTGGGTCATCGGCGCCCCGAGCGAGGGCTGAGCCATGGCGGCGAAGAAGGGCCATTTCCTGGTCAAGTCCGAGCCGGGCGCCTGGTCGTGGGACGACCAGGTCAAGGCCGGCACCACCTTCTGGTCGGGCGTGCGCAACTACCAGGCCTCGAACAACCTCAAGGCCATGAAGCTGGGCGACCGCTGCTTCTTTTATCATTCGGTCGACGAGAAGCAGATCGTCGGCGTGGTCGAGGTGGTGAAGGAATATTACCCCGACCATACCGACGAGAGCGGCCGCTTCGGCATGGTCGACCTCAAGGCGGTGGAACCGCTGAAGACCCCGGTGACCCTGGAGCAGATCAAGACCGATCCGCGCCTGAACCACCTGGCCCTGGTCAAGCAGTCGCGCCTGTCGGTGATGCCGATCGACGATGCCGCCTGGAAACTGATCTGTCAGTTGGGCGGCATCAAGGGCTGAGGAATCCCTCTCCGCCGCTTGGCGGGGGAGAGGGAAGGGGCCCGTCGCGTCAGCGATGGGAAGGGTGAGGTGGTGGATGGGTCGCGTGCCCTATGCCGCCGACCCACCTCACCCCACCCTCTCCCCCTGAAGGGCGGAGAGGGCTTAGAGCGAGCCGAACGCACCAATCGCGCCGATGCCTGCAGCACCACTACCATACAGTCGTTGTGCAGTCCGAGCGTCGATGCCGCCCAGGGCATAGACGGGCAGGCCGGCCTGTCGCGCCAGGCCGGCAAACCGCACCACGCCCAGGCAGGGGGCACCCGGATGGCTTAGTGTCGGCAGGACCGGCGAGAGGAAGGCCGCGGCGACACCGGCGCGGCGCGCCCGGTGCAGGGCGGCCAGGGAATGGGCGGCGGCGGTGGCGAAGCCCCTGACCCGGGCCGGCAGTTGCCGTTCCGGCCAGTGCACGCCGGCGGCCCCGACGCGGCGCGCCAGCCCCAAGTCGCCCGAGACCAGCAGGCGCAGGCCCCGCCGGCGGGCGACGGCCGCCAGCGTCCGGGCCAGGACCAAACGTTCCGCCGCGGCCAGATCGCCATCGCGCAGGATGATCAGGCTGCCCCGCGGCAGGCGCCCTGCCGCCGCGACCGGATCGGGCAGGCGGGTGCGGTCGGTCAACAGGGCCAGCGGCGGCAACAGGCCCCTGGCGGGATGCCGGGCATTGAGGCGGCGGGCCGCGGTTGTTAGTGTCCCCAGCGTCATGACCTTGTCCGATTCCGCCCAGACCCTCGCCGATCGCCTCGCCCATGTCGAGGCGCGCATGGCCAAGGCCGCCCGCACCGCGGGCCGCGCGCCTGGCGAGACGCGCCTCGTCGCGGTTTCCAAGACCCACGACGCGGCGACCGTCGCCCAGGCGATCGCGGCCGGCCAGCGCTGCTTCGGTGAAAACCGGGTGCAGGAGGCGCAGGGCAAATTCCCCGCCCTGAAGGCGCAGTTTCCCGATCTCGAACTGCACCTGATCGGTCCCTTGCAGACCAACAAGGCCAAGGATGCCGTCGCCCTGTTCGACGTGATCGAATCGGTCGACCGCGAGAAGCTGGCCGCCGCCATCGCGCAGGCCAGTGCCACGCTGGGCCGCCGGCCGCGCTGCTTCATCCAGGTCAACACGGGCGAGGAGCCGCAGAAGGCCGGCTGCCTGCCGGGCGAGACCGACGCCCTGGTGCGCCTGTGCCGCGAGACCTACAAGCTCGACCTGGTCGGCCTGATGTGCATTCCGCCGGCCGATGACGAGCCGTCGCTGCATTTTGCCCTGCTGTGCAAGCTGGCGGCACGCAACGGGCTGGCCGAACTGTCCATGGGCATGTCGGGCGACTACGAGGTGGCGATCCGCCTGGGCGCCACCTATGTCCGCGTCGGCAGCGCCATTTTCGGCAGCCGGCCGCCGCTTCAGCTCGGGGCGTGAACCACCAGCCGGGTCAGCGGCGTGGCGCCTTCGAGTATGGTGAGCAGATCGGGCAGGGCCAGCGCCACGCAGCCGGCGGTAGGCCCGCCGTCATGACGCTTCAGGTGCATGAAGATGGCGCTGCCGGCGCCGGCCACCGGCGGGTCGTCGTTGTGGCCGACGACGACGACGACGTCATAGAGATGGTCGTCGCGCCACATGACCTCGTGGCTGGCCACGAAGGGCAGGGTGATCGGGCGGTTGTAGGCCGGGTCGGCCGGGTCGTCGCACCAGCCGTCGTAACGGCCGATTCGCACCGTGGGCAGGCCGGTCACCGGGGCTTCCAGGCGATCGGGCCGGAACAGGACCCGGCGCAGCGGCCAGATGCCGGCCGGCGTGCCGCCGTCCCCCTCCCGCTTGTCCTCGACGACGCCACCGCGCCCCAGGGTGGCGAGGAAGGTGTGGCCGTCAAAGGTCACGCGGCCGTCGGCAAAGACTTCGATATCCATCGCGCCGGACTATAGCGCCTCGGCGCCCCGACGCCAGGGGGTGCCGCTCAGGGGTAGGCAGGGCGGCCGCCGCCGTGCTGGGCCCGCTATAGCGCGCCATGTTTTCCTGCATCATGCGCAAGGCGGCCTCGTAGCTCGCCTTGTCGTCCGGGCGGATGTCGAGGGGAACCGGCCGGGGCGGCTTGGCACCCACGGCGCGGGCCGGGAAGAAACGCCGCGCTTCGGTCGATCCCGCGGCCGCGGTCGATGCCGGCGCCGGGCTCGCCGTTGCGGCCTCGGCGGGCTGGCCGCCGACCGAGCGAATCAGCGCATCGAACGAGGCCGGGCTCAGTTGCGGCATGTTGGCGGCGGCCAGGGTGGCCGGCTTGGCTGGCGGGGCGGCGGCGGTTTCCGGCGGGCGCGTGGTTGCCTCGGCGATCAGGCCGCTGGGGGCGGACGCCGTCGCGGTGGCCGGCGTCGACGGGCCGATCCCGAGGGCGGCCATCATCTGGGCGCCCGGGTCGCTGCCGCTGACATCCTCGATCATGGCGCTGGCGGCGCCGAAGGCGGCGCCGATCGGCCCGCCGAACAGCATGTCGCCCATCACCCTGGTGGTCGGCTTGATCGTGTCGCCCGTGATGGCGCGGTAGATGGTCGAGACGACGGGGAGGTGCTGCAGCGGGTTGATGATGTCCAGGAAATCGTTGAAGGACATCTCGGGATCGCCGGGCCGGGTCGGGCCGAAGAAGGGATCGTCGCCGTTCCCGCCATCCTTGCCGCGGCCGATCGCCGGGCGCGGTCGCGCCGGTTCGGCGGCGTTGCGCGCAATCTCGTTGACGGGTGTGGTGGCGGCTTCCATGGCCTTCCTCCTTGGCTCGGGAGAAGACAATGCACTCCCCGTGCCAAGCGCGAGGGCCGCGCAAACCAAGGGTCCGCCGCGACAGGCCTCGGGCGCCCGGCAGATCCTGCCGGGTCAAACCCTCACAGCAGATGGCCGCTCTTGGCCTTCTTGGTGGCGAGGTAGAATTCGTTGTGGTTGTTGGCGGGGAAGGCGTGGGGCACCCGTTCCACCACATTGATGCCCGAGGCGACCAGCCCTGAGACCTTTTCCGGGTTGTTGGTCAGCAGGCGCACCGCGTCGAAGCCCAGCAGGCGCAGCATCTCGGCCGCCGGGCGGAACACCCGCTCGTCGGGATCGAAGCCCAGGCGCTCGTTGGCCTCGACCGTGTCGAACCCCTGGTCCTGCAGGCGGTAGGCCTTCAGCTTGTTGACCAGGCCGATGCCGCGGCCTTCCTGGGCCAGGTACAGCAGCACGCCGCCGCCGGCGGCGGCGATGGTGCGGATGGCGCCACGCAACTGCTCGCCGCAGTCGCAGCGCAGCGAACCCAGCAGGTCGCCGGTGAAGCATTCGGAGTGCAGCCGGGCCAGCACCGGCTCGCGCCGCGTCGGCTCGCCGATCACGATCGCCAGATGCTCGATGCCGCCGTCGGGCGGGCGGAAGGCGATGATCCGGGCTACTTCCGCATCGGCCAGCGGCACCCTGGCGTCCGAGACGATGCGCAAGGCTCGTGCCGCCTGGTCGTCATAGGCGGTGATGGCATCGGCATCGACGCACAGCAGGCCCTGGGTGTCGGCCGCGGTGGCGACCAGCGCCGCCGGCAGCAGGCGGGCCAGCTTCAGTAGCTTCACCGCCGCGAATTCGGCCGCCATGGGCGCCCGGCGCAGCACGGCAAAAGGCCCGCGCAGCGGATTGTCCAGGTCGGCGGTGGGATCGGCCAGCGAGGCGATGGTCGCGGCATCGAGATGGGCGTCGAGCGGCAGCGCCACCGGGTCGCCGACCAGCGGGCGCAGTTTCAAGGTCGCGGCGCGGCGGTTGGTCAGCAGCAGGCGCGGCGCAGCCGACGCGCCGGCGGCGGCGACAAAGCCGGCCAGACGCTCGGCCGTGGCATATTCGGCGGCCGTCAGGTGCAGGACATTGCCGCCCGGGTCGCTCACCGCGACGCTTAAGCCTCGGCGTAGTTCGGAGACGGCGCGATCGACCGCGACCAGGGCGGATGAGGGGGCGGAGCCAAAGGGCGAAGACATGGCGCGCAGTCTAAGCACAAGTTCGGGCGGCATGCAGCAAGGCGTCGAGAACGTTGCGGCATGGCTCCCTTGCGGCGCGGGGATCGCGGTCGCAAAATTCCGGCCATGCCGAATCGCAACCCCAGACCGCAGGAGCCGGCCAGGCTGCTCGTCGCCGTCGGCGACGAGGTGTTGCGTCGTGCCCTGGTGGAACCCCTGGCGCAGGCCGGCTATATCGTCGAGGCGGTGGCTGGGCCGCAGGCCGCCCCGGCGCATTTCGCCGGTGCCGACCTGGTGCTGGTCGACCGGGCGGAAGGGGCGGCCGACGCCGTCCTGACCGCGGCGGGCTGCACCCTGCCCATCGTCGCCCTGACCGCGGCCGACGACTCGCGGCCACCCGCCGGTGCCGGCGGGCAGGTCAGCCTGCTGCGCAAGCCCCTGCGGATCGAGGCCGTGCTGGCCGGCGTGCAGGCGGGCCTCGCCGCCGGGGCGGGCGCCCTGGCCATCGGCCCGTGCCGGTTGTTCGCCTCCTCGCGCATGCTGGTGGGGGCTGCGGGCGAGCCGGTGCGCCTGACCGACAAGGAAACCCAGATCCTGGCCCGCCTGGCGGCCGCGATCGGGCGGGTGGTGCCGCGCGAGATCCTGCTGGCCGAAGTCTGGGGCTATGGCGCGGCGGTCGCCACCCACACCATCGAAACCCATGTCTACCGGCTGCGGCGCAAGCTGGCGAAGGCGACCGCCGACGGTGCCGGGCTGATCCTGGCCGAAGGCGGCGGCTATCGCCTGGCGATCGGCTGAGGCCGGCCCCGGCGGCTGCTGCACCAAAAAAAGGCCCTGAAGGCAAGGGCGGCGAAGCCGTGTCTTCAGGCCCAGGCAACACCGGCGGAGGAGAGCTTGCCGGTGTGGGAGGTGACGCCCTAAGGCGCGCGCGAAGGTCATAATCGCGGCAGATCGCCGGCCGGCAGGGCCACGGCCGCCGCCGCCAGATGGTTGACCAGGCCCGCGGTCGATGAATCGTGGTCGCTTGCCCGCATCCTGCCTTCGATGACCGGCAGCAGGTCGGTGGCGAGTTCCTTGCCCAGTTCCACGCCCCATTGATCGAAGGCGTTGATGCCCAGGATGGCCGCCTCGACGAAGACGCGGTGCTCGTAGAGGGCGATGATCCGGCCCAGCGTGAACGGATCCAGCCGGCGATAGGCGATGGTCACCGACGGGCGATTGCCGGGAAATACCTTGTGCGGGGCCAGGGCCTCGATCTCCGCGGCGCTGCGGCCTTCCCGGGCGAGGTGCGCCCGCGCCTCCTCCAGTGTCCGCCCCTTCATCAGGGCCTCGCTCTGGGCCAGGCAATTGGCGACCAGCAGACGGTGATGCTCGGCCATCTGGGGCTCGTGACCCTCGGCCGCGACCAGGAACTCGCAGGGAACGACATCGGTCCCCTGGTGGAGCAACTGGTAGAAGGCATGCTGGCCGTTGGTGCCGGCCTCGCCCCAGACCAGGGGACCGGTCGGGTGCCCCACCGGGTGCCGTCCTGCTTCACCCGCTTGCCGTTCGATTCCATCTCGAGTTGCTGGAGATAGGCCGGCAGGCGGGCCAAGCGCTGGTCGTAGGGCAGGATGGCGCGCGACTGGTAGGCGCAGATGTCGCGATGCCAGATGCCGATCAGGCCCAGGATGACGGGCAGGTTGGTGGCCAGCGGCGCCGTGCGGAAGTGCTGGTCGACGACATGGGCGCCGGTCAGGAACGCGCGGAAGCGCTCGGCGCCGATCGCGATGATGACCGGCAGGCCGATGGCCGACCACACGGAATAGCGCCCGCCGACCCAGTCCCAGAAGCCGAAGGTCCGTTCCGGCCGGATGCCGAACTCGACGACGCGGTCGATCGCCGTGGAGACCGCGGCGAAATGGGCGCCGACCGCCGCCTCGCCCAGCGCCTGCGCGATCCAGCGGCGCGCGGTGCGCGCATTGGTCATGGTCTCGACCGTCGTGAAGGTCTTGGAGGCGACGATCACCAGGGTGCGCGCGGGAACAAGGCCGCGGATGGTATCGGCGATGTGCGCCGCGTCGACATTGGAGACATAGTGGATGCGCGGCCCGTCATGGCAGGCGGCCAGCGCCTGCGTAACCATGGCCGGCCCAAGGTCGGAGCCGCCGATGCCGATGTTGACGACATCGGTGAACCGCCCGCCGTCGGTCGAGACGATGTCGCCCCGGCGCAGCCCTTCGGCGAAGCAAAAAAGCCGGTCCAGGGTGGCGTTGACCTCGGGCATGACGTCGATGCCGTTGACCATGACCCGGCCGCCGGACCTGTTGCGCAAGGCGGTGTGCAGGACCCTTCGGTGTTCCGTGCCGTTGATCGCCTCGCCGGCGAACATGGCATCGCGCTTGGCCGCCACCGCGGTCGCCTGGGCCAGCCGGGTCAGCAGGGCGAACGACCGCTCGGTGAGCGCCGTCTTCGAATAGTCGATCAGGAGATCGTCGAGCCTGGCGGAGAAACCGGCGAACCGATCGGGGGTTTCGGCGAAAAGGGTGCGGAGGTGGCGCTCCCGCGTCTCTTCCCGGTGGGCGGCGAGCTCGGCCCAAAGCACGTCCTGCATCCTCGTCTCCTCCTATCGGCCCAGGGCGTTGGCTTGCGCCGCGGCGGCGCTGATCGCCGGCCAGTCGGCGGCGGCGATCCGGGCGCGGGTAACCATCCAGGAACCACCGACACAGACAACATTGGGCAGCGCCAGGTAGTTCGGCGCCGATGCCGGCGTGATCCCGCCCGTGGGGCAGAAGCGCAGTTGCGGCAGGGGCGAGGCCAGGGCCGACAGATAGGGCACGCCGCCCGCCGGCTCGGCCGGGAAGAACTTGGCGAAGCGATAGCCCCGCTCGATCAGGGCCATCGCCTCCGAGGCCGTGCCGATGCCGGGCAACAACGGCAGTGCCTCGCCGGCGGCGGCGTCGAGGAGGCGCGCCGTTGCCCCGGGGGATACGGCGAATTTGGCCCCCGCGGCGCGCACCTGGGCGAGTTGGGCGGGATCGAGCACCGTGCCGGCGCCGACATCGGCCGCCGGCACCTCCGCGGCGATGGCCCGGATCGCCTCGAGCGCCGCCGGCGTGCGCAGGGTGATCTCGATCGCGGTGAGACCGCCGGCGACCAGGGCGCGGGCCAGGGGCACGGCCTGGGCTGCATCGTCGATCACCACCACCGGCACGACCGGCGCCCGGTTCAGGATGGTGTCGAGGCTGGCTTGCAGGAATTCGATCATGCGAAGCCTCCGGCGAAAATGGTGCCGCCGGTATCGGCCGTGCTGACGGCCGCGCGGAAGGGCGCGAACAGCTCGCGTCCCACGCCCCGGTGGGAGGGGCCGAGGTCGATCATTTCAGGGACGCGGGCCGCCCATTCCGCCGCCGGCACCAGCACCGTCAACGTGCCGGCCACCGCGTCGACACGGATGACGTCGCCTTCCCTGATGCGGGCGATCGCCCCGCCTTCGGCGGCTTCAGGGGTTACATGGATGGCCGCGGGGACCTTGCCCGACGCGCCCGAAAGCCGGCCGTCGGTGACCAGGGCCACCCTGGCGCCCAGGTCCTGGAGCACGCCCAGGGGCGGCATCAGCCGGTGCAGTTCGGGCATGCCGTTTGCCTTCGGCCCCTGGAAGCGGACCACGGCGACGAAATCGCCCTGCAGCTCGCCGGCCTTGAACGCGTCATGCAGGGCCTCCTGGTCGTTGAAGATGCGGGCGGGGGCCTCGATGACATGACGCTCGGCCGCGACCGCCGAGGTCTTGATGATGGCACGGCCGAGATCACCCTCGAGCAGGCGCAGGCCGCCGGTCGGCGCGAAGGGCGCGCCGGTTCCCCGCAGCACCGCGGTATCGCCGCTGACCTGTGCGCCGTCGCGCCAACCCAGCTTGCCCTGGTCGTCCAGTACCGGCTCCTGCACATAGGCGCCGAGCCCGCTGCCCCAGACCGTCGCCACGTCCTCGTGCAGGAGGCCTTCGCCCAGCAGTTCGCGAATGACGAAGGGCATGCCGCCGGCGGCATGGAAGTGGTTCACGTCCGCCTGGCCGTTGGGGTAGACGCGGGCCAGCAGCGGCGTAACCTCGGCCAGGTCGGAGAAATCGTCCCAGGTCAGCTTGATGCCACCGGCGGCCGCCATGGCGACCAGGTGCAGGGTGTGGTTGGTCGAGCCGCCGGTGGCGAGCAGCCCGACCAGGGCATTGGAAAAGGCCCGCTCGTCCAGCATGCGCCCGACTGGCGTGTATTCGTTGCCCAGCGCGGTGATGGCCAGGGCCCGCCTGGCCGTGGCGGCGGTCAGCGCATCGCGTAGCGGCGTGTTGGGATTGATGAAGGACGCGCCCGGCAGGTGCAGGCCCATGATCTCCATGGTCATCTGGTTGGTGTTGGCGGTGCCGTAGAAGGTGCAGGTGCCGGGGCCGTGATAGGACCGCGCCTCGGCCTCCAGCAACTCGGCCCGGCTGACCTTGCCCTGGGCATAGAGCTCGCGGATCCTGGCCTTCTCGCCATTGGGCAGGCCCGAGGTCATCGGCCCGGCCGGGATGAACACCGCCGGCAGGTGCCCGAACGACAGTGCGCCGATCACCAGGCCGGGCACGATCTTGTCGCAGATGCCCAGGAACACCGCGGCATCGAAGGTCTGGTGCGAGAGGGCCACGGCGGTTGCCAGGGCGATCACATCGCGCGAGAACAGCGACAGTTCCATGCCGGTCTGGCCCTGGGTGATGCCGTCGCACATGGCCGGGACGCCGCCCGCCACCTGGGCGACACCACCGGCGGCGCGGGCCGCGTCGCGGATCAGCTCGGGATATCGCTCGTAGGGCTGGTGGGCCGAGAGCATGTCGTTATAGGCGGTGACGATGGCCAGATTGGCGCCCTCACCGCCACGCAGCATGGCCTTGTCGCCCGGCTGGCAGGCGGCGAAGCCATGGGCCTGGTTGGCGCAGCCCAGTTGCTGGCGCCGCGGCCCCGCCGCCGCGGCGGCGGCCAGGCCGTCCAGGTAGCGCGACCGAGTGTCGTGGGACCGGCGGGCAATGCGATCGGTTACTTCGGCGACGCGAGCCTGGACGCCGTAGGGGTTTGTCCGAGTGGTCATCTCGACCTCCTTGGTTGTGCCTCAGGGGCACCAGAAAACGGTGGGTGGCCGGGCCATGCGCAGCACTGCCCTGACCGGCATGTCGATGTCGGGCCCCGGCGCCAGGGCCTCGTCCAGCACGGACCGCTTGGCCGTGCCTTCGATGTGCAGCGCCAGGTGCTCCGCGGCCGCCAGCACCGGCAGGGCCAGGGTCACGCGCGGCTCGGCGGCACCCGGCGCCCGCATGGCGACGACACGCGCCTTCCCGGCCGGATCGAGCGCCTGGGCCAGATAATCGCCGGCGGGAAAGAACGATGCGGTGTGGCCTTCGTCGCCCATGCCCAGCACGGCGGCGGCCAGCGGCCAGTCGAGGGCGCCCAGGTTCCGCTCGATGGCGGCCAGGGCCTGTTCCGGTGCCGCATCGGCGCTGACCAGCGGGACAAAGCGGGCAATCCCGGCCGGCCCCTGAAGCAGATGGGTGCGGACCAGCCGCGCGTTCGACCGCGCATCGCTCTGCGTCACCCAGCGGTCGTCGACCAGGGTGACGGTCACCGCCGACCAGTTCAACGGTGCCTGGGCAAGTGCCTCGAAGAAGCGCACCGGCGTGCGCCCGCCCGAGACGGCAAGCATTGCAGCGCCGTCGCGGGCGATCCGCGCCGCCAGCGCCGCCGCGACGAATTGCGCCAGCGCGGCGGCCAGCATCGCGCCGTCCCCGAACACGCGCAGCGGCGGCTGGACCATGCGACCCGGTTGCATTTCCGCTCGTTGCTCCACGTCAGTTCCCTCCAGGTCAACGCTCGAGAGGCCGGATCACGTCATGCACCGTCGTCAAGCCAGGTCCGCCCGTCGCGCTCGATCAGGGCGATGGCGGCCGAAGGTCCCCAGGTTCCCGCGGTGTAGGGCTTGGGCCTTTCGCTGGTCGCGCGCCAGGCCTCCAGGATCGGATCGACCCAGCGCCAGGCCGCTTCCACTTCGTCACGGCGCATGAACAGGGTCTGGTTGCCGCGCACCACGTCCAGCAACAGGCGCTCGTAGGCGTCGGGATTGCGGACATTGAAGGCCTCGGCAAAGCTCATGTCGAGCGGTACCAGCGACAGGCGGATGCCGCCCGGGCCTGGATCCTTGATCATCAGCCACAGTTTCACGCCCTCGTCTGGTTGCAGCCGGACCACCAGGCGATTGGGCGAAACCGGGCCCGCCGCCGGCATGAACATCGAATGCGGCACGGGGCGGAAGCCGATCACGATTTCCGAGACGCGGCTGGCCAGGCGCTTGCCCGTGCGCAGATAGAACGGCACGCTCGCCCAGCGCCAGTTCGCCACCTCGGCCTTCACCGCGACGAAGGTCTCGGTCGCGCTGTCGGTCGAGCCCAGCTCTTCCAGATAGCCGGGGACGGCACCGCCGCGCGAGGCACCGGCGCGGTACTGCCCGCGCACGGTCAACTGGCCCGCGTTCAGCTCGTCGATGGGCTTGAGCGCGCGCAGCACCTTGAGCTTCTCGTCGCGCACGGCATCGGCGTCGAGCGAGGCCGGCGGTTCCATGGCGACCAGGCAGAGCAGTTGCAGCAGGTGGTTCTGCACCATGTCGCGCATGGCGCCTGCGGTATCATAGTAACCGGCCCGTTCCTCGACGCCCAGGCTTTCGGCCACGGTGATCTGGACATGGTCGATGTGGCCGGAATTCCACAAGGGCTCGAACAGCGCATTGGCGAAGCGCAGCGCCATCAGGTTCTGCACCGTCTCCTTGCCCAGGTAATGGTCGATGCGATAGACGCGGTCCTCGGGGAAAACGGCGCCGATGGCCGCGTTGACCAGGCGCGCTGACTCGAGGTTCTTGCCGATCGGCTTCTCGACCACCAGGCGGGCATTGCCGGCGGCCATGCCGTGGCGGCTCAGGCGTTCGCAAATCGGCTGAAACAGGCTGGGCGCGGTGGCCAGGTAGTGGACGTGGATAAGGTCGCTTTGCGGCGCGACCAGTTCGGCCAGGTCGCGCCAGCCCTCGTCGCCCTCGGCATCGAGGACGACATAGTTCAGCCGGTCGAGGAAGCGCTGCAATTCGGGGCCGCTCAGTTCCGTCGCCGGAACGTGGTCGACCAGGGCCTGGCGGGCGAAATCCAGGAATTGCCCGCGGCTCATGACGCGGCGCGACGCGCCGATGATGCTCGCGCGCTGCGGCAGTTGGCCGGCGAGATCGCGGTGAAACAGCGCCGGCAGCAGCTTGCGGCGCGCCAGGTCGCCGGTGGCGCCGAAGACCGTCAGCACGAAAGGATCGACGGGAATGGTGCGGCTGGTCATGCGGATGTCTCTTTCCCAGTCATTCCAGCGCCCCGACAAGGTGAGGCTCGAGGTTTGCCGCGACTTCCGCCGCGGTCGGCAGGTCGGCCCCGCGCCGGGTGCAGGTGATCGCCGCGGCAGCGGTGGCATAGGCCAGCAGATCGCCGATCGCCTCCCGGTCCAGGGCGCCGATCGCCTGCGGGTCGAGGCGGCCGGTGGTCGACAACTGCGCCAGCAGCGCCGCATGGAAGGTGTCGCCGGCACCGACGGTATCGCGTACCCTGACGCAACGCCCTGGAACGGCGACTGTTCCGGCGGCGGAAAAGGCCGTGGCGCCCTGCTCGCCGGCGGTGACGACGACCAGGCGGGCACCGCAGTCCAGCCAATAGGCCGCCGCGTCGGCAATGCTCAGCCGGCCGGCCCAGGCGATGCGGATGTCCTCGTCGCTGGCCTTGACGATGGTGGCGGCGCGGTAGAAGCGCTCGCCCGCCAGTGCCCAGCGGTCCATGTCGCCGACCACGGCGGGGCGCAGGTTCGGGTCGACGCTGATCACGCGCCGGCCCGCCTCGCGCGCGGCCAGGGCGGCGAAGGCCGAGCCCACCGGCTCCACCACCATGGTATAGGAGCCGAAGGTCAGCGCCCTGATCTCGTCCGGCAAGGCCACCGGCAGGTCGGTCGGGCCGATCGAGCGGTCGGCCGCCCCCTCGCCATGGAACGAATAGCTGGGCTGGCCGTCGGGGCCGGTGGCGATGGCCGAAATCGTCGACAGCGCGTTTGGACGCACCAGGAAGCGGCCATCGACCCCCTCGCGCTGCAGCGTGTCGGCCAGCAGGACACCGAACCGGTCGTGCGAAATGCCGCCCAGAAACGCTGGCCGGGCGCCCAATCGAGCAAGCCCGATCGCCACGTTGAACGGCGAGCCGCCGACCACGGCCCGCGCCGGCATCTCGGGGCCGTCGGGGGGCCGACGAAGAGGTCGATCAGCGCCTCGCCGCACACCAGGATCATGGCGCGCCCTCGGTTGGCTGGATCACGCCCTTGCGCAGGATGACGTTGCCGTAGAGCCGGCGCTCGCCGCTGGCAACCACCGCATAGGCGGCGCGGATGCGGTCGTAGAACGGCTCGCCCTCGATCGGCACCAGGCTGAAACCCGGCTCGTGGCAGGCGATCGCCGCCTCGAACTCGGCGAACACGGGCTCCATCCGCCCGCGCTCGCCAAAGGCGCAGGGCCGGAACGCCGCCTGCGGCACCGCCGCGTCCAGCGGCATGAGCGACAGTACCGCATCCAGGATCACCGGTGCCGCATGGCCGTCCATGCGGACCAGGCGGTGGGCATGGGCGTCGGCGGGGTAGTTGGCGTCGACGATGGCGATCTCGTCGCCGTGGCCCATGGCGCGCAGGATGCCCAGCAGGTCCGGGCCGATCAGCGGATTGATTCCCTTGAGCATGGTCAATCCTTGAACAGAACGTCGTGGTCGCGGGCGAAGGCGGCCAGCAGCGGCAGGGCGGCACCGCCGATCGCCCGGGCGTCGCGGCCGATGCTGCCCTCCACCACGGCCGCCTCGGTCAATCCCTGCCGGTCGAGGCGGGCCAGGCAGTCCCGGGTCCGCGCCACCAGGCGGCGGCGGACATCGACGGGAAAGGCGCCGTCGATGACGATCGCGTCGAAGTCGATCACCGACAGGACCGCCGCGCAGGCCTGGGCCAGCGCCTCGCCGGCTTCCGCGATCCACGCCTCGAGCGGGGCCTCGAAACTCGACCAGTCGTCGGGCGACAGCCAGATCGCGGTGCCCGACTTGCCCGCCGCGATCAGGCGGCGTTCCAGGCGATAGATCGAGGCGGTGCGGATCAATTGTTGCAAGGTCGCCGCGCCACCCGCCTCCCGGCGCAGGATCGGCATGGATCCCAGTGCCCCGGCATTGCCGCTGCGCCCCGGGAACAGGCTGCCGTTGAGCACGATGCCGCCGCCGATGAAGGCGCCGACATAGAAGTAGGCGAAGTTCTGATAGGCCGCACCCTGGCCGAAGGTAAGCTCGGCGGCGCAGGCCGAGGTGGCATCGTTGCACACCCGCACCGGCCAGCCGGGAAAGCGGCGCGCAAGTTCGCCGACGGCGTCGAAATGGCGCCATTCGCCCAAGGCGCCGGGTGGCGTTTTCAGGTCGTTTTCCCAGTTCCACAACTCGAAGGGCATGGCGACGCCAAGGCCACTGATGCGGTCACGCTGCGTCGGTTCGAGGGCGGCCACGAGCCCGGGGATCTCGCGCTCGGCAAAGGCCATGAGGTCGCCCGGCACCGGGTAGGCATAGGTTACGCGGCGCCTTGTGCGGATGCCGGCGACCAGGTCCATCAGGACGAGGTCGCTGCTGCGCCGCCCGATCATGATGCCGATCCCGAAGGCGCCGTCGGGGTTCAGCGAATAGGGCACGGAAGGCTGGCCGACCCGGCCGCGCTGCCGCTCGCCGGGGATCAGCAGGCCGTCGGCTTCCAGGTGGTTGATGATGACGGTCGTGGTCTGGACCGAAAGGCCGGTGAGGCGGGCGATCTCCACCTTGGCCAGGCTGCGATGGCGCCGGATCAGCGACAGGATCAGCCGCTCGTTGTAGAGGCGCACGCCAAGCTGGTTGGTGCCGCGGGTGACGGGCGACACGAATTCATCGACAGCCTGAACTGGCGTGACCTGCTCCATCCCTGGTTCCTCGACATTCTTGGTTTATCGGGCGCCGCCACGAACCCGGCAGCGCCCCTTCACGATCAGACAATGAGGCCGGCCGCGGCGCCCTGTCAATTAATAATTCGGAATGATTTATCTATTGACAGCGCCATACCCCTGGGATTTGATGAACGGGCCAAAACAAGCATCCGCGGTTCCGCCGCGAAGATCAGCGTCGTCCCAGGGAGGGAAACATGCGCCAGCCGTTCCGGCTTCTCGCCACAACCGTATTCACTTTGGGCCTGTGCATTCCCGGCGCTTTCGCGGCGGACAAGCCGATCGTGGGTATCATCACGAAGACCAACACCAACCCGTTCTTCGTCAAGATGCGGGAAGGCGCCGAAGCCGCCGCGTCGCAACTGGGCATGGAGCTGCGCTCCTTCGCCGGCAAGCTGGACGGCGACAATGAATCCCAGGTCGCGGCGGTGGAAAACCTGATCGCCGCGGGCGCCAAGGGCATCCTGATCACCCCCAACGATTCACGCGCCATCGTCCCGGCGATCGAGAAGGCGCGCGCCGCCGGCATCCTGGTGATCGCCCTCGATACGCCGCTGGACCCCGCCGATGCGGCGGATGCGACCTTCGCCACCGACAATTTCCTGGCCGGCGAGATGATCGGCCAATGGGCGGCAAAGGCCCTGGGCGACAAGGCGGCCGGCGCGAAAATTGCCCTGCTCGATCTCAATGCCAACCAGATCTCGGTCGACGTGGCGCGCGACCAGGGCTTTCTGAAGGGCTTCGGCATCGATCTCGCCGATCCCGGCCGGATCGGGGACGAGAGCGATCCCCGGATCGTCGGGCACGACGTGACGCTGGGCAACGACGAGGGCGGCCGCAAGGCCATGGAGAACCTGCTCCAGCGCGACCCCGAGATTTCGGTGGTCTACACCATCAACGAGCCGGCCGCCGCCGGCGCCTATGAAGCGCTGCGCTCGGTCGGGCGCGAGAAGGACGTCCTGATCGTCTCGGTCGACGGCGGCTGCCCCGGCGTGCGCAATGTCCAGGACGGCGTCATCGGCGCCACCTCGATGCAGTTTCCCCTGCTGATGGCGGCGAAGGGGGTCGAGGCGGTAAAGAAATTTGCCGACGAAGGGGTCAAGCCCCAGGCCTCCCAGGGGCTCGATTTCGTCAATACCGGGGTCGAGCTGGTCACCGACAAGCCGGTTCCCGGCGTTCCCTCGATCGACGCCGCCGCAGCCTTGAAGAAGTGCTGGGGCTGACCGCCGATGACGGACAGTATTTCAGCAGGCAACCCGCGGCGGCGAGCGAGCGGGAGAAGCCAAAGAAGGGGAAGCCTGCGCGCGGTGGCGCCAGGGCCAACCCCCTCAAGGAAGGATGACAAGATGGCGGACATAGGCAGCGGCGACCGTCCCGGCATGCAGGCCTTCGAGGCCGTGCTGGAAAAGCGGGACACCAGCGTCGCCGATTTCGACGTCCGGGCGAAAACCCCGTTGCAAAGGCTCCAGCACTTCCTGCATGCCAACCCGACGGCGGTGCCCGCCATCGTCCTGCTGCTGGGCATCCTCGCCTTCAGCCTGATCGCCGGCGGGCGCTTCCTGTCCGCCTTCAACCTGTCCCTGGTCCTGCAACAGGTGACGATCATCTGCGTCATCGGGGTGGCGCAGACCCTGATCGTGATCACCGCGGGCATCGACCTGTCGGTCGGCGCGATCATGGTGCTGTGCTCGGTGGTGATGGGCAAGCTGGCGGTCATGGCCGGGGTGCCGGCACCGCTCGCCTTCGCCGCCGGGGTGGCTGTGGGCGGTGCCTGCGGCGCCCTGAACGGCGCCCTGGTGACCCGGCTGAAACTGCCGCCCTTCATTGTAACCCTGGGCACCTGGTCGATCTTCTTCGCCCTCAATCTGTGGTACTCCGCCTCCGAAACCATCCGCTCGCAGGATGTCGGCAAGGAGGCGCCGTTCCTGCAATGGCTGGGCACTTCGGTCGACGCCTTCGGCGCCCGCCTGACCGCCGGCTCGTTCTTCATGCTGGTGCTGGTGGCGGCGGTCTGGTTCGTGCTGAACCGCACGGCCTTCGGGCGCCATCTCTATGCCGTCGGCGACGACCCCGACGCGGCCCGGCTGGCCGGCATCCGCACCGGCCGTGTCCTGTTCTTGGTCTATGTCGCGGCGGGGGTCATCTGCGCCCTGGGGGCCTGGACCCTGATCGGCCGCATCGGCTCGATCAGCCCGCAGGCCGGGCAGACCGCCAACCTCGACAGTGTCGTGGCGGTCGTCATCGGCGGCGCCAGCCTGTTCGGCGGGCGCGGCTCGATCATCGGCACGCTGTTCGGCGCCCTCATCGTCGGGGTGTTCCGCAACGGCCTCGCCCTCTCCGGCGTCGAAGCCCTGTGGCAGGAGTTCACCGTCGGCTGCCTGATCATCGTCGCAGTCGCCCTCGACCAGTGGATCCGAAAGGTGTCGGCATGACCCTCGACCTGAAGAACAGCCAGCCCAAGGTGCCGGTTCTGGAAGCGCGCGGCCTGGTCAAACGCTACGGCCGCGTCACCGCCCTCGACGGGGCCGATTTCGAGCTCTTTCCCGGCGAGATCCTGGCCGTGATCGGCGACAACGGCGCCGGCAAGTCGTCGCTGATCCGCGCCCTCTCGGGCGCCCTGGTGCCGGACGAAGGCGAGATCCGCCTGGAAGGCCAGCCGGTCTGCTTCCGCACGCCGCTGGACGCCCAGGCGGCGGGGATCGAGACCGTCTACCAGTCGCTGGCCCTGGCCCCCAGCCTGTCGATTGCCGACAACATGTTCCTGGGCCGGGAAATCCGCCGCCCGGGCGTGCTCGGCTCGATGTTCCGCATGCTGGACCGCCGGGCGATGCAGCGCATCGCGCGCGAGAAGCTGACCGAACTGGGCCTGATGACGGTGCAGAGCATCAACCAGTGCGTCGAAACCCTCTCGGGCGGGCAGCGCCAGGGTGTCGCCGTGGCCCGCGCGGCGGCGTTCGGCTCGCGCGTGGTGATCATGGACGAGCCGACGGCGGCGCTGGGCGTCAAGGAATCGCGCCGGGTGCTGGAGCTGATCCTCGACGTGCGCCGGCGTGGCCTGGCCATCGTCCTGATCAGCCACAACATGCCCCATGTCTTCGAGATCGCCGACCGGATCCACATCCACCGGCTGGGCCGGCGCCTCACCGTCATCGATCCCAAGGCCTATTCGATGTCCGATGCCGTGGCCTTCATGACCGGGGCCAAGACGCCGGCCGACGCCATCGCGGCCTGATGCGGCGCCATGGCGGCGGCGAATTCGGACACTATTGACAATGTTAGCACTTTTTTCACCTTGAATTGTTAACGGGGGGTTAACTAGAGCCAGTGTAAAAGCACCTAACGACAATAAAGTTGTTGTCCACCGTCTCACCAGGGTGCTTTCAGGGTGCAAGACCAGACCGACACGCGCCAGGGCTCGCCGACAAATGACGCAGGGCGCGACGCGATCGCGCCGGCTGCGGCAGGGCCGGCATGGATGCGGGCGGCGAAGCGGCTTCTCGCCGCCGCGCGGGTCTTGCTGTCGGCCGGGAACCGGCGCGCGGCCGAGCGCAAGCTGCGGGCGTCCGAGGAATGGTATCGCACCCTGGTCGCGAGCGTCGCCGACGGCATCGTCAGCATCGACGCGAAGGGCATCGTCGAGACCATGAACCCGGCCGCGGAACAGATGTTCGGTTTTGCCGCCGACGAGGTTCTGGGCCGCAATGTCACCATGCTGATGCCCGAGCGCTTTCGCCCCGTCCACGACCGCCATGTGAGGCGGTTCGCCGCGCAACGGGATCCCGCGCTCATCGGCCTGCGCCGCGAGGTCGTCGGCTGGCGCCGCAACGGCCAGGAATTTCCCATGATGCTGGCCCTCAACGTGGCGCCGGGCCGGGGCGATGCGCGCTTCGTCGCGCTGGTCACGGACATGACCGCCCAGAAGCGGGCCCGGCAGGATATCGCCGAAGCGCACCGCCGGCTGCACTCGATGATCGAAGCCGCCCCCTTCGCCATCATCACGACCGATGCGGCGGGGATCGTGGACAGCGTCAATCCCGCGGCGGAACGCCTGACGTTGTACCCCGCGGCGACCTCATGGGCGGGCCGATGGCACAGGTCTACGATCCCGACGAGGTGCAGGTCCGGGCAACCGACTTGAGCAAGATGAGCGGCCGGCCCGTCGAGCCGGGCCTGGAAACCTTCACCTTCAACGCGCGGCGGGGCTTCACCGACGACGGCGAATGGACCTTCGTGCGCAAGGACGGCTCCAGGGTTCCCGTGCAGTTGGCCGTCACGGCCATGCGCGACGCCGATCAGGGCATCGTCGGCTACATCAGCATCGCCTACGACATCAGCGAACGTAAGCGCCGCGAGGAATATGCCCAGCACATCGCCCACCACGATTTCCTGACCGGCCTGCCGATGCGCAGCCTGCTGGGCGATCGCCTGCAAATGGCGATGGCGCGGGGCCGCCGCGAGCGCAGCAAGGTGGGCGTCCTGATGATCGACCTCGATCATTTCAAGCGCGTCAACGACTCGATCGGCCACCATGTCGGCGACAAGCTGCTGCGCATCGTGGCCGACCGCCTGATCGGCTGTGTGCGCGCCAGCGACACGGTGGCGCGGCTGGGCGGCGACGAGTTCGTCGTTCTGGTCCCCGATGTGCGCGAGGTTGCCAGCATCGTGCATGTCGCCAAGACGCTGCTGGAACGGATCGCCGCGCCGGCCGTGGTCGGCAGCCATGTGCTGCAGGTGACGCCCAGCATCGGCATCTCGGTCTATCCGACCGACGGCGACACGGTGGACGAGCTGATCAAGCACGCCGACACCGCGATGTACTGGGCCAAGGCGAACGGGCGCAGCGGCTACATGCTGTTCACGCGCGAGATGCAACGCGCGGCCTCGTACAAGATGGAGCTGGAGAGCGATTTGCGCCGGGCGCTCGAGTGCCAGGAGCTTCAGTTGCACTACCAGCCGAAGGTCAGCCTGGAGACGGGCCGCATCATCGGCATGGAAGCCCTGCTGCGCTGGACCAATGCCGTCCACGGCGCGGTCTCGCCCGCAAAGATAATCCCGATCGCCGAGGAATGCGGCCTGATCCAGGTGATCGGTGCCTGGGTGATCCGGACGGCCTGCCGCGAAGCGCGCCTGCTGCAGGTGCGGCTGGGCCAGCCCTTGCGGGTGTCGGTCAACGTCTCGCCGCGCCAGTTCCTGCAAAACGACCTGGTCGATGTCATCGCGGCGGCGCTGGCGGACAGCGGGCTGGCGCCCGAGCACCTGGAGGTGGAGATCACGGAAGGCGTGTTGATGGAGAACACGGCGCTGGCGCTCGAGCGGCTGGCGCAGATTCGCGCGCTGGGCGTCAGCATCGCCATCGACGATTTCGGCACCGGTTTTTCCAGCCTGTCCTACATCACGCGCTTCCAGATCGACACCTTGAAGATCGACCGCAGCTTCATCGCCAATGTCACCGAAAGCGCCAATGATGCCGCGGTGGCGCAGGCCATCATCGCCCTGGCCCGCAGCCTGAAGGTGAAGGTCGTCGCCGAAGGCGTCGAGACCACCGGGCAACTGGCCTTCCTGCGCGAGCACTGCTGCGACGTCGCCCACGGCGACCTGTTCGGCGCGCCCGTGCCGCCGGCGCTGTTCAGCGTCCAGGGCTTCCATTTCGCCGCCGCCTGTTCGGCCGCGGATTTCGCCGAGACCTTCGGCCAGCTCAACCAGTCGAGCGAAGACCTGGTACGCGCCGTCGTTCACTGAACCCGGTCTGCGATCCGTCGAGCAGCGTCGCCGGTATCCCTCGACGCCGCGGGTTGACAGGACTTCCCCAAACAGTACACTAGCGCACAATAAATATATGTCCTAAATGCCAAGGCAGGGACATCGCTAGGGGAAACCAGGGAAGTGAAGCTGTTCAAGGGCCGCCATTCCATGTCCGCCATCCGCCGCCCGGGCGGGTGTCTGGGGATCGCGTCGTGACCGCCGGACCCTTCCGGGCGGATGCCCTGGCGGCCAAGCGGATTCTCGTCACCGGCGGCGGCAGCGGGCTGGGGGCGGAGATTGCCCGGGGTTTTGCCCAGCACGGGGCGACGGTCTATATCTGCGGCCGGCGCCAGGGCCTGTTGAGCGAGACGGCGGCGCGGCTGTCGCAGGAGACCGGTGGCCGGGTGGTGGCGCTCGCCTGCGATCTGCGCAACCCCCAGTCGATCGACGAGATGTTCGCGGCGATCTGGGCCGAGGGGCCGCTGACCGGCCTCGTCAACAATGCCGCCGCGAATTTCGTCGCCCCCACCAAGTCGCTGTCGCCGCGGGGCTATGAGGCTGTCCGCTCGACCGTGATGGACGGCAGCTTCTATGTCACCCTGGCGGCGGGCAAGCGCTGGATCGCCGATGGCGTGACCGGCTCCGTGGTCAGCAACCTGGTGACCTGGGTCTGGACCGGCTCGCCCTTCGTGGTGCCGGCGGCCATGGCCAAGACGGCGATCCATGCCATGACCATGTCCCTGGCGGTGGAATGGGGGCCTTACGGCATCCGGCTGAACGCCGTGGCGCCGGGGCCGTTCCCCACGGAAGGGGCGTGGGAGAAGCTGAACCCGATCCCCGAGACCTCGGCCGGCGCGACCCAGGCCGATCAGGTGCCGATGCGCCGTTTCGGCAAGATGCACGAGTTGCAGAACCTGATGATCTTCCTGATGTCGGACGGCTGCGAATACCTGACCGGCCAGACCATCGCCATCGACGGCGCGCATCACCTGGCGGCCCCCAGCACCTTCGCCGGCCTGTCCGACCTGACCGACGAGCAGTGGGCGGCGGCGCGGGAGAGGATCAAGGCGGCATCGGACCGCGACAAGCAGCAACGGACAGTGGGCTGAGGAGCACGAACATGAATCTTAGGTCCATGCGCCTCGATGTGCGGGACGGCCTCGCCGACCTGACCTTCACCGAAGCGGCGCGCGGCAACCCGATCGACGGCATCTTCTGTGCCGAGATCCGGGACGTCTCGGTCGAACTGTCCGAGCGTGCCGATGTCCGCGCCGTGCTGATCAAGGCCGAGGGCAAGACCTTCAGCGTCGGCGGCGATATCGCGGCCTTCACCCGCGATCTCGACGCGCTGCCCCGGACGATCAAGGGCTGGGCCACCGACCTGCATGACGCGGTGGCCAGGCTGCAGCGGATCGATGCGCCGATCGTCGCCGCGGTGCATGGCGTCTGTGCCGGCGGCATGGCGGCCTTCGTCGCCGGCGCCGACATCGTGGTGGCCTCGCCCGGCGCACGCTTCGTCTCGGCCTATACCGGCATCGGCTTTGCCTGCGACGGCGGGGCCACGGTGATGCTGTCGCGCCGCATGGGCTATGCCCGGGCGCGCCGCTACCTGCTGCTGGGCGAGGTGCTGAACCACGAGGCTGCCTTGGCTGCCGGATTGGTCGACGTGGTGGTCGAGCCCGACGCCCTGATCGACCATGCCGGCGCGATCGCCGCGCGCCTGGCCGCCGGGCCGACGCGCAGCTACGGCGAGATCAAGCGCCTGTTCCAGAGCGTCGACCACGAGCCGATCGAGACCCAACTGGCGCTCGAAGCCATGGCCATTGCCCGCACCGCCGCGACCCAGGACGCCCGCGGCGCGCTGCTCGCCTTCCGCGACAAGCGCCCAGCCGTCTTTTCCGGTCGCTAGGCCGCGCCCCACCTGGAGACAACCGATGTGGGTCTATCCTGAAATCCGCACCCTGGGCGATCTCACCGCCTTTCATGCCCGGCACACCCGGGTGGCCTGGCCCTCAGCTTCGAGGGCAGCACCACCGACTGGGCGACGCTGGAGGGCCAGGCCAACCAGGTCGCCCGCCTGCTGATCGGCGCGGGCGTGGCCCCGCGCGACCGCGTCGCCTTCCTGGGCAAGAATTCCGCCGATTTCTTCTTGGCCATGTTCGGCGTGGCCAAGGCGGGCGCCTGCTTCGTGCCCCTGAATTGGCGCCTGTCCGAGCCCGAACTGGGCGACGTGCTGGTCGATTGCGGCGCCACCATCGTGATCGTCGAGCGCGACCACCAGGACATGCTGCAAGGGGCCGAGAGCCGCAGCGGCACGAATCTGGCGCGGATCGTGATCGACGAGCAGGCGACCCTGGTCGCCGCGGCGGCGGATCAGGGCACGCAGGCCCCCGAGGTCTGGATCAGCGAGGACGATGCCGCCATCCAGCTCTATACCTCCGGCACCACCGGTCGGCCCAAGGGCGTGCTGCTGACCCATGGCTGCTTCAATCGCATTCGGCTGTGCGAACATCTGGAAGCCGCCTATCAATGGCACCCGGGCGACAGTTTCCTGTTCATCCTGCCCAATTTCCACCTGCTGGGCATCGGCCTGTCGATCCAGTGCCTCTACAACGGCCTGTCGCTCAGCGTGCAGCGGCGCTTCGATCCGGCGGGGGCCCTGGCGGCGATCACCCAGGATCGCCCGACCCTGCTGGTGCTGACCCCCACCATGATCCAGATGCTGCTGGACCATCCCGATGCCGCGACCACCGATTTCGGCTCGCTGCGCCTGACCATGTATGCCGGCTCGCCCATTTCACTGGGCCTGATCAAGCGTGCGATCGCGGCGATGCCCTGCCAGTTCATGCAGTTCTACGGCGCGACCGAGTCCGCCGGGGCGATCTCGCTGCTGCGGCCCGAGGAGCACGACCTGTCGAACGAGGGCAAGCTCAAGTCCTGCGGCCGCCCGCTGCCCCTCATTGCCCTGCGCATCGTCGACGACAAGGGCAACGAGGTGCCCGACGGCCAGCCCGGCGAATTGCTGGTGCGCTCGCCGGCCATCGCCCAGGGCTATTGGAACAACCCGGATGCCACGGCGGCCGCCTTCCAGGACGGCTGGTACCGCACCGGCGACGTCGCCCTGCGCGATGCCGAAGGCCTCTACTACATCGTCGACCGGGCCAAGGACATGATCGTGACCGGCGGCGAGAATGTCTATTCGGCCGAGATCGAGCACGTCCTGTCCACCCATCCGGCGGTCTTGGCGGTGGCGGTGATCGGCGTGCCCGACGAGCGCTGGGGCGAGGCGGTGAAGGCGGTGATCGTTCCCAAGGCGGGCGAAGAAATCGCGCTGGCCGAGCTGTCGGCCTACTGCCGTGAACGGCTGGCCGCCTACAAGGTGCCCAAGAGCTTCGATCTGGTCGACGTCCTGCCGATGACCGGCACCGGCAAGGTCTCCAAGAAGGACCTGCGCGCCCGCTATTGGGGCGGGCAGCAACGCTCGGTCGCCTGAAGGGACGGGGCAAAAATAGGGTGGGGGAAACAGTATGCATTACATGCAGCGGCTTCCTGGGATGGCGGGCGCGGGTGTCCCGGCAAACAAGAACCTGCCATCCGCCGAATGGATCGCCGGGCTTCGGCGCCGCTACCAGGTCGAGCGGCACATCGACCTGCTGCTGACCCGCAAGCTGCAGCGGCGGGCCGGCCCGGGTTTCGAGCCGGTGCCGCTGGCGCGACTGGTTCAGGCCTTGCAGGCCCTGCTCCGGGTGCGGATCGAGGGGGCCTTCACGATCGAGGATGCGCGCTGGCTGTCGGGCGGCGCTTCCAAGCTGCAGGTCGCCTTCGCCCTCGACTGGGACCGGCCGGGTGTGGGGCGGGAGCGCACGCCCATGGTCTTGCGGATGGAGCCGGCCGAGTCGATCGTGGAGACCAGCCGGCTGCGCGAGTTCCAGCTCATCAAGGCAATGGAAGGCGTGGTTCCCGTGCCGCCCGTCTTCTGGTGCGACGCGGAAGGCGAGTATTTTCCCTATCCGGCGCTGGTCTATGGTTTTGCGCCCGGTGTCACCAAGCCCAGCGAAGATACCAATCGCGTCTCGGGCGTCGGGGCCGTCGTCGGTGGCGAGCTGCGCCGAAAGCTCGCGCCGCAGTTCGTCGACCACCTGGCACGCATTCACAACCACGATTTCGCGCAGGGCGATCTTTCGGCCTTCGATGTCCCGGCGGGCGGTGGAACCCAATGCGCGGCGTGGGGGTGAACTGGTGGGACCGGGTCTGGGAAGAGGATGGCGACGAGGAGATTCCCCTGCTTCGCCTGGCGGTGGCCTGGCTGCGCCGGAACCTGCCGGTTCTCGACCGGCCGTCGATCGTCCATGCCGACTACCGCACCGGCAATTTCCTGTTCACGGAGCAGGACGGGCACATTTCGGCCTGGCTCGACTGGGAACTGGGTCGGATCGGCGATCGGCATCAGGACCTGGCCTGGACCACCAGCCGGGCCTTCGCCACGATGGCGGAAGACGGCAAGACCTCCCTGGTCTGCAGCATGATGCCGGAAGCCGCTTTCCTGGAGGCCTATGAGCGGGCGTCCGGCTTCGCGATCGACCGCAAGTCGCTGCATTGGCACAAGATCTACAACAGCTTCAGCCTGGCGGTGCTTCTCCTCGGCACGGGCTATCGCGTCGCCCGGAACGGCAAGACCCACCAGGATGTTCTGGTGGCCTGGCTGATCGGTATCGGTTACATGATCATGGACGACATGCGAGCCCAGCTCGAGAAGGGGGCGTGACATGCAGCTCAGGCCCGAGGTCCAGATCGCGAGCGCGATCAAGGCCATGAAGGATGTCGTGATCCCCGCCATTGCACCCGACAACAGCCTGGCCGTCGAGCAGGGGCGGCTGGTCGTCGGCATGCTGGCCCTGATGGCCCATCAGCTTCCGCTTCAATTCGCCTTCGACCGGGATGAACTGGCCCGCTTGCTCGTCTGCGCCGACCGCCTCGACCAGGCGACGGCTGCTTGTGCCGGGCTCGCCGCCGCGCGGGGCTCGCTGGACGCATGCCGGGGTGAGGCGGCCACTTTGCTGCGCGCCTGTGCCTTCGAGCCGGCCGACCTCCTGGACGTGGTGCAGCGGCTGAAACGCACCGTCGCCGGCCTGGTCGACACGGCGGCCGAAATAGCCGAGCCGGCGGTTTTCGCCGCCATAGGGGCAGCGATACTCGACCAGTCCCGGGAGCAGTTGATCCGGGACCGCGCCCTCATGGCACCCCAGGGGTGGGAGCCCGACCCGGCTGCCTTGCCGCCGATCGCCGACCTTCTCGCCACCGACATGACGCAGAGTGCAAGGGGTGCATGATGAACCAGAGTCACGAAACCTATGAAGGCCTGGTGGCCGGCGATGGCAACCCGCGCTGGGGCCAGAGCTACTACTACAATGCCTATGACCCGGAAACCCGCGTGGGCCTGTTGATCCGCCTGGGATTTCTCGAAAGCCAGCCGGAGGCGAACAGTTGGCTGATCGTCTTCAAGGATGGCCTGCCGCTTTTTGCCCGGACCAACCTGAACCTGCCCTATACGCCGCAGCGCCCGGCAGGCGGGGTGGATATTGCCGGCATGCGGATTCATGCCGAGATTCCGCTGAAGCGGACGCGGATCAGCTTTTCCTCGCCGGATTGCGCCTTCGACCTGGCCTGGGACGAGCTGCATCCCCTGGCCGATTGTATTGCCATGACGGCGGACAAGGATGGCTCCTTTGCCCGCGAGGTCGCCCATATCCATCTCGAGGGGACCTCGACGATTACGGGCCACCTGGTCCACCGCGGGCAACGTATCGAGATCAACGGCAAGGGATTCCGCGATATCGCCGCCGGCATCCGCAATTGGGATGCCTTGCATCATTATCGCCTGGCCTGGCCGGTGTTCGACAACGGCATGGCCTTCGCCGGGATCCGAGGGATTTCGACCGCCGGCCAGTCCGCCTATATGCGCATGATGCATGACGGCAGCGCCTGGCGGCGCGTGGTGTCGATCGAGGACGAGCTTGAGCTTTGCGATGACGGCCTCGCCGTGAAGGAGGCGCGCTGGGCCTTCGTCGACGAGCTGGGCCGGCGCTTCGAGATGACGGCCAAGCCACTTTTTAGCTGGCTGTTCCCGGTCGATACCTTCGTCGTCCGCGAGCACCTGATGGAGTTCCGCCTCGGCGACGGCACGGTCGGCTATGGCCTGCACGAGACCGGCTATCGCCTGCCGTGGACGGGCATCGCAAGCTGAGGGGGGTTGTTGCCCGGCGGGCCCCGCGGCGGCCCAGCTGGCGGGCTGTCGGTTCTTCAAGGATCTATATAGTACGTAAGTTTATGGTTGCCATTCATACCAAATGACTGCATTGTAGTTTCGGTAGAAATTACGGCGAAACCAATGCGCGGAATTGATCGTCTCCAGTCCGTCGAACGCAGCACCCCGCTGATGAGGGAGGCGCTGCCGGACCTGCCCATGACCCAAACCGTGATGGTCCGGCTCATGCGGATCAGCGTCTTCGGCATGAGCGACTATTTCGAGCCGGTCTTTCGCAAGCTGGGACTGAGCGAGAACATGTTCCATGTGCTCTGCCTCCTCCTGGCGAGCGAGAGCGGCGAGGCCTCGCCCAGCGAATTGAGCGACCTGGTGGGGACCAGCCGGGGCAACATGACCCGCATCCTGGATGCGCTCGTGGCCGAAGGCCTGATCGTCAGAGCCGTGGCGGAGCGTGATGCCAGGCGTTATAGCGTCGCCATCACCCCGGCGGGAAGAGACGCCGCCGAGCGGGCCGTGCCGCGCCTGGCCGGGCCGCTCGAACGCGCGTTTTCGGGCCTGAGCCCGGAGGAACTGGGCACGCTGGACCGGCTTCTGCGCAAGGCGGTCGTCTCGTTCGACAAGTCGGCACGGCCGTTCAAGAGCGTGGCCTGAGCACGAGCGCCGGCAAGCGACACCACTCAACAAGCCAACAAGGGAGGCGAACATGGATGAGAAAACGAGTTTGAAGTATCAGTTGATCAGTGCCTGGTGCGGACCGGCCTTCGTCGTCCTGTTCGTCCTTTTCTGGATGCACATCGGCGGCAACTTTCCCGGTCCGTCCCCGGCGTTCGACACCGCTCAATTGACCTCGCGCTATCTGGATAACCTGGACGACATGCGCCTGGGCTTCGTCGTTTCCCTGGTCGTCATCACCCTCTACATGCCGTGGACAGCGCTGCTCAGCGCACAGATGGCCCGAATCGAAGGGCGATACCCGGTGCTGGCGTTCCTGCAACTGATCGGCGGCGGGCTGACGGTGATGGTGGTGTCGTTCAGCGCCTTCTTCTGGGTGGCAGCCCTGTTCCGGCCGGATCGGGATCCCGCCCTGTTCCAGTTGCTCAACGATCTGGGCTGGCTGTGCATCGAAACGCAATATGCCTGCACCACGCTGCAGATGGCGGCGGCGGCCTTGGCCGGCCTGTCCGACAGATCCAAGGTGCCGCTGTTTCCGCGCTGGATGTGCTTCCTGACGATCTGGTGCGGTCTGAGCTTTATCCCGGCGAGCCTGACCGGCTATTTCAAGACCGGCCCCTTCGCCTGGGATGGTATGCTCAGTTTCTACATCCCCTATGCCTGCTGGCTGGTCTGGTTCAGTGCGGCCAGCTATTTCATGATCAGGGAGGTGCATCGCCGGATGCACGCGGCGGATCTCGCCGCCCCCGCCGGGTCGATGGCCTACGGCGCCTGAGCCTCAGCGCGACGAGGCCCTGGCACCTCCCCCGGGCCAGGGCCTCGCTTCCTTCGCTTGACAGGTTCGCCGACCGATGATCGAGGGGCCACGATGACGGGCATTGCGACAACCTCGAGCCGGGCGGAACCCGGCGCCAGCTACCTGCCCGGCGACAAGGATGTCTGGGTCTTCATCATCGCCGAACTCTCCATGTTCGGCGTGTTCTTTGTCGCCTACATCGTGAACCGGGCCGCCGAACCTGCCTTGTTCAATGCTTCCCAGCAAATGCTCGATATCTGTTCGGGTGCCCTCAACACGCTGATCCTGCTTACCAGCTCCTGGATGGTATCTCTCGCGGTTACGGCGGCGCGGCGAAACGCGTCGAGGGCAACGTCCCGGCTTCTCGTCGCGGCGCTTGCTCTGGCAGGTGCCTTTGTGGTGGTGAAGTTCTTTGAATATTCCTCAAAGTTCGCCAGCGGCATCGATATTTCGTCGAACAATTTCTTCATGTTCTATTTTTCGATCACGTTCATACACCTGATTCATGTGATGGGCGGTTCCGTCATTCTTCTGGTCATGTCGGTGAATGCGGGAAATGGCCGCTATACCGCAGCGAACATGCGGGGGCTGGAGGCCGGTGCCTCCTATTGGCACATGGTCGATCTCGTCTGGATCGTGCTTTTTCCGCTCATCTATCTGTTGAGATAGGCAGATGTTTCGGGTGTTTCGCGACCGCGCGAGCCGTTCCTGGCTGTTTCTTGTGCTGGCGACCAGCGCGACCTTCTGGCTGAGTGTCGACGGCCTCGCCGGGCCGGCGCTGGGGGCCGGGACACTCGGCATTGCCTATCTCAAGGGGCGGCTGATCATTCTCGATTTCATGGATCTGCGGCGGGCGCCGTTGCTGTACAGGGGGCTGGTCGAGGGCTGGCTGCTGCTTGTCTCGATCACGCTGTTCACGGCCTTCGCGCTCGGCACCGGCTGAGCGGCCGGGCCGCAGGACGACTGTCCCGCGGCCCGGCGGGCGCCTCAGAACTGGCGGGTTACCCGCAGGAAGGCTTCATCGGCATAGTCGACCGTGGAGAGGGCGTTCCTGTTGTCGTCGTCGGTCGCGAAGAGGGTCGCGTAGAGATCGACCTGCCAGTCGCCGTCGGGCTTCCACTTCACCCCGGGCTGGAACATCGCGCCGCCGCGCAGGTCGTAGAGGACGGAGAGATCGAAGCGCCATTCCAGCGACGGCGAGGGCTGCTGCACGGCCAGCGCCAGGGCATTGTAACCGTCGACGCCGGTGGCGTCCCGCTCGATGCTGCCGCCATAGCCTTCGAGGCTGCGGCCGAACAGGTCGCTGTCCGACTTGTGCAGATATTGCAGGACCATGTAGGTCGCCGGATAATCCGGGCTGAAGCGATAGTATTTCTCGAACACCAGCGCCAGGGTCCATTCGTCGCTTTCGAGCGGTTCCTGCGACAGCGACGGATCGGTGAACTTCTTGTCCGGCGTATAGGACATCTCGACCCGCGCGATCAACTGGTCGAACAGGGTGTCGGGCTCGTCTGTGAAGATATAGTTGGCGCCGAAGCCGAAGACGTTTTCATAAGGGTAGTAGCGCTCGATATGACCGCGCAGGCCGCCGGGCAGGGCGAAGAACGTGTCCAGTTCCCGGCCCGCCAGCGCGTGATCGTCGCCCACGTTGAAGGCCCCGATCAGCGAGGTGAAGGGCTGGAAATCATCGACCGCCGAATTCAGCGCGGTGGTGCCGTTCAGGCGCACCATGCTGGCGTAGTCGAACCATTCCCGGGCCGAGACGACGCCGGTGGCGGGATCGACCTCGAACGGCGTCTGGGCCAGGACCGCACCGGAGCCGGCCATGCCGGGCAGGTCGGTCGTGACCCCCGATTTGGTCCAGCGATAGATGCCGTCGGGGTTGCGCCGGCTGAGGGCGACGAATTGCAGGCCGAGGTCGCCGAGCTGGCCGCGCAGGCGACCGCCGACATTCCACGAGCCGTCGACCCAGTCGTAGCGGTCGTGCACCGTGAACTGATCGGGGATGGCGTTGTAGGGCGTCGACGGATTGGCTGTGATCGACGGGTTGAACTGCTGCACGAAGGTGTCGATCTCCCATTCCTCCGTGACCTGGTAGGAGACCCGGACGCCCAGTGCCGGCACACGCTTGTCGGCATATTCCTCGGCCGCCGGGTCGAGGATCAGGTGGCGGCGCAGATCGAGCCCGTTGGGCAGGTCGAGCACCCGGAAAAAGAGCGATTCGCCCCAGGCGATCTGCTGGTTGCCGGCCCGGATCAGCAGCGGGCCGCTGGCATAGTCGACAAAGGCGACCGGCAGATCGACCATGTATTCGCGCCCGGACACTTCCAGCAGCGAGCCCCGGTCGCCGCCGCGGATCGGCACCGCGAAAAAGCTGGTGTCGCCGTTGTCGTCGTAGAGGTTCCAGTCGTAATAGGCGCGCAGCTTCACCTGTGCCGACACTTCCGGCGTCAGCGTCGCCGTGCTGTTGAGTTCCAGCCGCGTGGCGAACAGGTTGAAATCATTGTCGGTGGTGCGCACCGATCGCGTCGCACTGGTGGGCAGGCCGTCCAGCAACGGGTTCAAGGGCACGGTCACGCCGTTGTACTTGCTGCTTTGCGTGTTGAAGGGATTGCCGTCGTCCGACAGCGATACGGCGACCTCCTGCCGGACGAAGCCGGAAAAGGTGATATCGGCTGCCACGGCGGGCGTGGTCGCGGCCAAGGCGGTCAGGGCCGCGGCCGCGCAGGCGCCGCGGTGATAGTGGCTTTTTGTCATTTTGTTCCTCCCGGATGTGTAACGGTGCAGCACCCGCACGCCGGTTCCCGGCCGGCGCGGCCCCCGCTTTCCTTGCCGTTGGCGAGAGCTCCCTCTTCGGCGGCAACAACATCCAAAATGGGCGTATTTTGACGGGCCGGGACCAGTCAGAAGGTTGGCCGCGGTTCAAAGAGACGGGGAGGGCAAGGGGGGAGACGAGACGCGTGCCGTGGCATAGAGCCAGGGGAGGGGGTAACCGGGTGTTACCCCCAAGCGTCATGACCGGGCTTGTCCCGGTCATCCACGTCGGGACGGTGCGCGTCCGTTGACGGCATAGGCAGCTTGCCGACATGGATGCCCGGCACAAGGCCGGGCATGACGAATTTGGGTTGGGAGGAGATTTCAGCCCGGTTGCGAAGCGGCGCGGTGCTGAAGCTGCCGGCTCAACGCCTGCTGGGCGGCCGCGTATTCGCCGGCCAGGCGGGCGATGTAGTCCCTGGCCTTTTCGCTGCGATCGATGATGCCGATGCCCTGGCCGGCACTCCAGATGTCGCGCCAGGCCTTGGCATTGGAACCGCCGTCCTTGATATTGATCCCGGCGTCGGGGTCGCGCACCAGGGCCTTGGGGTCGAGGCCGTTGGCCTCGATCGAGGGGCGCAGGAAGGTTGCCGGCACGCCGGTGAAGCAGTTGGTTACCATGATGTCGGCCGAGGTCGAGGCGACGATCATGTCCTTGAAGCCCTGGGCGGTATTGGCTTCCTCGCTGGCCAGGAAGGGCGAGCCGATATAGGCGAAGTCGGCGCCCATGGCCTGGGCAGCCAGCACGCTGCGGCCGGTGGCGATGCAGCCCGACAGGGCCAGGGGGCCATCCCACCAGGCGCGGATTTCCTGCATCAGGGCGAAGGGTGAGATATTGCCGGTATGGCCGCCGGCGCCGGCCGCCACCGCGATCAGGCCGTCGACGCCGGATTCCGCGCAACGCCTGGCATGGCGGTCGCTGATCACGTCGTTGAACACCAGGCCGCCATAGCCGTGGACCGCGGTGACGATCTCGACCGGGGCGGCCAGGCTGACGATGACGACGGGCACCCGGTGCTTGACCAGGATCTCGAGATCCGGCGCCACCCGGTCGTTGGTCTTGTGGGCCACCAGGTTGATGGCATAGGGCGCCGCCGGCTGGTCGGGATGGGTGCGGTCATGCTCGGCCAGGGCCGCGACGATCTGGCTGATGGCGGCATCCAGCAATTCGGTCGAGCGCAGGTTGAGTGCCGGCAGCGAGCCGATGATGCCGGCCTTGCACTGTTCGATCAGCAGGGCGGCGGTCGAGGCGATGAACATCGGCCCGGCGAAGACCGGCAGGCGCAATTGCGCCACCAGCGCCTCGGCCAGGGCGCGCGAGCCCTTCGTGGGGGTCATGATCGAGCCTTCCATGGATTTATCGCCCGTTTCCTCTGTTGCTCAATTAATAGCTCGCCTATTTATCATACGCAAGTGTACGATATCGGAAAACGGGAAGGGTTCGAGAAGATGATCGATGCGCGCAAGGGCAGTCCCCGGGGCCTGGCCGCCTGGTTCATGCGCCGTGCCCACTTGTCCGCCGATCGCCCCGCCCTGACCTTCGAAGGGATAACCTGGCGCTATGGCGTGCTGGCGGACCGGATTGCCCGCCTGGCCGCTGTGTTGCGCGCGGGCGGGGTGGGGCCTGGCGACCGCGTCGGCTTCCTGGGCTTCAACCATCCCGATTTCATCACCACCCTGGTCGCCACCGCCCATGTCGGCGGCATCTTCGTGCCGCTCAACTTCCGCCTCACGGGGGCGGAACTGGGCTACATCATCAACGATGCCGGCATTCACACCCTGCTGGTGTGCCGTGAACACCTCGAGCTGATCGAAGGGGTGCAGGACCTGCCGTCGGTCCGGCAGTTCATCGCGGTGGACGGCGGGCTCGACGCCCTGATGACGGCGGCGCTGCCTGACGATGATCAGGCCGCGGTCGACGAGCACGATGTGGCCGCTATTTTCTATACCTCGGGCACGACCGGACGGCCCAAGGGGGCGATGCTGACGCACCAGAACATCTGGGCGAACAACCTCAACTGGAACCTGGCCTTCGATGTGACCGGCAACGACACGATGCTGACCATGGCGCCGCTGTTTCATGTCGGCGGCCTGTTCGTCCTCACCACCTCGACCTTCCTGATGGGCGGGCATGTCGTCGTGCTCAAGAGCTTCGATGCCGGCCGGGTCCTGGCCGATGTCGAGAAGTACAAGGTTACCATCAGCTTCGGCGTGCCGGCGATGATGCTGTTCGTCAGCCAGCACGAGCGCTTCCAGGCCGCCGACCTGTCGAGCCTGCGCCTGTTCGTGGCCGGCGGCGCGCCGGTGCCCGAACCCCTGCTGGTCAGCTATGCCGCGCGCGGCATCCCCGTTTCGCAATGCTATGGCATGAGCGAGGTGGTGTCGGCCGCGACCTTCCTGGAGACCGACCGGGCCCGGGCCAAGCTCAATTCCGCCGGGCGGCCGGTGATGCTGGCCGACGTCATGCTGATCGATGTCGAGGGGGTGCGCATCGAGACGGCCGGCGAGCGGGGCGAGATCTGCATCCGCGGCGACAATGTGACGCCCGGCTATTGGAACCTGCCGGAGGCCACGGCCCTCTCCTTCGCGGCGGAGGGGTGGTTTCGCAGCGGCGACATCGGTTATTTCGACGACGAGGGCTTCCTCTATGTCTGCGACCGGGTGAAGGACATGGTCATCAGCGGCGGCGAGAATGTCTATCCGGCCGAGGTGGAAAGCGTGCTGTTCGAGCACCCGGCGATCGCCAATGTCGCGGTGATCGGCGCCCCGGACGAAAAATGGGGCGAGCGGGTGGTGGCGGTTGCCGTGTTGAAGCCGGCGGCTTCACTCACCCTCGACGAGTTGCAATCGTTCTGCGACGGCCGCCTGGCGCGCTACAAGCTGCCGCGCGAGCTGCGCCTGATGGCGGCCCTGCCGCTCAATGCCTCGGGCAAGGTGCTGAAGCGGGACCTGCGATAGGTGCTGGAACCTGACACTTGATATCCGGTTGAGACACCTGTGCTGTTCCGTCATTCCGGCGAAGGCCGGAATCCATTGCGACATCGCGCGCTGCCCCGGAATGGATCCCGGCCTGCGCCGGGATGACGGCTGAGGGTAGATTGGGGACGCTCCACAGCAATCGCCGCCCAAAACCCCAGACGGCGTTAGTGTGGGCCGGCATCCAGTTCGGCGACGCCCTGATCGAGCACGGTGCGGTCGCCGACACGAGCGGCGAACAGCACTTGGGCGCCTTCCAGCCACAGGCGGAAATCCAGGCGGTCGCCGGGGAGCACGATACCGGCAAAGCGCACGGCCAGGCGGCGCAGGGCCGCAGGCTCGCCCCCGCCGAAGGCGCGCAGCACCGCCCAGCCGGCCATGCCGTAGGAGGCCAGGCCGTGCAGGATCGGCCGGGCAAAGCCCGCCTTGGCCGCCACGGCCGGATCGGCATGGAGCGGATTGAGATCGCCCGACAGGCGGTAGATCAGGGCCGCGCGCGGCGAGGTCTGAATCGCCAGGGTAACATCCGGCGTCCGGCTGGGGAGTGCGGGCGTCGCCGCCGGGGCCGGCGGCGGGCCGCCGAAGCCGCCGTCACCGCGCAGCAGCAAGGTCTGCGTGACGGTGCAATAGGGCACCTGGGTGGCGGCATCCTTGATCAGGCGCTCCAGCGTGACCACCGCGCCCTTGCCGGCACCGCGGTCGGCGACCGAGACGATGCGGGCATCGGCGACGACATCGCCGTGGCCGGGCAGCGGCGCGTGGAAGGTTGCATCCTGGGCCGAATGGACCAGCCGCACCCAGTCGATCCCCAGGGCCGGCTCGCGCACCCACATGCCCAGGGTGGACAGGGTGACGGCCATGGTCGGCAGCACCCGCAAGCCGGATTCGAGCAGGAAGGCGAGCTCGGTAGGATCCAGCGGGTCGGCGCCAAGGCCGACGCCCAGCGCATAGAGGATCGCGTCGTGCTTGCTGTAATGCTGCGCGACCTGAGGAAACCGCCAGGACAGCAGCTGCTGGGAATCGATGGCCATGCCTGGATGATATCAGAAGCCGGGCATCGCCAGTGGTTGGAGCAGGCCCCCCGCGACACTCGGCACCAGGCCGGTCAGGATGAGGTCGGGCTGGGCATTGGTCAGCAGAGCCAGCAGGCCGTCGGTCGGCAGCCCGCCTGAAAGACCGCCCGATAGGCCGTCGAGGCCGCCGGTCAGATCCGTACCGGTCAGGCCGGACAGGGCACCGCCCAGCACGCCGTCCACCAGATTGTCGACGACAGCCGACACTTTGGTCGGGTCGGTCAGGCCGTCCAGCAGGGCGGGGGCCAGCATGTTGAGGATGAGCTCGGGCTGCGCACTGCCCAGCAGGGCGGTGACACCGCCGGCCGGCAGGGCGCCCAGCACGTCGCCCACCAGGGGCAGGTTGGCCAGGGAGCCGTCGAGGCCGGCCGCGGGCAGATCGCCGATCCTGAGCGTATCCGGCGACGCCAGCGCCGTGAGCGAGCCCACCAGTTCGCCCACGACCGGCACGCCGTCGAGCGGGGTGCCGGTGGTGCCGGCCGGCAGGATCCCGTTCAGCAGGCCGCCGAGCGGCGAGCTGCCCCCGGCACCGGACAGCAGGCCGGCCGACGCGCTGGAGGCCGGGGCCGGCTCGGCCGGGATATCGCCGAAACCCTCGCCGTTCGACAGGGCGTTGCCTGCCTGTGAGATGAAGCGCGTACCGATCACGGTGGGCGCGGCCTGGAAGATGTTGCGGCGGCCGAGCTGGCGATGGATGGCCATCAGGCTGGGCCCTTCGCTCGCCTCGCCCTCGCCGCCAAGGCCGTTGAAATAGAACCGGGCGCCGACCAGGCCGAGCGCGCCGTCCTCGTCGAAGGCACCGGACGCGAAGAGGGCGAGGCCCGAGGCGGGCGCGGCCAGATATTCAAGCTCCGCGTCGGCGCCCAGGTGCTGGGCCTCGGAATAGCTGACGCCAAGGCCCAGGCGCAGGGTCGGCGCGGCATAGATCGAGGCGCCCAGACGGGCGAAGGCGCTGCCATCGATGATGTCGCCGCTCTGGTAGCCGGCCAGGGCTTCGAGGGTGATGGTGTCCAGGTAGTATTCGCCGATACCGGCCACGGTGTATTGCGATTCGCCGTCCTCGACGAAGCCGGCGACGGCCAGGCCGATCAGGTGCGACTGGGGCTCGCGGTAGAACAGTTGCACCGCGCCGCCGAAGAAGCCCAGCTCGTCGGCCGCAACCCCGGCGATGCCATCGACCTGCAGGCCGACATTGTCGCCCAGCGGCACGGCGAGGCTGGGCGTGGCCCCGTAGAAGCCGCCGTTGTCGTCGCCACCGCCGAAAAGGCCCAGCTCGAACGAGGTGCCGGCAACCCCGACCGCCGGCGCCGCTTCTGCAACCGGCGCGGTATCCTGGGCGAAGGAAGCGGCACAGGCCGCCAGTGCCGCGCCGAGCGCCATCGATGACGCAATGATGTGCCTTTTCATCGCCCGTTTCCCTGTTTCCGTCCCACCGCCCCTTGCCCGGGGTGATCTTATGATCCTGCTCCGCTATAATATACTAATCTAGCGTACGATAAGCCTTTCTCGACCAATTCGGAGGTTAACGCGCAATGCATCCGGAAAGGTGTCGAAAACCCATACTTTTGCCCGGGGTATAACGGATACTCTCGGCAGCAACGATTCCTGCCCGATGCTTCAGCCGCTGGCAGTTCTTCTATAGTGCGCTATAGTACGATATGCGCCGATAAACAAACCGGGGGGAAGAACCATGCAATCGCAGACCGTCGACGGCACCGTTGCCAAGGCGTTCGTCCTGTCGGGTGTGGCCCTGGTGGCGTCCCTGGTCCTGACCCAGGGCTGGCTGATGGGTTTCATCCCACCGCCGTCGCCATCGCTCTCGGCTGAGGAACTGGCGCAGATCTTCATCGACCGCAAGGTCGGCATCCGCATCGGCACGCTGATCCAGTGCGTCTGCTACACCTTCTGGTCCACCTGGGCGATATCGATCGTCTTCTTCATGCGCCGCATGGAGCGTGGCGTTCCCTTGCTGACCTATGCCTCGATTGCCAACATCGGCGGCGGCTACGTATTCTTCCTGCTGATGCCGATCACCTGGGCCGCACTCGCGTTCCGCCCGGAGGCGATGGACCCGAAATTTCTGCAGATCATGAACGATTGGGTCTGGTTCATTTTCATCCTGAGCTGGCCGCCGTTCGCCGTCTTCATGATCTTCATCGCGGTGGCGATCTTCCGTGACCACAATGTTCCCACCGTCTTTCCGCGCTGGGTCGCCTTTTTCAATCTGTGGTGCGCCGTCCTGATCGTGCCCGCCGGGCTGATCGAATTTTTCAAGACCGGCCCTTTCGCCTATGACGGCCTGATCTCGTTCTGGTTCGTGTTCATCGTGTTCTTCGGCTGGATACTGGTCATGAGCGCGGCGACCCTAAAGGTGATTGCCGCCGACAAGCGGGCCGCCGCCGCCCCGCGGCTGGCCATGGAAGCCCAGCGGGCGTGATGCCCAGGGGGCGGATGCAGGCCGCGGCTGCCCATATCCCCGGGGAACCGGGGATATGGCTGTTCATCGGCGGCGATATCGTGCTGTTCTCGGTCCTGTTCGTCACCTTCCTCGACTACCGCGCCGCCGACCCCGTCCTGTTCGGCGCGGGGCGCGGGCACCTCAATCAGCTTCTGGGCCTGCTCAACACCCTGCTGATGCTGACCAGTTCCTGGTTCGTCGCCAGCGGGGTGGAAGCGGCGCGCCGGCGCATGGCAGGGGTGCCGCAATTCTGCTTCGGGGTCGCCCTGTCCTGCGGTGCGGGGTTCGGGGTGGTGAAGTACTTCGAATATGCCGCGAAGGTCTCTGCCGGGATCACGCCGACGACCGACGATTTCTTCATGTTCTATTTCGTCTATACCGGCATTCACATGATCCATGTGCTGATCGGCATGGCTGTGCTTTGGGCACTGATCGGTTACACACGCTCGCGGCCGATCGAAGCGGTGAACGTGCAGCATCTGGAAACCGGCGCCAGCTTCTGGCACCTGGTGGACCTGCTGTGGATCGTGCTGTTCGCCTTGCTCTATCTGGCGGCGTGAGCATGCGTGAATTGCTCTGGTCCCGCCTCACGCTCGTCTGGCTGTTGCTGGTCGTGGCCACGCTGCTTTCGTGGGGGCTGGGGCACGGCCTGGGACTAGCCGACCACCGCCTTGCCGCCACCGCCGTCATCGTGGTGGCCCTGGTCAAGGCGCGGTTCGTGATCATGGAATTCATGGAGATTCGCCGTGCGCCCGGCTGGTTCCGGCTGGCGGGGGAAGCCTGGACCGCGGGGCTCGCCGCGGCCCTGGCGGCGCTCATCCTTGCGGTTTAGCTCGACTCAACCGCGTCATCCCAGCGAAAGCTGGGATCCATGGCGGTGCAGGGTGACGAAGGTTCCGGTTTGCCATGCCGATGGATCCCAGCTTTCGCTGGGATGACGAAAATGGGTTGGTGCTCAAGGCCAGGGAATGAAGCTCGCCAGGATACGCGCCGCATCCCGCTCGGCCCTGTCCTCATCCGTGGCCTCCTCGTCCGGCGAGGCCGGGTCGAGGCTGTCGTCCTCGGCCATGGTCAGACCGGGTCCCAGGTGAAGACGTCGCCCGAACGGTGGAGCGGGTAGAAATCCTTTTCGAACATGGGGAACACCCGCTCGGCCACGCTGTCCGGGGTCCAGCCGTCGGAGGTGTGGGCGGTGCGGATCGGGCGTGGCTGCGAGAACAGGTAGATCTCGTTGTTGCGCACGCCGAAAATCTGCCCGCTCACCTTGGCGCCGGCATCGCTGCACAGGGCGACGACGAAGGGCGCGATCTTCTCCGGCACCAGCTTCTTCAAGCCTTCGATGCGCTTGATCTGTTCAGGCGTCGTGGCCGGGATCGAGTCGACCATGCGGGTCCAGGCGAAGGGCGCGACGGCATTGGAGCGGACGCCGAAGCGTGCCATGTCCAGGGCGATCGACTTGGACAGGCCGGCCACGCCCAGCTTGGCCGCCGAATAATTCGCCTGGCCGAAATTGCCGACGAGGCCCGAGGTCGAGGTCATGTGGACGTAAGCGCCGGATCCCTGTTCCTTGAAGAAGGAGGCGGCGGCACGGCTGACGTTGAAGCTGCCCTTGAGGTGGACGGCGATGACCGCGTCGAAATCATCCTCCTCCATCTTGTGGAACAGGGTGTCGCGCAGGTTGCCGGCATTGTTCACCACGGCGTCGATGCGGCCGAAATTGTCGATCGCGGCCCGCACCATTTCATGGGCGCCCTCGTAGGAGGCGACGCTGTCGCCATTGGCGACGGCCCGGCCGCCGGCTTGCACGATCTCATCCACCACCTGCTGGGCGGGCGAGGTATCGGCGCCATCGTCGCCTTTCAGCGAACTGCCCAGGTCGTTGACGACCACGGCGGCCCCGGCGGCGGCCATTTCCAGGGCGATGCCGCGGCCCACGCCGCGGCCGGCACCGGTAACCAGGGCGACCTTGCCGGTCATGTTGGCGACGATCGCCGTCATGCTGTTACTCCTTGGGTTCTCAATAGGACTTGGGCAGGTCCAGCACCTTCTCGGCGATGAAGCTGAGGATGAGCTGTTCGGTGATCGGGGCGATGCGGGTGATGGTCACTTCGCGCAGCAGCCGCTCCACGTGATATTCCTTGGCATAGCCGAAGCCGCCATGGGTCAGGACCGCCTGCAGGCAGGAGTCGTAGCCGGCCCGGGCTCCTAAGAATTTCGCCGAATTGGCCTCCGCGCCGCAGGGCTTGCCGGTATCGTAGAGACGGGCCGCGTGCATCGCCATCAGCCAGGCCGATTCCAGATACATCCAGCGTTCCGCGAGCGGGTGCTGGATGCCCTGGTTCTGGCCGATCGGCCGGTCGAACACCACCCGGTCGCGGGCATATTTGGCGGCCCGGCGCAGGGCATCCTGGCCGATGCCGATGGCCTCGACCGCGATCAGCATCCGCTCGGGATTCAGGCTGTGCAGGATATAGCTGAAGCCCTTGCCTTCCTCGCCGATGCGGTCGCTGTCCGGGATGAACAGGCCGTCGATGAAGATCGCGTTGGAATCGACGCATTTGCGCCCCATCTTGGGGATCTTGCGCACCTCGATCTTGGAGCGGTCCAGGTCGGTATAGAAAATCGTGATGCCGTCGGTCGGCCGCCTGGCATCCTCGTAACGGGTGGTGCGGGTCAGCAGCATGATCTTGTTGGCGACCTGGGCGGTCGAGGTCCAGACCTTCTGGCCATGGACGATGTAACCGCCGTCGACCTTCTGGGCGAAGGTCTTGATCCTTGTGGTGTTCAGGCCGGCGTCGGGCTCGGTGAAGCCGAAGCAGACCTGGTCTTCGCCGCTGATCAGCCGGGGCACCCAGCGGGCCTTCTGCTCGGGTGTGCCGTGGACCACGATCGGGTGCGGCCCGAACAGATTGATGTGCACGGCCGAGGTCGCCGCCATGCCGCCGCCGTGGCTGGCCACCTCGTGCATCATGATCGCCGCCTCGGTGACGCCAAGGCCCGCACCGCCGTATTCGACCGGCATGGTGATGCCCAGCCAGCCGGCATCGGCCATGGCGCGGTGGAATTCGTGGGGGAAGCGGCCGTCGTCGTCGCGTTCCAGCCAGTATTCGTCGTCGAAGCGCGAGACCACGGCGCGCACGCCGTCGCGGATTGCGCGGTGGTCTTCGCTCATGTCGATATCGGCGGTCATGGGAAGTTCCTCAGGGCTGGCTCTCGTTGACCGCGGCAAGGACGCGGCGGGCCTGTTTCAGGTGGGGGATATCGTACATCTTGCCGTCGATGCCGATGGTGCCGGCGTCGGGTGCCGCCGCGAAGGCGTCAACCACTGCCCTGGCATGAGCGACATCGCCGGGTGCCGGGGTGAAGCAGCGGTTGATCGTCTCAACCTGGTCGGGGTGGATGGCGATGCGGCCGGTGAAACCGTCGCGCCGGGAGATCCGGCAACTGGCGGCAAGGCCTTCCATATCGCGGAAATCGGCATAGAGCGTATCGATGGGCGCGACATCGGCCGCCGCGGCGGCGAACAGGCACATGGAACGGGCGACGCGGTAGGGGAAGCTCCATTCCCCATCGGCTTCCTTGTTGGCGGTGGCGCCGATCGCGGCGCCCAGATCCTCCGCCCCCCAGGTCAGGCCGGCCAGGCGTGGAGGGGCCGGGGCATAGGTGCCGAGGTTGAACATGGCGCGCGGCGTCTCGGTCGAGACCACGACCAGCTTCACTGTGCCTGCCGCCATGCCCGCCTGCGCTTCCAGCGCATCGAGATAATGGCCGATCCGCACGATATCGGCGGCGCCATTGGCCTTGGGCACCATGACGCCGTCCAGGCCGGGGCGCACCACCGCCCCCAGGTCGTCCAGGGTCAGGCCGGTGTCGAGCGCGTTGATGCGCACCCAGAAGTTCCAGGCGCGCGCACCCTGATCGGCCAGCAGGTCGCGGACCATCCAGCGGGCATCGGCTTTTCGGCTGGGCGCGACGGCATCCTCGAGGTCGAGGATCAGGCCGTCCGCGCCCACCGTCACCGCCTTGGCGAACTTGCGTTCGCTGTCGCCCGGCACGAAGAGGAGGGAGCGCAGCCTCATGCCGGCCTCCGCAGCATCAGCGCGACCCGGCGGCAATAGGCCACCTCTTCGTTGCGCTGGTTGAAGCCGCGATGCTCGAAGGTGACGATGCCCTGGGTCGGCCGCGACTTGCTCTCGCGGATGCCGACCACGACCGATTCCGAGCGCAGGGTGTCGCCGGCGAAGACCGGCTTGGGAAACTTCACTTCCTCCCAGCCCAGATTGCCCACGGTGGTGCCCAGGGTGGTGTCGTAGATCGACAGGCCGACCACCAGGCCCAGCGTGAAGATGCTGTTCATCAGCGGCTTGCCGAACTCGGTGCCCTTGGCATATTCGGCATCGATGTGGATCGCCGCCGGGTTGTAGGTGAGGCTCGAGAACAGGATGTTGTCCATGTCGGTGACGGTGCGCCGCACCTCGTGCACGAAGGTCTGGCCGACCTCGAATTCCTCGAAATAGCGCCCTGCCATGATGCTCTCCCTTAATTCAGCCGGCCGAGGATCGAGACGGCGGCGACGCTGTTGAACGGGGCGCCGCCCAGGTTGTGGGTCAGGCCGAAATCGACCTGGGTCCCCTGGCGCTCGCCCGCGCGGCCCAGCAACTGGCTGTAGACCTCGTAGGCCATGCGCAGGCCGGTCGCCCCCACCGGGTGGCCGAAGCATTTCAAGCCGCCGTCGACCTGGCAGGGCACGGCGCCGCCCCGGTCGTATTTGCCGTCCAGCACGTCGAACAGGGCGCGGCCGTCGTCCGACAGGCCGAGGTCTTCCATGGTCACCAGTTCGGTGATCGAGAAGCAGTCGTGCACCTCGGTCAGGCTCAGCGCCGCGCGGGGATCGGCGATACCGGCCTCGGCATAGGCGCGCCCGGCCGCCTCGCGGGTGTTGCGGACATAGGCGCCGTCCCACTCGCGATACTGGCTTTCCCAGCCGTTGCTGGCGGAAAGCTGGATCGCCTTGACGGTAACCAGGTCGCGCTTGCCCAGGCCGCGGGCGATGTCCGGCGTGGTGACGATGGCACAGGCCGCCCCGTCCGAGACGCCGCAGCAGTCGAACAGGCCCAGCGGATCGGCGATCAGGGGGGCGCCCAGGATCGTCTCCATCGAGATCGCCTTGCGCAGGTGGGCCTTGGCGTTCAGGGCCCCGTTCTGGTGGCTCTTCCACGAGACATGGGCCATGGCCCGCTTGAGATCCGTGGCGGCCACGCCGTGGCGCTGGGCATAGGCCCCGGCCAGTTGCGCGAAGGAACCCGGCGCCGAGCCGTAGGGCATCCACAGGTCGTTGGCCAGGCCCTTGGTGCGCAGGGGCAGGCCGCCATAGCCGGTGTCTTTCAGCTTCTCGACCCCCAGCGCCAGGGCGACGTCGCAGGCCCCGGCCGCCACGGCATAGACGGCGGCGCGCAAGGCCTCGGTCCCGGTCGCGCACATGTTCTCGACCCGGGTCACCGGAATGGTTGGCAGGCGCAGGGCGAAGGCCAGCGGCAGGGCGGAGTTGCCGACGTTGACGTCGTCCAGCGCGCTGCCCAGCCAGGCGGCCTGGATCTGGCCGCGCTCGATGCCGGCATCGGCCACGGCCTCCTGGAAGGCCTCGACCATCAGGTCCTCAGGCCCCTTGTCCCAATGCTCGCCGAAGGTCGTGCAGCCCATGCCGACGATCGCGACCTTGTCGCGGATGCCGCTTGCCATCGTTCAATCCTCCAGCCGGGCCCGCGCCAGCGGGGCGGCCTTCCAGAAATAGGTGCGGAAGCCCCGGCGCCGGTCGATCGACTTGACGCGGAAGCGCATGACGACGCTGTCGCCCACCGCCGGGCTGGCGCCGATGTCGGTGAATTCCATCAGCAGCCGGGCGCCTTGCGCGAATTGCACCAGGCCGAAATGGAACGGCGGGTCGGGCGAGAAATTGAGCCGGTCGGCGGTGATCGAGACGATGCGCCCGACCTCGTCGGCCAGGCGCACATCTTCCATGGGGGCGGTCTGCTCGACGCCGGGGGCGACGGGGATGCGGCTCTTGGGGAACTGGGTGTTGCCGGCGGCATCGCGCCCGCCGATGAAGCCCGCCATGTCGCGGCCGTAACGCTCCAGCACCGAGGCGGAAGTCTTCTGCTCCAGTTCCGAGCGCGGGCCCCAATCGAGGTCGAGCGAGCCGGTCAGGCTGAGGAAGCGGATGTAGTCCTCCAGCACGGCGCCGTGGCTGACGGCTTGTTGCGCAGCGGCGGCACCGTAGACCGGGCCGGTCACTTCCAGCACCAGGGCGTCGCAGCCACCGCCGAAGCCGGCCAAGAGGAGTTTGTCGCCGACCGCCGCCGTGCCCAGGGCCAAGCATAGGCCGAACAGCGGGTGGGCGGCGCCCAGGTCGCCCCCCTTGGCTGCCACCAGTTCGGCTGCGTTGGGGGCCTTCAGGCCGGTGGCCGCGGCCACCGCCTTGTAGATGCCGTCGACCGCCTCGGGCACGATCGCCGTGGCGATCTCGGCCGCCGCCACCCCGGCATCGGCCAGGGCGGCGCGGATGGTGGGGACCAGGATCTCCGCCACCGCGGTATCGCGGATGAAGCGTTCTTCCGACTGATAGGGTGTCGGATTGTCGCGCGAGGCATAGACGTCGACCAGATCGTGGGCCAGCGAGGCCCAGCCCAGCAACCGGGCGCCCTCGCCGGTGCCGACATGGACCGCGGCGCCGCCATCGCCCCAGGCCAGTTGCAGGGCATTGCCCGGCCTGGTGGGGCGGCGCTCGCCCGCCGCGATCAGCGTGTCGGCGCCGGCGCCGTCCAGCAGGGCCGCCAGCAGGGCCGAGGTGCCGCTGCGCCGCGAACCGCCGACGTCGAGCGTGCGGATCCGCGAGGGCAGGTGCAGGGCATCGACCAGGATGCCGGCCTGGGAGCGTTCGTAAAAGGGCGAGGAAGTGGTAGCCATCACCACCGTCCCGATCTCGGCCCCGGGCGCCACGGCCAGTCGTGCCGCCTCGACGCCCAGGGTCAATGAATCCTCGTCCCAGCCGGCGACGGCGCGCCGCCCCGGCTTGCCCCCGCCCAGGCCCGACCAGCGCAGCGCCTTGGCCGCGGCCCGTCGATCCAGCCTCAGTTGAGGCAAATAAGCCCCGACGCCCTTGATGCTTCTCTGCGTCATCTGCGATCCGTTTCCATCCCGTCGATACATCTAATAACTCGCTTGCATATCGTAAGCAAGTGTACGATAAGGGTGCGGAGAGTAAATGCTGCGAGTGGGGAAATTTGGCGCTATTACATGGGTTCAGCCGCTCACAGCGAGGTTGCCCATGTCTCAGGATTTGAACTGGAATTTGCGACTCGGTTTTCTAGTGCACGACGTGTCGCGGCTGCGCCGCAACGTGACGGACCGTGTCCTGAAGCCACTGAATGTCACCCGGTCGCAATGGTGGGTTCTGGCGTTTTTGTCCCGGCGGGACGGCATGCCTCAGGTCGCACTGGCCGAGGAGCTGGACCTGGGGAAGGTCGCGCTGGGTGGCCTGATCGATCGGCTGGAGGCCAACGGCCTGGTCGAACGGCGGGCCGACCTGACCGACCGAAGGGTTAAGCGGGTATTCCTGACCAAGGTCGGGACCAAGTTGATCAAGGAAATTCGGACCAGCGTTGCCGACACCGAACACCTGATCCTGAACGGGATCGACGAGCAGGAACTGCAGGTGATGGTGAAGGCGTTGCGCGCCATGAAGGAAAACCTTCTGGGTCTGCTGGGTGGTGAACGTGCGGAGCAGGACGACGAGGATGTCGCGCTGGATGCGACATGACCGTCTGATAAAGGGAGGATCAAGTTGCGGGGTCTGTCGAACAAGGTCGCCATCGTCACCGGTGGCGGGCAGGGCATCGGGCGGGGGATCACCCTGCGACTGGCCGCAGAGGGCTGCAAGGTCGCGATTTTCGACCTGAACCCCGCCGCCGGCGAGGAAACCGCCGCCCTGGCGGGTGGTGACGCCATCAAGGTCTACGGTGTCGATGTCAGCGACTATGCCGCCGTGCAGGCCGCCGTCGCCGCCGTCGAGGCGGAGCTGGGCCCGATCTGGGCGCTGGTCAACAATGCCGGCTGGGACAAGCCGTCGCCGTTCCTGAAGACCGACCAGGCCCTGTGGGACAAGATCATCCGCATCAATCTCTACGGCCCGCTGCACACCCATCACGCGGTCTGCCCGCTGATGGTCGCCCGCGGCGGCGGCCGGGTGATCAACATCGCCTCGGACGCGGCCCGGGTGGGCACCAGCGACGAGGCGGTCTATTCCGCCTGCAAGGGCGGCCTGATCTCCTTCACCAAGTCGATCGCCCGCGAGCTGGCGCGCAAGGGCGTGCTGTTGAACGCGGTCTGCCCCGGCCCCACCAACGCCGATGATGGCCTCGGTGTTGGGCACCGGCGACGACGCGGTGAAGTGGAAGGACGCCATGGTGCGCGGCATCCCCTTGAAGCGCATGGGCGAGCCAGAGGACTATGCCGGCATCGTGGCCTTCCTGGCCTCGGAAGACGCGGGCTTCATCACCGGCCAGACCATCTCGGTCTCCGGCGGGATGAACATGATCTGACGATATCCGCCCTCCTGCCGTCATCCCGGCCTCGAGCCGGGATCTCGCGCAGCCAGGGCGCAGAAGCCAACCACCGCAAGATCCCGGCTCAGGGCCGGGATGACGAGTTGCAGAAAAGCGAGGGAACCGTCATGGGCCAGGAAACGACTTTCGAAGACATCATCTACGAGGTTCGCGAGCGCGCGGCCTGGATCATCATCAACCGGCCCAAGGTCTACAACGCCTTCCGCGGCCAGACGGTCGAGGAACTGATCCAGGCGTTCCAGCGTGCCGCCAACGACCGCGACGTCGCCTGCGTGGTGCTGACCGGCGCCGGCGAGAAGGCCTTCTGCACCGGCGGCGACCAGTCCGCCCACGAGGGCAGCTATGACGGCCGCGGCGTCGTCGGCCTGCCGATCGACGAATTGCAGGGCATCATCCGCGACATCCACAAGCCGGTGATCGCCCGGGTGAACGGCTTTGCCATCGGCGGCGGCAATGTGCTGGCCACCCTGTGCGACCTGACTATCGCATCGGAGACGGCGCAGTTCGGCCAGGTCGGGCCCAAGGTCGGCTCGGTCGATGCCGGCTGGGGCACCGCCTATCTGGCGCGCCACATCGGCGACAAGCGGGCCCGCGAGATGTGGTTCATCAACGACCGCTACACCGCCCAGCAGGCCTTCGAGATGGGCCTGGTGAACAAGGTGGTGCCGGCGGCCGACCTGGATGCGGCGGTGAAGGATTGGACCGACAAGCTGGCCCAGCGCTCGCCCACGGCGCTGGCCCTGGCCAAGCGCTCGTTCAATGCCGATTCGGACTCGATCCGCGGCATCGCCAACTTCGCCCTGCACGCGGTGAAGCTCTATTACGACACGCCCGAATCCCAGGAAGGCGTCGCCGCCTTCAACGAGAAGCGGGCGCCGGACTTCTACAAGCACTTGCGCTAAGGCTTGTGGAACAGCGGTGGTGGCGCCGGTCACGATCAGGCCAGGTGATCTGGCCAGCGTGCTGCCACCGGGCGGGCTGACCTATGTTCAGGGGTGTTGCGGGGAATCCCCGGCCCTGAACGCAGGGGTAATGACTGCCGGGGCGGCCCTGGGGGCGATGACCTTTACCGGGATCTTCGTCCCCGGCTCAACCGGGCGAGCTACCTCGCCAACGACCGATGCCGGGTCAGCACCTTCTTCCTGACCCCGGAACTGCGCGCGGCGGGCGCCGCCGTCGATTTCCTGCCGTTGTGTTATGGCGATATCCTGGCGCATCTGCGCCGCGTGCCGATCGCCGCCGCCCTGTTCACCGTCGCGCCGCCCGATGCGGCCGGCCGGTGCAGCTTCGGCCCGGTGGTCGATTTCCTGGCCGACATCTGGGAACGCATCCCGGTGCGCATCGCCCATGTCAACCCGCTGATGCCGCGCACGCCGGGCCATCCCGGCATTCCCTGGGACAAGCTGACCGCCGTCGTCGACGACGGCGGATTCGCGCTGCCGGGGGCCGGCATGAATGGCACGGACGAGGTTTCCGCCGCCATCGCCCTGCACCTGGCCGGCATCATTCCCGATGGCGCGACCTTGCAGACCGGCCTGGGCAAGGTCCCGGGGGCTTGATGCGGGCGCTGACCGGGCACCGGGACCTGCGCATTCATTCAGGCCTGGTCGGCGACGGTGTGCTGGACCTGGTCGCGGCCGGCGCACTCGCCGCCGGCCGGCCGGTAACGGCCGGGGTCGCCATCGGCTCCCAGGCGCTCTACGACGCGGTGGGCGGCGAGGCCTTCGATTTCCAGCCGGTATCCCATACGCATGCGACCGAAATCATCGCCCGCATCCCCCGCTTCACGGCGATCAATTCGGCGATCGAGGTCGACCTGTTCGGCCAGGCCTATGCCGAGCTGACCCCCCGGGGCCTGATGTCAGGCCCGGGCGGCGCCTCGGACTTTGCCCGGGGTGCCCGGCTCAGCGACGGCGGCCTGCGCATCGTCGCCCTGCCGGCGGCGACCGGCGCGATCAGCCGGATCGTCCTGCCCGGCAAGGCCAGCGGCCTTGTCTCGCTGGGGCGCTTCGACATCGACGTGGTCGCGACCGAATACGGCATCGCCGACCTTCGGGGGCGGGATCATGCCGGCCGCGCCGCTGCGCTGATCGCCGTCGCGGCGCCCGCGCATCGCGAATCACTGGCGCGCGACTGGGCCGGTTTCTCGGCCAGGCTCTGACCGTCGGCGATGCCGTCTTGCTTCCCCGGCGGGAATGCGCATATAGTACGCTAGTTTACGGTAAGCGACATAAAAACAGGGCGGCAACGCGATGATCGAGCGGGATCTGTTCCAGGAAGAACACAACATATTCAGGGACTCCGTGCGCCGCTTCATGGAGCGCGAGGTGGTGCCCTTCCACGCCCAGTGGGAGAAGGACGGCATCGTGCCGCGCGAGCTGTGGCTGAAGGCCGGCGCCGCCGGCTTGCTGTGCTGCACGGTGCCCGAGGAATACGGCGGCCTGGGCCTCGACTATCTGTTCGACGTGGTGGTGTTCGAAGAATTGTGGCGCGTCGGCGCCAGCGGCCCCGGCTTCCTCATCCATACCGACCTGGTCGCCACCTATATCCTCTCCTTCGGCACCGAGGAGCAGAAGCGCAAGTGGCTGCCCAAGATGGTGGCGGGCGAGGCGATCGGCTCCTTGGGCATGACCGAGCCGCATGCCGGCAGTGATTTGAAGGCGATCCGCACCCGCGCCACCCGCGACGGCGACGACTTCGTGATCAACGGCCAGAAGGTCTTCATCTCCAACGGGCAGTTGTGCGACTTCATCGTCCTGGCCACCAAGACCGACAGTGCCGCCGGCGCCAAGGGCATCACCCTGTTCATCGTCGAGACCAACCGCGAGGGCTTTCGCCGCGGGCGCAATCTCGACAAGCTGGGCATGCATGCCCAGGACACTTCGGAACTGTTCTTCGATGGCGTCCGCATCCCCGCCAGCAACATCCTGGGCGAGGAGGGCAAGGGCTTCCAGCAGATGATGACCAAGCTGGCGCAGGAGCGCCTGGCCCAGGCCATCCGCTCGGCCACGGTGGTCGAAACCGTGATCGGCTGGACCGTCGACTATACCTCGCAGCGCCGCGCCTTCGGCCAGACGGTGGCCGACTTCCAGAACACCCAGTTCAAGCTGGCCGAACTCCAGGCCGAGTCGACCGTCGCCCGGGTCTATACCGACAAGTGCATCGCCCTGTTCATGGCGGGCAAGCTCGACCCGGTGGATGCCGCGATCGCCAAGATGATCACCGCGAACCTGCACTGCAAGGCGGTGGACGAGTGCCTGCAATTGTTCGGCGGCTGGGGTTACATGTGGGAATACCCGATTTGCCGCGCCTATGCCGACGCCCGTATCATCAAGATCGCCGGCGGCTCCATCGAGGTGATGAAGCTGATCATCGCCCGGCAATTGTTTTCCGAGCACAAGCAGTTGCGCTCGGCCGCGGAATAACGGCTGCCCAGGCGGCCGGAGGAAACAACATGGCAAAAGCCAACAAGGTCATCATCACCTGCGCGGTGACGGGCTCGATTCACACCCCCTCGATGTCGCCCCACCTGCCGGTGACGGCGCAGGAAATCGCCGAAGCGGCGATCGGCGCGGCGCAAGCCGGGGCGGCGATCGTCCATCTTCATGCCCGTAACCCGGTCGATGGCCGGCCGGATCAGACGCCGGAAGCCTTCGAGCCGTTCCTGCGCGTGATCAAGCAGCGTTCCGACCTGGTGGTGAACTTGACCACCGGCGGCTCGCCCTTCATGTCGGTCGAGGAGCGCATCCGCCCGGCAGCCGTGTGGAAGCCGGAAGTCGCCAGCCTGAACATGGGCTCGATGAATTTCGGTCTGTTCCCGATGCTGGATCGCTTCAAGGACTTCAAGCACGACTGGGAACCCCAGATGCTGGAGAATTCCCGCGACCTGGTGTTCCGCAACTCCTTCAAGGACATCGACTACGCCCTGCGCACCTTGAACGAGACCAACACCCGCTACGAGTTCGAGTGTTACGACACCAGTCACCTCTACAACCTGCACTATTTCTGGCAGCAGGGCCTGGTGAAGGCGCCCCTGTTCATTCAGACCGTGTTCGGCCTGCTGGGCGGTATCGGCCCGCACCCGGAGGACGTGATGCACATGAAGCGCACGGCCGACCGGCTGTTCGGCGATCAGTATCGCTGGTCGGTGCTGGGCGCAGGCCGCAGCCAGATGCCGATCGCGGCCATGGGCGCCGCCATGGGCGGCAATGTCCGTGTCGGCCTGGAAGACAGCTTGTGGATCGGCAAGGGCAAGCTGGCCGAAAGTAACGCCGCCCAGGTCACCCAGGTGCGGCAGATCGTGGAAGGCCTGGGCCTCGAGATCGCCACCCCTGACGAGGCCCGCGAGATCCTGTCGCTGAAGGGCGCGGATCAGGTCGCGTTTTAAGGGGCCGCAGGATCATGGCAAAGACATTGACCCGCCCGGCGACCGATGAGTCCCTGGGGATGTTCCGGGACCAGTTCCGCCGCTTCCTGGAGCGGGAATTCACCCCGAACCTGGCACGCTGGGAAGAGGCCGGCATCGTCGACCGCGGCTTCTGGCTCAAGATGGGCGAGGCCGGCTATCTCTGCCCCTCGGTGCCGGAGGAACACGGCGGCCTGGGCCTCGATTTCCGCTATAACGCGGTCTTGAACGAGGAGCTGAGCTACGCCGGCTCGACCGATACCGTGACTCTGCAATCCGATATCACCATCGGTTATATGCAGAACCACGCCACCGGCGCGCAGAAGGCGAAATACCTGCCCCGCATGGTGACAGGCGAACTCATCGTCGCCATCGCCATGACCGAGCCGGGCGCCGGCTCCGATCTCCAGGGCGTGCGCACCACGGCGGTGCGCGAGGGCGACGAATATGTCGTCAACGGTTCCAAGACCTACATCACCAACGGCCAGAACGCCGACCTGATCATCGTCGTCGCCAAGACCAACCCGCAGGAAGGCGCCAAGGGCACCAGCCTGATCCTGGTCGAGGCGGACCGCGCCGGTTTCTCGCGCGGGCGCAACCTCGACAAGATTGGCCAGTTCTCGTCCGACACCAGCGAATTGTTCTTCTCGGACGTGCGCGTGCCGGTCGCCAATTGCCTGGGCCTCGAGAACCGCGGCTTCGTCGTCCTGATGAACGAGCTGGTGCAGGAGCGCCTGTCGATCTCGATCAGCGCCCAATCGGCGGCGCAGCGCGCCTTCGACGAGGCGGTCGCCTTCACCAAGGAGCGTACCGCTTTCGGCCAGAAGGTGTTCCAGTTCCAGAACACCCGCTTCACCCTGGCCGACCTGTCGGCCAAGCTCCAGGTCGGCTGGGCCCATCTGGACTGGGCGATCCAGCGCCATGTCGAGGGCAAGCTGACCGCCGCCGAGGCCTCCGCCTCCAAGCTGTGGCACACCGAAACCCAGTGGGAGATCATGGACGCCGCGCTGCAGCTTCATGGCGGTGCCGGTTACATGAACGAATATGCCATCGCCAAGCTGTGGCGCGATGCCCGCGTCCGCCGCATCTATGGCGGCAGTTCCGAGATCATGAAGGAACTGGTGAGCCGGAGTATCTAGGGGACGGCAGCCTCACCCTTTGCCGTCATTCCGGCGAAGGCCGGAATCCATCGTGGGGGCAGGCGTAACCTGCGGCGCCACACTGGGAGGTGTCCTAGCCCTCGCACGACAATGGATTCCGGCCTTCGCCGGAATGACGGTGTGGGGATGGAGCCGCCACCGGCGGCAGGAAACATAACGCCTGAGGAAACGATGACCGATCTTCCTGTGTTCCGTGAATTCCGCGTCGAATCCGCCCGCGAAGGCCTTGTCCACCTCGTCTTCGACATGCCCGACCGGTCGATGAACGTGTTTTCCAACGCGGCAATCCACGAGTTGGGCCGCTTCGCCGCCTGGCTGCGCGATAGCGACGTGGCCGGTGTCGTGATCCGCTCGGGCAAGTCGGCCTTCTGTGCCGGGGCGGACCTGAACGAGTTGGGCGTCGCCTATGACATGATCATGCAGAGCCCGCGTGGCGAGCGTGGGCGTGTCGCCTATGATCACTTCTTCCCCTTGAGCCAGGCCCTGCGCGCGCTGGAGACCAGCGGCAAGCCGGTGGCCGCGGCGATCAACGGCCTGGCCCTGGGCGGCGGTTGCGAATTTGCCCTGGCGGCGCACTACCGGGTCCTGACCGACAGCCCGCGCACGGCCCTGGGCCTGCCTGAATCCCTGGTCGGATTGCTGCCCGGGGCCGGGGGAACGCAACGCCTGCCGCGCCTGGTCGGCGTCGCCGCGGCCCTGCCGGTGCTGCTGGAAGGCAAGCGGCTTTCGCCGGTCGAGGCGATGCTGGCCGGCGTGGCCGACATCGTGGTGCCGGTCGGCGAGGAAGTGGCCGCGGCCGAGCGCTGGCTGCTTTCCAAGCCGCGCCCGACCCAGCCGTGGGACGAGCCGGACTGGCACAAGGGCGACGAGCCCGCCGCCCTGCGCACGGTCGAACAGGCCAGGCAGGCGGTGCTGGCGGCTTCCGGCGACCGCTATCCGGCACCGCTGGCCATTCTCGACTGTATCGCCGGCGGTTTCCCCAGGCCGATGGACGAGGCCATCGCCTGGGAGATGGACGTCTTCTCGCGCCTGATCCAGCGGCCCGAGCCGCGCAACATGATCCAGACCCTGTTCCTGGGCAAGCTGGAGTTCGAGAAGCGCGCCAAGGCGGCGAGCCTGCCCACGGAACTGGACACCATCGAGACGGCGATCCTGGGCGCCCTGCGCTTCGAGATCGAGACCGGAAAGGCGGCCGGCCTGCCGCTCGACGTGATCGATGCGGCGGTCCAGGAACTGGGCATCGGTGCCGCCGCCGCCCGCCTGCATACCGCGCTGCCGGTGCCGGGGGCGGCCGCCGGCAGCCTGGTGGCGGGCGGCGAAAGCGCCGGCCTGTGGTTTGAAGGCGTGTTGACCGATCCGGTCCAGGCCCTGGCGGCGCGCCTGCTGGCCCGCAGCGCCGCCGCGGTTTCGCCCTATGCCGACCGGCTGGCGGCGGCCGACCAGCGTGTGATCGATTACGCCCTGGTCGCGAGCCTCGGCTTTCCCGCCTATCTGGGCGGTCCCTTCGCCCTGCGGCGATATCTTGGTGGTTCTATACCAGGCTGATGATCGACTTGCCCCGGTTCTCGCCGGTGTAGAGCCGGGTCAGGGCGTCCGGCGCATTCTCCAGGCCCTCGACGATGTCCTCGTCATAGATCAACTGGCCGCTCTCGATCAGCGCGGCCAGCTTGGCGGCCGTGGCGGCGAAGTCGTCGAGATGGTCGAAAATCACGAAGCCGGACCAGGTCAGCCGCTTGGTCAGCACGTTGCGTTCGGCACGCGGGCCCGTGGGCGGCGGTGTCCAGGCCGCGGTGGCGGCGGTGCCGCATTGGACGATGCGGCCGCCCAGGCGCATCAGGCCTCGGGCGGCGTCGGCGATGGCGCCGCCGGTATTGTCGAAGAACACGTCGATGCCCTCCGGGCAGGCCCGCGCAATGGCAGCCTCGATATCCGGCTCGTGGCGATAGTCGATCGCCTGGGCATAGCCGTAGCGGGCAACCGCGGTTGCCACCTTCTCGGGCGAGCCGGTCACGCCCACCGCGCGGCAGCCGGCGATCCTGGCCAGTTGGCCGACGAAGCTGCCGACGCTGCCGGCGGCGGTTGATACCAGCACGATATCGCCCGCCCGCGGCCGGCCCAGCTTGTGGAAGGCGAGATGGGCGGTCAGGCCGTTGATGCCCAGCACGCCCAGGCTGGCCGTCAACGGGATCGCCTTCTCGGTCACCCGGCGCAACACCGCCGCGGGCGTGGCGACACAATAGTCCTGCCAGCCGAACCAGCCATAGAGGTAGTCGCCGGCGGCGAAACCCTCTGCCCGGCTGTCGACGACCTCGCCCACCGCCAGCGCCCGCATGGGCGAGTTCAGCGGCACCGGCGTGCTGTAGTTGCCCTCGTCATTGGCCCAGCCGCGCTGGGCGGGATCGACCGACAGGTAGTGGTTGCGCACCAGGATCTCGCCCGCGGCGAGGTCGGGCACCGGTGCGTCGGCCCGTTCGAAATGCGATGGCTGGGGCACGCCCTGGGGGCGCCTGACCAGGCGGATCTGGCGGTTGACGAGGCTGCTCATGTTCTGGGCTCCAAAGGGGCTTCCACCAGCGAAGTGCGCGCAGACATTGTGATACACATACGCATCATATATTAGCAAATGCTCTAATCATCGATCCGGCCTCGGACAGATCCCGGTTCCTACAGATTGGCCGCCGGCATTTCTGCTCTGTCGGCTGACGCGCCCGTATTCCAGCATTACGCGACGTTACCGTGATTTTCGACGAGGCGGCCGATGATGACATCATCCGCTTGCCGCCGCCCCTGAAAAAAGTTGACTCGCCCCGCGATTCTTGGTTTCAATTCGCCATAATAGTTTGCTAGCGTACTGAAATAAAGCGAACCAAAAAATCAACGGCCGGTGACGAATGATCGCCGGTCAATCGCAGCGGCCCCAAGGGGCCGAAGGGGGAAGCGTGAAGATAAAATCTGTGCCGGCGCGTGCCGTCACGGCGTCCGCACTGGCTGCCGTGGGCCTGCTCACCACCACTGTCGCCAGCGCCGCGGAATACCAGGTGGGCAATGTCGATATTTCATTCTCCACCGTCCTCAGCGCAGGCATCCTGATCCGCGCGGAAGACCCCAGCCTCGAGTTCATCGCGCCCGGCAACCGGCCCGGCGGCTATGCCTCGACCAATGCCTATGACGATCCGTCGCTGAACTTCGACAAGGGCGATGTCGTCTCGAGCGGTGTCAAGGCGCTGTCCGAGCTGAAACTTTCCTACGAGAATTTCGGCGCCGTGATCAGCGGCAAGGCCTGGTACGACTATGAACTGTCGGAAGGCGATCGGCCCCACGGCAACATGGTCAACGGCTACCGGGCCGGCGCGCCCCTGTCCGACGACGGCCTGTCCGATCTTGCCCAGTTCAAGGGCGTCGAACTGCTCGAAGCCTATGTCCGCGGCTCCTTCGACCTGGGCGACCATGCGCTGGAGGCCCGCGTCGGCCGCCAGGTGGTGAGCTGGGGCGAGAGCACCTTCATCGGCGGCGGCATCAACTCGATCAACCCGATCGACGTCAGCGCCTTCCGCCGCCCCGGGGCCGAGCTCAAGGAGGGGCTGCTCCCGGTCGGCCTCGCCTATGTCAATTTCGGCATCACCGGCGATCTCAGCCTGGAGGCCTTCTACGAGTTCGAATGGGCGCCGACCGAGATCGATGCCTGCGGCACCTACTTCTCGACCGTCGACGCGGTGGCCCACGGCTGCAACGGCTTCACCCTGGGCGCGGCACTGGCCGATACCGCCGCGATCGCCGGCGGCCGCGTCGCCAAGCGCGCGGAGGACCTCGATGCCAACGACGGCGGCCAGTATGGCGCCGCCCTGCGTTACTACTCCGCCGGTCTCGACACCGAGTTCGGCGCCTATTTCGTCAACTACCACAGCCGCACGCCCTATATCAGCGTCTTCAACACCACGGCGGCGAACGGCGGCGTGCCCTTCATCCCGGGCGACCCGCTGGGCGGCAATTTCAGGTACGTGATCGAATACCCGGAGGATATTCAGCTCTACGGCCTCAGCTTCGCCTCGGTCCTGGCCGGGGTCTCGGTGGCCGGCGAGGTGAGCTATCGCCCCGACATGCCGGTCCAGCTCAACGCCAACGACCTGCTCGCCGCCTTCGCTTCGGGTGGTGCCGCCGTCGATACGCCGATTTCGCCCGACGTCAGGATAGGCTCGGGCGCGCTCTACCACGGCTATGACGAGGCCGATCAGTACCGCGCCACCGTGTCGGGCTTCAAGGTCCTGCCGCCCATGCTGGGCGCTGTCGGTATCACTGTCCTGGGTGAAGTGGGCGCCGAAATGCTGGACGGCCTGCCTGCCGACAAGCGTTACGGTCGCACGGCGGTCTATGGCGTGGGCGCCCGCAACGGCGTCTGCCGCGAAACCACGGCGAAGAAGTGCGACGACGACGGTTATGTCACCACCTTCTCCTGGGGTTATCGTGGCCGCGCCATCTTCGACTATCCCGACGTCGTCGCCGGCATCAATGCCAAGCCGTTCCTGAGCTGGTCGCACGACGTCAACGGCACGGCCTCGGACGGCACCTATATCGAGGGCCGCATGGCCCTGGGGCTGGGCCTCGATCTTGACTATCAGGGTTACAGCGTCGGCGGCTCCTATGTCCGCTTCATCGGCGGCGAATACAACTACGGCAAAGATCGCGACTTCTTCTCGTTGAACGCGACGGCTCGGTTTTGAGATTGGGGGAGGGCATGAACGTGAACAAGAGGACGATCGCCGCGGTGGCGATGCTGGGGTGCCTGATGGTGTCGGCTTCGGCCGTTGCCAAGATTACCGAGCAGGAGGCGGCCCGGCTGGGCACCGACCTGACGCCGATGGGGGCCGAGCGCGCGGGCAATGCCGACGGCTCGATCCCCGCCTGGGACGGCGGGATCAAGACGGTGCTGCCGGGCGTGGTGCCGGGCGTCTCGCGGCCTGACCCCTATGCCGCGGACAAGCCGCTGTTCAAGATCACCGCGGCGAACATGGCGCAATATCGCGCCAAGCTGACCGATGGCCAGGCCGCGATGCTGGCGCGCTACAAGGAGACGTTCTTCATGAACGTCTATCCCACGCACCGGAGTGCCGCCCTGCCCGAGACGATCTACCAGCACATCCGGGCGCAATCGACCAAGACCGAACTGGCCGACGGCGGCTATGGCCTGTCCGACCTGGGTCTCTCGACGGTTCCCTTCCCGATCCCCAAGACCGGGCAGGAAGCGATCTGGAACCACCTTGTGCGCTATCGCGGGCAGGCCTTCGAACGCCGCGTGATCCAGGCCGTGGTGCAGCGGAACGGTTCCTTCGACCCGATGATCTACCGGGATATGATGACCTTCCGCTCCGGTGTTCCCGAGACGCCGGAGAATGCCGACATCGTCCTGAAGGATGTGCAGAAGATCCTGGAGCCCCAGCGTCTCGCCGGCACCACCTTGCTGGCGATCGACCGCATCAACCCGGTGCGGGCGCCGCGGCAGGCCTGGATCTACAATGCCGGTACCAGGCGCGTCCTGCGCGCGCCGGAAATCGGCTATGACAACCCGGGCATCGCAGCGGACGGCGCCCGGACCAACGACAATTTCGACATGTATAACGGCGCCATCGATCGTTACGACTGGAAGCTGGTCGGCAAGCGGGAGATGTATATTCCCTACAATGCAAACCGGCTCGATGACCGTTTGCTCAAATACGCGGACATTCTGAAGCCCGGGCACCTGAACCCGGAATTGACCCGCTATGAGTTGCATCGGGTCTGGGTGGTCGAGGCGACACTGAAGCCGGCGTCGCGGCATATCTATGCCAAGCGGGTCTATTACATGGATGAAGACACTTGGTCGATCGTCGCGGGCGACCATTTCGACGGCCGTGGCGAGTTGTGGCGCGTGTCCGAAGGCCATCTGATCCAATATACCGATGCGACCGTCCCGCTGTATTGCGTCGAGGTCCTTTATGACTTGCTCGGTGATCGCTACATCGCCTTCGGCATGAACAACGAGGAACCCTACGAGATCAATTTCGACTGGCGGGCCGACGACGATTTCTATACCCCGTCCAACCTGCGCCGCTTCGCCAACTGATCTGCCGGAACAAAAGCGCCGGCGACAGCGATGTCGCCGGCGCTTCCTTTTTGTCCGGTTCAGCGGTGGAGCACGCGCAGGGTGCGGGCCCGGGCCAGGGCGCCGGCGCGGTTCTTCACCCCAGCTTGGAATAGATATTGTAGAGGTGCCACTTCACGGTCGGCACCGAGAGCGAGAGACGGGCGGCGATCTGGGTATTGTCGAGGCCTGAATCGAGCAGTTGCAGCAGCTCGATTTCCCGCGGTGTGGGCGGGTCGACCGGGAAGGCCTCGTCCTCGTCGACCTTGGGCTTCAGCACCTGGGGCGAGGCGCCCAGCATGGTGCAGATCGTGTTGAAGAACGTGACATCGGTATCCAGGGTCAGGCCGAAACGCTTCATCGGCGTGGCGTCGATCAACTGGGTGACGAGGCCGCGCTGCTGGACAAAGGGCCGGACCAGTTGCCGGCGCGCGGCGATGGTGATGGCGCGGGCCAGCGCCCTGACCGCGGCATCCTGGTTGTCGGAGCGGATCTTGATCGCGGCCTGCATCAGGTGCAGCTCCACCTGTTCGCGGCGCCGGCCGGTCTCCGTCGCCCGCTTCGTCTCCTCGTCGAGCAGGGCGCCGGCGTCCTTGAGGTTGCCGGTCGCGGTCAGCAGGTCGATACCGGCCAGGCAGGCGGCCGATTGCTCCATCGGTGTCACCATCGGCGCCAGCGCCTGAAAAGACCCGGGCTTCACCCAGATGCCGGCGGCCTCCGCGCGTTCCAGGGCCTCGGCCGTCTTGCCTTCCCGCAGCCATTGGCGGATCAGGGCCAGGTCCAGCAGCAGCGGCAGGCGCCGCGAATAGCGATGGGCGAAGGAATAGAGTTCCGCCAGGGTAAAGGGGCCGGTACCCAGGCTGGCCGATTCGACGGCGACGTCGATGCCGAACCAGGTGGTGTCGAGGATGCCGTCGTTGACCCCGCGCTCCATGCCGAAGGTAACAAGGCTCATCGCATCGGAAAAGCGCCCCAGGTCCGCGGCCACTCGGGCCTCGGCCAGGGTCAGGACCGAGACGATGCTGGCACCATCCCCTAAGTTGGTGCGCACGCGCTGTTCGACGTCCCGAAGTTGCCGGTCCGCCTCGGCCGGATCGCCCTGCAGCAGGTCGATGGTAACGCCGACAGTGGCAACCCAGGCCCGGCCATAGTCGCTTCTCGAACGGATGATCGAGGCATTCGACAGGCGCAGGGCGTCGCGCGCCGCGGGAAAGTCGTGAACGACGGCCGAGGCGATGCCGAAGCCGCCGGCGATGGCGGCATATTCGAACGGGTTGGCATCGGGAAAGTCGTGCAGCCAGCCTGGGCTCTCCTCGCGGACGGCGGTGAGGCGGTCGAGATGGAAGTTCACCATGATCTGCATCATGCGATGCCTGCCCCACAGGGCATGGTTGCGGGGCGCGCCCGGAATCTCCCGCTCGATCCGCTCGGCCAGGAGGTTCAGGGCGACGACCGCTTCCTCGTACTGCCGGGTGAAGACCAGCGCCCAGGTGTACCAGAGGAGGGTATCCACCCCCAGGTCGACACCCAGCAGCCGGGCCCGCTCGACACAGCCGACGAAGGTCGCCAACTCGCCCCGGTCGCGCACCATCGGGTGGGCGATGCGCTCGAGAATCGATGAAACCTGCGAAATAACAGGCGCGGTCAGGGCCAGTTCGAGCGCATAGGCGAGGTCGCCCCGCTGGTCCAGCCACGCCGCCGCGGCGGCGATCACGGCCAGCCGCCGGTCCGGCGCCTGGACCCGTTCGGCCTCGGCCAGCAGGAATTGCCGGAACAGGCCGTGGAAGCGATACCAGGTCCGGCTGCGGTCGAGCGGCACGATCAGGACGTTGCGCTCGACCAGATAACGGATCCATTCCCCGGCGCGGGCGTCGCCGGTGGCGGCGGCGGCCAGTTCGGCGGAAAAGCCCCGCAGTTCGGCGATATCGTAGAGGAAGCGCACCAGGTCGGCATCGAAGGTGGCCATCAGCCGCCGCGACAGCATGGCGGCAAAGTCGCTGTCCGCGCCCGAGAAGCTTTCCAGCCCCTGCTCCGGGTCGCTTTCGCCGGTCATGATCAACTGCACTAGGCGGATCGCGGCCGGCCAGCCCTCGGTCTTCTCGACGACGGCGGCGATCGTGTCCTCGGTCAGCGCGGTCAAGCCGGCGGATTCGAGAATCGCCGCGGTGGCATGCTGGTCGAAGCCCAGTTCCGCCGCCGTGATCCGTCGCAACTTCATCTCGATGCGCGCCCTTGCGATATCGAAGGGGATCGGGATGGTCGAGCTCATGATCAGCCGGAACGACGGCGAGGTGCGGAACACCAGGGCATCGAGCAGCAGGGCCAGGGCCGGATCGGTGCAGCCGTTGAGGTTGTCCAGGAAGAAGACGGTCTCGCCGGCCTGCCGGTTCAGCAGGGCGACCAGGCGATCGATGCGGTCGGGAATGTTGCCGCGGGGATCGCGAATGATCGGCGTCACGTCGCCGATCTGGTCGAGGCCGATCGCGTGCTCCATCGCCGCCAGCAGCATCGGCAGGTCGGATGCCCGGTCGTCGATGCCGATCCAGAAACACACCGCCCCGCGATCGAGCGCCAGCTTGTAGAGCTGGGTCATCAGCACCGTCTTGCCATAGCCGGGCGGCGCGATGAGGGTCGTTACCTTGGACAGCGGGCCGACATCGGTGAACGAGCGCAGGGCACGGGTTGTAACAGGTGAGAAGGCATAGCTCGGCGGCTCGAACCGGCCGGCGCCGATGAAGGAATGATCATCGATCTGCGCGCCCGGGGCCGGAATCTTCTGGGTCATGGCGACGGGACCAGCCCGTTATGCTGCGCCGCCGCACGCCGGCCTGTCGCCTCGACCTTCATCTTCGCCTTGTTATCCATTTCGCTTCCCCCGGTCGGGGTCGCATCGCTCTTCGGCGTGCTGTTCCGGCCAGTATTCGTTTTTCTGAAATATATCATGACCTCCTGCGATACAGCAGCAACATCGACGCCGTCGGCACCCCGATTGACCCGATCTGTGCACTTTCCACGCCGCCGGCCCGACTTTCGTCGGGCGACACGGCCAACCAGCGGCAGAAGATGAGCGCAGACACACAACATCCGCGGTGGGTTCCTGCCGCGAGGGAGGAATAAGATGTCGATTGCGGATGCGCTGCTCGATCCCGTGCGCGCCGGCCGGACGGCTGTTGCCGCCCGCGCGGCCATATTGTCCGAGCCAGGCGGCCGTTTCGTGGTTGAGGACGTGCAACTGCAGCAGCCGCGCCGGGACGAGGTTCTGGTGAAAGTCGCCGGTGTCGGTGTCTGCCACACCGACGTCGTCTGCCGGGGGGATTTCCCCGTGCCGCTGCCGATCGTGCTGGGCCACGAGGGCTCGGGCGTGGTCGAGGCCGTCGGCGCGGGCGTCACCCGGGTCAGGCCCGGCGACCATGTCGTCCTGACCTTCGATTCCTGCGGCGTCTGCCCCAATTGCGCACGCTCGACACCGTCCTATTGCTATAATTTCATGGCCGAGAACTTCGGCGGCGTGCGGGTCTCGGACGGCTCCACCCCGATGTCGCGCAAGGGTGACGCAGTCAACGCCCGCTTCTTCGGCCAGTCCTCGTTCGCCAGCCACCTGATCGCGCGCGAACAGAACACGATCGTGGTCTCGAAGGCGGTGCCGATCGAACTCCTGGGGCCGCTGGGCTGCGGCATCCAGACCGGCGCCGGCTCGATCCTCAATTCGCTGAAGGTCCACCAGGGCGATTCCGTGGCGATTTTCGGGGCGGGCGCCGTCGGCCTCAGCGCGGTCATGGCCGCGAAGATTGCCGGCGCCGCAGCGATCGTCGTCGTCGAGCCAAACCCGAGCCGGCGCGCCCTGGCGCTGGAGTTGGGGGCGACGGCCGCCCTCGATCCGACCGGCGACGCCGATGTAACGGCATCGGTCAAGAAGGCCGGCCCCGGCGGGGTATCCCATGCCCTGGATACCACGGGCATCCCGGCGGTGATCGGCGCGGCGCTGGAAACCCTGCTGCCCAACGGCATGCTGGGCCTGGTCGGCATGCCGCCGCCAGACGCCAGCCTACCGGCGAACATCCTGTCCATGCTGGTGCGCGGCGTGGGCGTGAAGGCCTATGTCGAGGGCGACAGCGATCCGGAAGTCTTCATTCCCCAACTGGTCCAGTACCATCTCGACGGGCGGCTGCCCTTCGACCGGCTGATCACGCGATTTTCGTTCGACCAGATCAACGAGGCGTTCGATGCGACCACGAACGGCACGGCGATCAAACCGGTGCTGATCCTCTGATCGGGCCGGGCAGGCAAAGGGAGGCTGAAATGCTGGACGAATTCAAGTACTGGCGGCTTTGTGCCTGGGCGGGGCCGCTGTTCATGGCGGTGTTCATCGGCTTCTGGGGGCTGATGGGGTTCAACCTTCCGCCGTTTTCGGCCGCCTTGCCCGCGGAAGACATCGGGCATTACTTCCGCGAAAACGCCAATACCGTGCGCCTCGGCATGGTCATCGCCATGACCTTTGCCGTGCTCTACATGGTCTGGGGCCTGGCCATCGCCAAGGTGGTGGAACGGGTCGAGGGCGAGAGCAACATCCTCTCGACCCTGGCGCTGTGGGGCGCCGGCCTGACGGTGGTGCCGATCCTGGTCTCCTGTTCGGGCTGGCTGGCCGGGGCCTATCGCCCCGAAGCGCTGAGCGATCCGGTGCTGCAACTGCTCTACGACTGGTCGTGGCTGCTGATCGACCTTGGTTACTCGGTCACCACCCTGCAGATGCTGGCGCTGGGCGTCGCCTTCCTGTCGGACAAGCGGGAGCACCCGCTCATCCCGCGCTGGCTCGCCTGGTACGGCATCTGGGTCGGCGTCAGCTTCGCGGCCGAATGCCTGATGCCGTTCTTCAAGAGCGGGCCGTTCGAGCGGGCCGGCCTGCTCAACTTCTGGATCGAATTCTCGGTCTGGTTCGTCTGGTGCCCGACCTTGACCTTCTACATCCTGGCGGCCATCAAGCGCCTGGAAGCCGAGAAACTGGAACGGCACGCGGCCGGCCGGCCGCCCGCCGGGGTGGTGCTGCCGCAAGCCGCCGAATGACCAGCCACGCCGCGCCGTCGCCTCATCAAAAAGGGGCGGCGGCGCCCCCGGGCGATCCCGGGATCTGGATGTTCCTGAGCGCCGACATCTTCATGTTCGGCCTGTTCTTCCTGATCTTCATCTTCGAACGGGCGCAGGCGGTTACCCTATTCGAACAGTCCAGGCTGCTGCTCGATCCCTGGACCGGCCTGCTGAACACCTTCTTCCTGCTGACCAGTTCCTGGTTCATGGTCGGCGCGGTCGAGGCCGCTCGCGAGGGCCGGGCGGGCCGGTTGCAGCGCTACCTTGTGCTGTCCTTCGCCGCCGGATCGGGCTTCGGCGTCCTGAAGATGACGGAATATGTGGAGAAGATTCGGGGCGGCATCTCGATGCTGACCAATGATTTCTTCATGTATTATTTCGTCTTCACCGGGGTTCACTTCCTGCACTACCTGGTCGGCATGGCGGTCCTTGCCCTGGTCTTCTTCAAGGTCCGGGGCCGGCCGGCGGGGCCCGGCAATCTCATCTGGGTCGAAAGCACGGCGTGCTATTGGCACATGGTCGATCTGCTGTGGCTGATGCTGTTCCCGCTGCTCTATCTGTTGAGGGCGTGATGCGTGGCCTGACCCTGCCCCCGGCCATCGGCATCTGGGCGATCCTGCTGGGGGCGACGCTGTCGAGCTGGCTGGTGGCCGAGGATATGGGAAGCCTTGCCGCGCCCTATGCCGCCACCGCCGTGGTGCTGATCGCGGCGCTGAAGATCCGCCTGGTGTTCGTCCACTTCATGGAACTGGGGCGCCGGGTTCTGCCCTGGCGGATCGTGTTCGAGGCCTGGATCGGCGTTGTAACCACGCTCATCCTGGCGGCCTATTGGTCCGGGCACTGATGGCCAAGCCCGAGGAAATCGAGGGCGTTCCGCGCCAATTGCTCGCCGGGGCAGTGCAGGGCGCCCAGGGCGAAGTCCACCGGCCGGCCCTGCTGGATGACAAAAGGATAGTCGGAGCCGACCGCGATCCGGTCGATGCCCACCGTCTGCGCCAGGAAGCGCAGCGACGGCGCATCGTAGAGCACCGTGTCGTAGTAGAATTTCCTGGCCATTTCGCTGGGCTTGCGCGGGAACAGCGCGCCCAGGCTGCCGCCCAGCGACCAGACCTGGTCCAGCCGCGGCAGGATCCACGGCAAGGCCCCGCCGCCATGGCACAGCAGGATGCGCAGGCGGGGATACTTGTCGGGAATGCCGGCCGCCAGCAGCGAGGCGCCGGCCAGGGCCGTGTCCAGCGGGAAGGCAGCCGCCGCGGCCAGGGCCGGATTGCCGCCCAGGCGCTCCCGCCCGACCGGGTGCAGCGGGTGCACCATGATGGCGAGGTCCAGGGCCTGGGCCGCCGCATAGAACGGGTCGAGCGAGGCGTCGCCCAGCGGCAGGCCATTGATGTGCGAGCCGATTTCGACCCCGCGCAGCCCCAGCGTCTTCACCTCTTCCAGGCGCCGCGCGGCCAGTTCGGGATCCTGCACCGGAACCATGCCCAGGCCGAGGTAGCGGTCAGGCTGGGTGGCGACGAGTGCCGCAAGGGCCTCGTTCATGTGGCGGGACAGCAGGTCGGCCTCCGCCGCGTCGAACCAGTGGGAGAGCAGTTCCGGCATGGGGGAGATGACTTGCCGGTCCACGCCTTCCGCCGCCAGGTCGGCCAGCCGCGCGGCACTATCCCAGTTGCAGGCGTCGAGGACGCGAAAGGGCCGGCCGCCGATGACGATCGCGGCCCGGCCGTCCGGCCGGTGCTCGATCGCCGGCCACAGGGCCGAGCGCCCGCGCCCGTCGGGAAAGGCCTGGGGCACGAAATGGGCATGCAGGTCGATGTTCACGGGCAAGCGTCCTCCCTGGCGACGCCGATTGTTGTCGCCGGAGTGTTACCTTTATTTTCTCTATTTACAAGCCGGTTGGACTGTTTGTAAATAAATGGGAACGACGCCGCTGCGCGGCAGCAGTTGAGCGTCGACCAGGGAAGGGCGGAATCGTGACTAGGGCTGGTCCCAGCATCGTCATCATCGGCGCAGGCCAAGCCGGCGCCCGCGCGGCCGAGGCCCTGCGTGCCGCGGGCCATGCCGGCGCCGTCACCCTGATCGGGGCGGAGGCGCATCCGCCCTATGAGCGGCCGCAACTGTCCAAGGAAATGCTGCTCAAGACCGATGCCGTGCCGGCCTTTGTCCGCAGTGCGCCGGATTGGGCAACCTTAGGCGTCGACCTGGTCACCGGGGCGGAAATCGCCGACGGCGATATCGAGCGCGGCCATGTCGCTGCCAAAGATGGCCGGGTGTTCGGCTTCGACAAGCTGATGTTTGCCACCGGCACGGTGCCGCGCCGGCTGCCGGCGCTGGAGGCGGGGCCGATCCCGGTGCATTACCTGCGCACGATCGACGATGCCTGCGCCCTGCGCCGCGGCTTCGTGCCCGGGGCCCGGATCGTTGCCGTGGGCGGCGGGGTGATCGGGCTGGAGGCGGCCGCCGCCGCGGTCGCCCAAGGGGCAAGGGCCACGGTCATCGAGGCCGCACCCCGCCTGCTGGCCCGGGCCCTGCCCGAGGTGGTCGCCGGCTTTCTGCGCCGCCGCCACGAGCAGGCCGGGGTCGAGTTCCATTTCGGCCAGGTGCCGGTCGGGGCGAATGCGCAGGGCGTCGTCCTGGCCGACGGCCGGGTGGTGCCGGCCGACCTGATCGTCGTCGGCGTCGGGGTCGATCCGGTCGTCGGCCTGGCCGAACGGCTGGGCCTTGCCGGCGGCCAGGGTATCAAGGTCGATGCTCACGGCCGCACCGAACTGCCGCATATTTTCGCGGCCGGCGATGTCGCCCTGCAATGGAGCCGCTGTCACGACCGCTGGACCCGGATCGAGACCTGGGCGAATGCGCAGAACCAGGCGATCGCCGCGGCGCGCACCATGGCGGGGCAGGACAGCCCCTATGGCGATCCGCCCTGGTTCTGGTCCGATCAGTACGACGTCAATCTTCAGGTCCTGGGTGACGCTGTCGCCGACGATCTCGTGCTGCGCGGCGACGTGGAAGCAGGCCGCTTCACCCTGATCGCCCTGCGCGCGGGCGAGGTGGTCGGGGCCGTCACCGTCAACGCGGCACGCGACATGGCGGCCCTGCGCCGCATCGTCGCCGGCCGGCAGCGCCCGGCCCGCGCCGACCTGGAAAACCCCGCATTCGACCTGCGCCGCGCCGCGGCACCCAAATGAAAATGGAGGGAGGTTCCATGACACCCAACGGCCATGGCGATCCGATGCTGGTGATCGACAAGGAACGGCACGTCTTCAATGTCGCCCGGCGCACCTTCGTCGATCCGGCGATCCTGGAGGCGGAGCGCGAGAAGATTTTCGGCCGCTGCTGGCTCTACCTGGGCCACACGTCGGAACTGGCCAAGCCCGGCGACTTCGTCACCCGCCAGGTCGGCGGGCGTCACATCATCTTCGCCCGCAATCCCAAGGGCGAGCTCCGCGCCCTGCTGAACACCTGTGCCCACCGGGGCGCCAAGGTCTGCCGCGAGCGCGCAGGCAATGCCAAGTCGTTCCAGTGCTTCTATCACGGCTGGATCTTCGGCCTGGACGGCAACCTGCGCAACCTGCCGGACGAGGAAGCCTATCCGGCGGATTTCAAGGCGCGCAGCACCTCGGGCCTGCAGCCGGTGCCGCGCTTCGACACCTATCGCGGCTTTGCCTTCGTCTGCTTCGATGCCGATGCCGTGTCCCTGTCCGATTACCTGGCCGGTGCCAAGGAATATATCGATATCGTGGCCGACCAGTCCGACCTGGGCATGGCCATCGTCGGCGGCACCCAGGAATATTCGATCCGCGCCAACTGGAAGCTGCTGGCCGAAAACAGCTTCGACGGCTACCACGCCGCCACCAACCATGCGACCTATCTCGACTATCTCAAGAACACCAATGGCGGCCTGGCCAATGTGGCGCTGAAGGGCGTCAGCCACGACCTGGGCAACGGCCATGCCGTGGTCGAATACAGCGCGCCCTGGGGCCGGCCGGTAGCCCAGTGGATCCCCATGTGGGGCGACCAGGGCAAGGTGGAGATCGACGCGATCTACGAGCGCCTGGTCGAGCGTCACGGCAAGGAACGGGCCGATCGCATCGCCACCCGTAACCGCAACCTGGTGATCTTCCCCAACCTGGTGATCAACGACATCATGGCGATCACCGTGCGCACCTTCTATCCCACCGCGCCCGATTTCATGCTGATCAACGCCTGGGCCCTGGCCCCGGCCGAGGAAAGCAAGTGGGCGCGGGAATACCGCCTGTTCAACTTCCTCGAATTCCTGGGCCCCGGCGGCTTTGCCACGCCCGACGATGTCGAGGCCCTGGAACAGTGCCAGCGCGGCTATGCCAACATGGCCGAGGTCGGCTGGAACGACATGTCCAAGGGCATGGGCCGCGAGACCCCGTCCTATGACGACGAGGCGCAGATGCGCGCCTTCTGGGCCCAGTGGAACCAGCGCATTTTCGAGGCCGCGGCATGACCATCGATCTCGCCCTGCCCAACCCGACCCGTGCCCAGGTCGAGGATTTCCTCTTCCTCGAGGCCGACCTGATCGACGAATGGCGCCTGCCGGAATGGCTGGCACTGTTCAGCGACGATGCGCATTACTACGTCCCGTCGACCGACGTGGCGCCCGACGCCTCGCCCGAGAACAACCTGTTCTATATCGCCGACGACCGCTTTCGCCTGGGTGAGCGGGTGAAACGCCTGATGAAACGCACGGCCCACGCCGAATTCCCGCGCTCCAAGCTGCGCCACCTGGTCAGCAACGTGCGGATCCGCGAGCGCGCGGGCGACGAATGGCAGGTCAGCTCGGCCTTCATCACCTATCGCACCAAGGAAGGCCAGACCGATGTCTTCTTCGGCACCAACCTGCATCAGCTGGTGTGGGAAGGCGAGGGGCTGCGGATTCGCGAGAAGCGCTGCCTGCTGGCCAGCGATGGCCTGCGGCCCCAGGGCCGCGTCAGCATCATTCTGTGAGGGGCGGAAATGACCAGGCCGCTTGAAGGCAGGATCGCGGTGGTGACGGGGGCGGCCCGGGGCATCGGCTTTGCCGTCGCCGACCGCCTGGCCCGCGACGGCGCCCGCCTGGTGATCGCGGATCTCGACGGCGATGCGTTGGAGGCGGCGGCCGATCAATTGGCCGGCAAGCATGGCGACCGGCCCGTGACGCAGGCCGGCGACCTGTCCCTGGAAGCGGCGGCCGGTGCCCTGATCGGCCGGGCGGTGGCCGATTGCGGGACGGTCGACATTCTGGTGAACAATGCCGGCGGCGGGATCATCCGCCCCTTCCTGGAACAGACGCCGGACACCCTGCGCGCCACCATCGACCGCAACCTGTGGACCGCCATCTGGTGTTCGTGGTACGCGCTGCCGGTCATGCGGCGGCAGCGCTATGGCCGGGTCGTCAACATGGGGGCGGATTCGGTGCGCAACGGCTTGTGGGACCATGCCGCCTATAACGCCGCCAAGGGCGGGGTGCATGCCATGACCACCGGCCTGGCGCGGGAATTCGCCCGCGACGGCATCACCGTGAACACGGTGGCGCCCTGCGCCGTCAACACCCACCAACTGGCGGCCTTCGTCGAGAAGGCGCCGGACCTCGCCCAGAAATTCCTCAGCGTCATTCCCCTGGGGCGGGCCGGCGAAATGGACGAGGTCGCCTCGATGGTCGGCTATCTGGCGTCGTCGGAGGCGGCGTTCGTGACCGGCCAGGTCATCAGCGTCAACGGCGGCAGTACCATGCTGTGATGGACCTGAAGCAGATGCCTGAACTGATGAAACTATGTCCCGTGGCGGACATTCCCGAAGGCGAAATCCGTCAGGCAGCGCTGCCTGACGGGCAGCCGATCGCCCTCTATAATGTCGACGGCCGCATCTATGCGACAGCCGATCGCTGCACGCATGGCGAGGTCTCGCTCTCGGAGGAGGGCTGCCTGATGGGAAAAATCGTCGAGTGCAGTTGGCACTTCGGCACCTTCGACGTCACCACCGGGGCGGCCACGGGCATGCCCTGCGAGGTGGCGCTGAAGACCTATCCCGTCGAACTGATCGAAGGGGTTGTCCATGTCGTCGTCTGATACCCTAATCCCGCCGGCCAGGCGCGGGCGCCCGAAGTCGAGGCCCGAAGTGGAACGCCGGACCCAGGCCGCGCGCAGCGAAGACATGCAGCGGCGCATCCTGGATGCCGCCGCCAAGGTCATGAGCAGCCATGGCTATGCCGGGTTTCGCACCGCCGAGGTGTCGCGCGTCGCCGGCATTTCGCGCGGCGCGCAACTGCATCACTTCCCGACCAAGGACCAGTTGATCGTCGCCACCCTGGCCCATGTCTATGACCAGGCCCTGGCGGTCAGCCGCCAGCGGGCCGCCGCGGTCGATCCCGCGCGCGATATCCTGGACCTGCTGATCGAGGACGCCCGCGAATTCTTCTTCAGCCGGCATTTCCTGGTTGCCGTGGACATCGTCCTGTCGACCGCGACCGAGCCCAGCGTGCGCGAGCAGGTGCTGGACATCGCCCGCGGCGCCCGCCTGCCGGTCGAGCAGGCCTGGGGCCAGGCCCTGGCCGCGGCCGGCATTCCGGCGGACCTGGCGCCGGGCCTGCTGTCGATCATGCTGGGCGTCGTGCGCGGCCTCGCCCTGCGCAAGCTGTGGGACAACGACCCCAAGCGCGACGACCAGCAGTTCGCCATGCTGCGCGACATGGCCCGCGCCTATATCGCCGCCCAAGGCAAGTCGCGAGGCCCCAAGCGTGGCTGAATCACTCGTCGCCGCGGTCTGCTATGTCCGCCTGGCCGTCCAGGATCCGCCGGCCAGCGCGCGCTTCGCCGCCGAGATCCTGGGGCTGCAGCGTGGCGTCGAGGTCGAGGGCGAAATTCCCTTCCGCTGCGACCAGCGGCTGCGCAGCCTCTCGTTCCTGCCGGCCGCGCAGGGTGCCGGGAGCGTGGGCATCGAACTGGTGGACGAGGCCGCGCTGGCCACGGCCGAACAGGCGCTGAACGCCCAGGGTTTCACCGCCGCCCGCGCGGGTGCCGAGGCCTGCCGCCGCCACGGTGTCCAGGCGATGGCGCAGGCCCGGGACGGCTCGGGCAATGCCATCGACCTGGTGGTGCGGCCCCTGCACAGCGGGCGGCGCTACTTCCCCGCGCGCGATGCCGGCATCGTCGGCCTGCATGGCGTCGGCCTGCGCAGCCGCGATATCGTCCGCGATACAATGTTCTGGACCGCCTGCCTGGGTGCCCGGGTCAGCGACCGGGTCGGCGAGATCACCTATCTGCAGGTCGACAGCCGCCATCACCGCATCGCCCTCTACCCATCGGAGCGGGCTGGCCTGCTCTATGCCGCCTTCGAGGTCGAGGCGCTCGACAACATCATGCAGAGCAGCTATTTCGCCCAGGAACACCAGGTCCGCATCATCCAGGGGCCGGGCCGCGAAACCGCGTCGAACCTGGCCTTCCTGCACCTACAGGGGCCGGACGGCGCGCTGTTCTCCTATGTCGGCGGCGACGACGACCTGGCCGGCCGCGCCCATCGCCCGCGCCAGTTTCCGCGCACCGTGGCCTCGCTCTGCGCCTGGGGCAGCACCTGCGCGGATGTCCCTGAACTTCAGGCGCCGGCATCATGAGTGCGACACCGCTGATCCGGCTCAAGGATATCGCCTATGTGCGCTTAGGGACCCGGGACCTGGCCCTGGCGGAATCCTTCGCCACCGCATGCCTGGGGCTCGAAGTTGCCGAGCGGGGGGCAAAATCCTTGCACCTGCGCTCCGATGCGCGGGCGCACACGCTTTGTTATGTCGATGACGAGCCGGGTTACCAGGTGGCCGGTTTCGAGGTCGAGTGCGAAGACGAGCTCGACCAGGCCGCCGCCGCCCTGGAGGCGCTGGGCCACCGCGTCCACGCCGGGACGGCGCCCCAGGCCGCGGCCCGCAAGGTCCGCGCCTTCATCGGCTTCGATGATCCCAGCGGCAACCGGATCGAGCTGGCGGTAGGCCCTGAGCATCGCGGCCGGCGCTATTTCCCGACCCGCGACGCCGCCATCACCGGCTTCAACCACATCGGCCTCAATTCGACCGATCCGCAGCGCGACGAGCGATTCTGGACCCAGGTCTGCAATGCCCGGGTCAGCGACCGCATCGGTGACATCCCCCTGATGCGGATCAACGCGATCCATCACACGATCGCGCTTGTCCGCGCCGAGACCGCCGGCGTGCAGCACATCAACCACCAGGTCGAGACGCCGGACGATGTCCTGCGCGCCTTCTACCTGCTGCGCGAGAAGCGCGTGCCGATCGTCTTCGGGCCCGGCCGGCACCCCACCTCGGGTGCCAACTTCGTCTATTTCCGCGGGCCTGACGGCATGGTCTTCGAATATTCCTGCGGCGTGAACGAGATCGCGGATGAGGCCGGCCACCGGCCCCGCCTGTTCAGCTTCGAACCCTCCAGCCTGTGCATGTGGGGCGCCCGCCCCGGCGGGCTGATCCGCGGCACCTGATCGGTCTTCGCCTGTGACTGTCCGATACTTGAGACATCAGAGGTTGTGTTTCTGTCTGGGCATTTTTCCAGGTCGTCATGGCCGGGCTTGTCCCGGCCATCCACGTCGGCAAGCTGCCTATGCCGTCAACGGCTGCGCACCGTCCCGACGTGGATGCCCGGCACAAGGCCGGGCATGACGACTTAAGTAACCTAACCATTGGAGGAAACCGACCATGATCAACACACCGGAAATCGCGCGCAGCATCCAGACCGGCGCCTTCGCCACCAATTGCCATGACCTGGGGCAGGGCAATCCCGTGGTCCTGATCCATGGGTCGGGCCCCGGCGTCACCGGCTGGGCCAACTGGCGCCTCGTGATGCCGGACCTGGCAAAGCGCGCCCGCGTGCTGGCGCCCGACATGGTGGGCTTTGGCTATACCGACCGGCCGAACGGCATCGTCTATTCCCGCGCGACCTGGATCCGGCAGTTGCTGGACCTGATCGACACGCTGGACCTCGCCAAGGTCGACATCGTCGGCAACTCGTTCGGCGGTGCGATCGCGCTCGCCTTCGCCATCCAGTATCCCGACCGGGTCGGCAAGCTGGTGCTGATGGGCAGCGCCGGCCTGACCTTCCCGGTGACCGACGGCCTGGCGGCGGTCTGGGGCTATCAGCCGTCGCTGGAAGCCATGCGCGGCCTGCTCGATATCTTCGCCTACGACCGCAGCCTGGTGACCGACGAACTGGCCGAACTGCGCTACCAGGCCAGTATCCGGCCCGGCTTCCAGGAATCCTTTGCCGCCATGTTCCCGCGGCCCCATCAGCCCTGGCTCGATGCCCTGGGCAGCGACCCCGCCGATATCGCCCAGGTAGGCCACGACACGCTGATCGTCCACGGCCGTGATGACCTGGTGGTGCCGCTCGACGTCTCGCTGCGGCTTCACCACTTGCTGTCGCGCTCGCAACTGCATGTCTTCGGGCGCTGCGGCCACTGGGCCCAGATCGAGCATGCCGCCCGCTTCAATCGCCTGGTCGGCGATTTCCTGGCCGATTGACGAGACCCGACATGACCCCCAGCACCACAAGGCAGGTGGCCGACAGCCTGTTCGAGGCCCATCGCCTGGGCACGACCGTGCCCCCGATCGCCGGCCAGCTCGACGGCGGCACGGCCGATCAGGCCTATGAGGTCCAGGACATCAATACCAGGCGCTGGGTCGAGGCCGGCCGGCGCATCGTGGGCCGCAAGATCGGCCTGACCTCGCTCGCCGTGCAAAAGCAGCTCGGCGTCGATCAGCCCGACTACGGCATCCTGTTCGACGACATGGCGGTGCCCGACGGCTGGGAGATCGGGCGCGACCGCCTGATCCAGCCCAAGGCCGAGGCGGAGATCGCCTTCGTCCTGGGCCGCGACCTGACCGAGCCGCGACTCACCATCGCCGATGTGTTGCGGGCGGTCGACTTTGCCCTGCCGGCCATCGAGGTGGTCGATTCGCGCATCGCCGACTGGAAGATCGGTTTCCTCGATACCGTCGCCGACAACGCCTCCTCCGGGCTCTATGTCCTGGGCAACACGCCGCGCAAGCTCGACGGGTTGGACCTGCGGCAGGCAGGCATGGTGATGGAACGGGCCGGGCAGATGGTCTCGGTCGGCGCCGGCATGGCCTGCCTGGGCCACCCGCTGGCCGCCACCCTGTGGCTGGCCCGGACCATGGCACGGCACGGCCGTCCCCTGCTGGCCGGCGATACCGTGCTGTCGGGCGCGCTCGGTCCCATGGTCCCCGTCGCCTGGGGCAGTGTCATCGAGGCGACGATCGCCGGCCTGGGCTCGGTTCGCGCTGCCTTTGCTGGCGATGCCAAGGCCGGGTGACCCTCAGGGTTGTCTGGGGTGCTTACCCTAATATAGTTCGCATACATATCATAATTTCATCGACAGAATAACGCGGGTGCCGGGCAGCCAGATGCCTCGGCGCCCGCCTTGTTTTCCGCCAATTTCATGGCACCGCAGCGTGACGGCGCGGTAACCGCGGTCATCGCGGAAAAAATAATAGTTCACTTCCTTATCATAACCAATTTGGGAAGAAGAGCCAACCTTTGGGCTGGTCAAAGTTGGGCGGCAAGGGTGCAGGGTCGTCACTGAAGCAGCTCGGCTCCTGGTGGTTCATCCGCCGGCAGGCCGGGCCACCAAAAAACACAAGCCCGGCCCTGATGGGACGGTAGAGGGGTGGGAACCATGGCGGAGATCCCGTGCCAAGCCGATACAGGCGTTTCGCGCGCCAAGGTGAGCGAAGAGGTTACGTCTCGATTCACGTCGCGAACGTTGAGATAGCGCCCCGCCCCGCCTGATCGCGGGGCAGCGCGTCTCGTTCAAGACCACAGCTTTTGGTGTGCTGCGCCGGCCCGTGACAGGGCGGCGCCGGCAAAGCCCCGACTTTTGACTTAAGTGACAACGGAAGGCTCGGAATCCCGTGCAAAACACGCCCTTTCGCATCGCGCAATTCGTCATGCGCAACCGGATCCTCTCGTTGGCGGTGATGATCGGCATCACGGTCTTCCTGGGCCTGGGCCTGCGCAACGTCGACTTGCGCACGGTCTTCTCGGACCTGCTGCCGGCGGACCATCCTTACGTCCAGACGTTCAAGGATCATCCCAACTTCGGCAACCCGCTGACCATCAGCATCATGGTCAAGCGCAAGGAAGGGACGATCTACAACGTCGAGACCCTGCAGAAGATCTGGAACATGACGCGCGAGGCCGATCTGGCGCCCGCGGTCGATCACGACCAGGTGGTCTCGATCAGCACCGAGAAGGCACGCTATGCCGAGGCGGTGCCCGACGGCATCGATGCCCAGCCGATCATGGGCGACCATCCGCCGGCCAACCAGGCGGATGTCGACGAATTCCGCCGCCGGGTGGAAATGTCGATCGGCGCGCGCGCCTTCCTGATTTCGGCCGATGAAACCTCGACCATCATCCAGGTCACCTTCATCGAGCGCCTGCTCGACTACGGCGAGACCTTCGCCTACATGCAGGGCCTGGTCGAGCGCGAGCGCGACGCCGATCACGACGTCTACATGGCGGGCCAGCCGGCCCTGACCGGCTGGGTCTATCACTACCAGCACCAGATGCTGTGGATCTTCGGCATCACGCTGGCGGCACTCGTGCTGTCGCTGGTCGTCTACATGCGCAACGTCATCGGCGTCGTCGTGCCGCTGACCGCCAGCGCGGTGACCGCGGTCTGGGGCTTTGGTTTCGTCGGCTGGCTGAACCTGCCGATCGAGCCCTTGATCATGGTCGTGCCGCTGCTGCACGTCGCCCGCTCGTTCAGCCATTGCGCCCAGTTCATCGAACGCTATTGCGAGATCCTGCACCATGTGAAGGATCGCCGGAAGTCGGCCGAGATCGCCCTTGGCGTCATGATGGTGCCGGGCACGCTGGGCATCGTCACCGACGCCGTCGGCCTGTGCCTGATCGCGGTCGCACCGATTCCGGTGATGGAACGCCTGGCGATTTTCTGCGGCTTCTGGGCCTTCATGCTGGTGCCGGCCAACATCTTCCTCAGCCCCCTGCTGCTGTCCTGGCTGCCCAGCCCCAAGAACATCCTGAAGATCACCGGCCGTGACGGCGACCGGGGCGTCCACGTCAAGATCCGCAACGGCCTGCGCACCCTGTCGACCTGGACCTACGGCTCCCGCGCCCGCTTCACCACGGTCGCGGTCGGCCTCGTCGCGGTTTTCTGCGTCTGGCAGACCACCCAACTGAAGATCGGCAACCCGGTCGAGGGCAGCAACCTGCTGTTCCCGAAATCGGAATTCAACGGCGCCGTCGCCCAGATCAACGATCACTTCCCCGGCCTCAATACGCTGGAAATCGTGCTCGAGGCCAAGAACCCGACCAATCCCAGCCGTGTCGCCCGCCAGGCCCATACGATCGAGACCATGGCCCGGATCGAGTATTTCCTCGAGAAGCAGCCGGTCCCGCCCGTCGCCACCCTGTCCTTTGCCGACTACCTGCCCGAGGCCAATCGCCTGTTCGCCGGCGGCAATCCCAAGTGGATGCCGCTCGACGGCGACGATGCCTCGGTCGGGGCGGCGGTCGGTGCCCTGATGTTCGGCACCAGCCCCAAGGCCTTCATGCATGTAACCGACTTCGAGCAGCAGAACGCCACCGTCTCGCTGTGGTACAAGGACAACACCCAGGAAACGGTCGACCAGGCGATCGCCCAGGCCCAGGCGGCGGTGGATTTCGTCGGCGCCGACCATCCCGAATTCCGGGTCCGCCTGGCCACCGGCACCATCGCCCTGCAGCAATCCGTCAACGAAGCGGTCGAGCACTATCACTGGATCATCCTCGGCCTGCTGAACCTCGCCATGTTCGTGTGCTGTGCCTATGCCTACAAGTCGATCCTGGCGGGCGTGCTGCTGCTGATCCCGGTCAATCTGTCGAACTTCTTCCTGTCGACCGTGATGGTGGGCATGGGCATCGGCCTCGACGTCAACAGCCTGCCCATCACCGCGATCGGCATCGGTGTCGGCATCGATTACGGCATCTACCTGCTCAGCCGGATCTGCGAGGAATACCAGGGCCACAAGAAGTACGACGCGGCGATCCTGGCCTCCGTCGCCACCACCGGCAAGGCGATCTTCTTCACCGCCTCGATCATGCTGCTGGGCATCCTGCCCTGGTACTTCCTGTCCGAGCTGAAGTTCCTGGCCGACATGGGCCTGCTGCTGGTCATGGTCATGCTGATCAACATGGTCATCGCGCTGATCGTGGTGCCCCTGCTGGTCTGGCTGATCAAACCCGCCTTCATGAAGCGCGACGATCTCATCGTCGGCGAGGGGGTGGACCTGTCCGCCTACATCACCGACGACCGCGAACTCGAGACGCTCGTCGCCGCACAGTAACCTTCGGTATCGCGTCAAAAAATCCTTTGGGAGGAACAGCGTCATGCACATCAAGAAATACGACTTCAACTACAGCCGCCGCCAGTTCATGGAACGCACCGCCAAGGGGATCGTCGCCGCCGGCGTGCTCCAGCCCTTGTGGCCGCTGATCGCCAATGCCCAGGACACGGCCAAGGCCTATCCCGAGGAATTGCTCTCGATCGATGCCTATACCAAGGGCAAGATCAAGACGGGCGACATCGTCGATGCCGGCAACGTCGACGTGGTGAAGGATCTGCTCGATCCCATCACCTTCAAGCAGATCAAGGAACTGGGCCGCCGGATCAAGATCGTGAAGACCGCGACCGATCCGTTGAAACTGAACAGCAACAAGTATCTCGAAGCGACGGTGCGCAACGCCGGCAAGGCGAAGTTCGACAGCAGCGGCAACGTGGTCACCCTGGACGGCAAGCGCTGGATCGGCGGCAACCCGTTCCCCAATGCCAAGTCCGGCGAGGAAGTCTATGCCAACCTGACCCTGTCATGGGGGCGCAACGACGCCGGTTTCTACGTGCTGCGCGACTGCGATATCTCGCCCGACGGCAATGTCGCCTACAAATACGACTTCTGCTGGGTGGAGCAGAACGTGTGCGGCCTGACCAGCAACCCGAGCAAGCCCTATCTCGACGGCTTCGAGGACATGCTGCGGTTCCAGACCGTGTTCTTCGTCTCGCCGAACGACGTGCGTGGCACCTCCTTCCTGTCGAACTGGCTCTACGACCAGACCAAGTTCCCCGATCTCTTCGGCTATCTGCCCGCCTTCAAGCGCGAGCGCCGCTTCCCGACCAACCAGCGCTTCGAGCCCCTGGTGCCCGGCCTCACCCTGTTCCTGTCCGACGCCTGGCACGCCGGCGACCCCATGAAGACCTGGGGCAACTACAAGATCGTCGATACCAAGCCGCACCTGGGCAACGCGGGTTCGAACTGGCACGGCGACAAGCCGGGCTGGGAACCCGAGGTTCACGGCGGCCCGAAGGGTATCAGCTTCTACGAGTACGAGTACGAGCTTAAGCCGGAAGTGCTGGTCATCGATTCCGAGCCGACGGGCTATCCGCGCGCCCCGGTCGGCAAGCGCCGCACCTATGTCGACGTGCGTAACATGCAGGGTCTGGTCAGCAACACCTACGATCGCCGCGGCGACCTGTGGAAGCTGGTCGAGGCGCCCTACGGCCGTTACGAGCGTGGCGGCAAGTCGGTGAAGGACGGTAACGGCGAGGTCGTCTGGTCGGTGCAATCCTGCATGTGCTACGACATCCAGACCAACCGCGGCAGCCGCTTCTACATGGCCGAGGAAGCGGCCGGCGGCTACAAGCCGAGCTGGAACCAGGGCAATTTCTACGAGCAGTTCCTGACCATTCAGGCGATCCGTCGCCTGGGCAGCGCCTGATCGGTTGGGCGGGGGCATCCGGCAATGAGAAACAGCATCCGAGCAGCCGTCGCGGCGCTCCTCATCGGTCTGGCACCGGCGGCTCATGCCGCCGGTGGCGTCGGCTTCGACGTCGTCCACCAGGGCACGCTGCACGAAGGCCTGTTCTGCATGGCGGCCGACGGCAACAAGCTCCTGGCGGTGGGTGCCCCCAACCTGATCTTTTCCAGCGGTGACGGCGGCGTGACCTGGGCCGCCGAAGCCGGCGCGGTGGTCGATGCCGTGCCGCTGGGCTGCATCCTGAAGAACAACATTGCCCTGGTGGTCGGGCAGCGCGGCTTGATGCTGCGCCGTGCCGGCACCACCTGGACCCGCCTGCCCAGCGTCACCGACGCCCGCCTGTTCGCGGTAGATGTCAATGCGGCCGGCCTTGCCGTGGCGGTCGGCGCCTTCGGCACCATCCTCGTCTCGTCCGACGCCGGCCAGACCTGGGCGCCGATCGAATACGACTGGTCCAGCACCAATACCGAGGGCTTCCAGCCCCACGTCTACGGCGTGTCGGTGGCGGCCGACGGCGCGATCACGATCGCCGGCGAATTCGAAGCCATCCTGCGCTCGACCGATCGGGGCAAGAGCTGGACCCTGGTCCACACCGGCAAGGCCTCGCTCTTCGACATCCAGATCGACGGGAATGGGATCGGTTACGCCGTCGGCCAGGATGGCCGGGTGCTCCGCTCGACTGATGGCGGGCTGACCTGGGCGATCGTGCCCTCCGGCTCCAAGGCCAACTACATGGGTGTGGGCCGGACGGCCGGCGGCCAGGTTCTGATCACCGGCGTGCGCAGCATGGCGATCGGTTCGGATAGCGCGGCGTCGTTCACGACCATCACGCCGGGCGATGCGGCAACCGGGTGGTATCAGGCGATTGTCGCCGCGGGACCGAACGGCTGGCTCATCGGCGGCAACAGCGGCCGGGTGGTCAAGCTGGTGCCGGGCGGGAACTGAACTGGATCACCGGGCCGCAGGGCAGGAATCGAGGGGGGACAGGTAAATGAAAAAGAAATCCAGTGCGATGCGCATGGTGGCGTCCATGACGGCAACGGGCGCGCTGATCGGGCTTGTCGTGCCGGCCTTGGCCATCGACTTCACCATATCGGGCTTCATCCAGCACCAGATTGCGGTGAAGCTGTCGGACAAGGAGAACGAGAACAACCAGTCCGGCGATCCCTACAACGGCAAGCAGGTGCCGCTCGAGCCCATGGGCCTCGACCTGAGTTCGCTCGCGGCTGTGAACAATCTGTTGACCGGCCTGTCCCTGCCGCCCTTGAGCAGCGTGACCAACCCGTTGTTCGGCCAGGCGGTGAGCATTCCGCCCACCGGCTACCGCGACGTCGCCTCGCCCACCAACGACTTCAACCACTTCATGACCCGGCTGGAAGTCAACATGGGGGCCATGATCGACGCCAACTGGAGCGCGTCGCTCACCATGCGCGCGGTCTACGAATGGAATCCCTATCACGACGTCTCGGACGTGAATTTCTACGAGACGCAGTTCCGCGACGGCGGCGGCGGCACGCCGCTGGAATATGCCGACAAGAACTTCATGATCGATTTCCCGGTCGCCAAGATCAACTTCACCAGCGGCCCGCTGGTGGTCCAGGTCGGCAACCAGGTCATCGCCTGGGGCGAGGCGGTGTTCTTCCGCGTGATGGACGTGCCCAACGGCCTCGACCTGCGGCGCCACCTGATCCTCGATCCGGCGCTGGAGGAATTCTCCGACAAGCGCGTGCCGGGCCTTGGCATTCGTGCGTCCTACCAGGTCACGCCGGACTGGGAAGTCGAAGCCTTCATCCAGAAGTTCGAGCCGACGATCTATCCCAATCCGTCGACGCCCTACAACATCATCCCCGACCAGTTCACCCTGCACGAGCGCTACAAGGGCATTGCCGACGATGTCTGGAATGTGGGCGGCCGCATTCGCGGGCAGCTCGGCAATCTCGGCCTGCAATTCTTCGCCGTCAGCCGCCACAATCCCGACGGTGCCATCCGCTGGACCAAGTCCGGGGTGAACAAGGATATCTCGCCCCTGCTGCCGGGTTCCGGCGCCGTGGCGGCGGAGACGCCCTTCGAGCGCGACGAGGCGCGTGGCGTGAAAAGCCAGGAGGAGTGGTTCCACTACGCCGGCAATGTCAGGCTCAACGGCGTCACCGCGCTCAACTCGGCGGTGGACGACTTCCAGCCCGCGACCGGCTCGCTGACCGCCTATAATGTCGGCGACAGCCAGAGCCTGGCGGCGGCCGAACTGGACACCTTCTTCTGGCTCTCGGGCGGCCTGCGCGGCCATATAGAGCGCGTCTTCCCCTACGAGAACGTCTTCGGCGCCAGCATCAACTATGTCTTCGACGGCGAGCCCGGCTCGTTCCTGGAGCAGTTGATCACGCGCGTCGAATTCTCCTATACCCCGAACAAGGTTTTCACCGCACCGTCGCTGTCCAAGGGCTTCCAGGTCGAGGACGAATGGGCCGCGGCCGCCGTGGTCGAAAAATGGTATCGCTGGAGCGAGGACTTCCCGGCCGCCTACCTGGTCGCCCAGTATCTGTACAAGTCGGCCGGCGACATCTTCGGCCGCAGCCTCGACGGCTTCGGCGGGACCGATGGCGGCCCGCCCGGCAAGGGCCTGGAGGATTACCACGCGGTCGCCTTCGCCGGGTTCCAGCCGTCGCCGTCGCTGGAATGGCGCTTCGAATGGGCCGTGCTCTACGACCTGCGCGGCGGCTTCTATGTCCAGCCGGGTGTCCGCTGGAAGCCCGACGACAAGTGGCAGGTCGATCTTCATGCTTCGGTCTTTGCCGGTGACCGCGACAACTACAATGCCCTGTCGACGCTCGATTTTGCCGACGAGGTCTCGCTGCGTGTAACCTATCAGTTCTGAATACCGGCTCTCCTCCGGTTAGACTGGAGGAGGGTGCGCGGCAGGCTTCCGCCACGCTCCCTCCTCCGCTTTTTTAGGTTCGAAGTGCCGGCTCTCCCCCGGCCACACTGAGGAGGGCACATGCTGAACACGGCATCCGCCCTCCTCCTTTTTTTCCGGCGGTGGAAGGCTTAAAGAAATGCGCATCAAGCGCTACGATCGTGATTACTCGCGTCGCCACTTCCTCGAGCAGCTTGGCCGCGGCGTCGTTACCGCCGGTGTCCTCTCGCCCCTGTGGCGGGCGATAGAAGCCCGGGGCGAGGGCAGTGCTGCCTATCCCGACGAGCTGCGGTCGATCGAGGCCTATACCAAGGGCAAACTGGCGCCCGGCCAGGAGATCAGCGCCGACAATGTCGAGCTGGTGCGCGACCTGCTCGACCCGGTGCAATACACCCAGATCAGGAACATGGGGCGGCGCCTGAAGCTGGCGCCGACCACGGCCGAGGTCATGAAGCTGGCGCCGTGGGAATATGTCGAGGCCACGCTGCGCAACAAGGGCAAGGCCAGGTTCGACGCCAACGGCAACGTGGTCACCACCGACGGCAAGCCCTGGATCGGCGGCAATCCCTTTCCCGCCGCCCAGACCGGCATCGAAGCCTTCGCGGGCCTGACCTTGAGCTGGGGGCGGCACGATGCCTCGGTCTATGCCATCAAGGAATGCGACATCGGCGCCTCGGGCAATATCGATTACCGCTACGAGGCGTGCTGGGCGGAATTGTCACCGATCGGCCGGGTGGTGATGGAGCCGCGGCCCTACTGGCCGGGCGAGGAGGACAAGCTGCGCTACCAGGCGGTCTATTTCGTTTCGCCCGATGATGTCCGCGGCTCCTCCTTCCTCAATGTCTGGCCCTATGACCAGCGGGAATTTCCCGACCTGTTCGGTTACGTTCCCTCGTTCCGGCGCATTCGCCGCTATCCCACGAACCAGCGCTTCGAGCCGCTGCTGCCGGGCTCCGACCTTTACCTGTCGGATGCCTGGGCTGCCGGGGATCCCTTCCTGACCTGGGGCAACTACAAGATCGTCTCGACCGGTCCCGCCCTGGCCGCGATCTCCGCCAACTGGTCGGGCAGCAGCCCGAACTGGGAGCGCAAGACCCATGGCGGCCCCAAGGGCAACACTTTTTTCGAGACCACCGTCGAACTGGTCCCCCAGGCGATCACGGTCGAGGCCGAGCCGGTCATGTTTCCCCGGGCCCCGATTTCCAAGAAGCAGGTGCGCTTCGACGTTCGCACCATGCTGCCCATCGGCATGGTCAGCTTCGACCGGCGCGGGCAGTTGTTCCGCTCGTTCGATGCGGCCTTCTCGCTCTACCAGGATGGCACGGCGGCGGTTGCCGACGGTGCCCATCCCTATTGGTCATGGACCCATGTTCACGCCTACAACGTCCAGACCAACCGCATGACGCGCATGGAGCAGGTCGCAAAGCTGGGCAACGGCGACCGCATGCGGGTCAACGATCCCGATATCTACGATCTCTATCTCACCCAGGGGGCGATGCAGCGGCGCGGCGACTGATGCTCAGCGCGCCGCGAAACTGGCGTCGGTGAACTTGTCGTAGTGGATCGAGGCCAGCGGGATGCCCAGGCCCGTCATCACCGTCACCGCGGCATCGATCATCGGCGGCGGCCCGCACATATAGCTCTGGAATTCCGCCGGGTCGCCCTGCGGCAGCAAGGCGGCCAGGTGGCTGGTGACGAAGCCGCGCAGCCCGCGCCAGTCGCTGTCTTCCGGTTCGTGGCTGAGCACGGGGACGAAGCGGAAGGCCGGTAGCCAGTCGCGGGCGATTTCCTCGATTTGGTCCAGGCCATAGAGATCCGCCTGGGTGCGGGCACCGAACAGCATGACGCAGCGCCGGCGCACCCGATTCTTGCGGGCATCCTGCAACAGGCTGAGCAGGGGGGCGAGGCCGCTGCCGCCGGCGATGCAGATGATCGGGCCGTCGCCCTGGCGCAGGTAGAACGTGCCGTGGGGGCCGTCGATGCCGACCGCGGCGGCCGACAACTGGCCCGCGAACAGGCGCTCGGTCAGGGCGCCGCCCGGGATCTTGCGGATGTAGAAGGTGATTTCCTGGCGGCCGTTGCGCTCCGGCGCGGCGGCAAAGGAATAGGACCGGGCCGGGATGCCGTCGACCAGGACATTGGCATACTGGCCGGCGATGTAGTTCATCGGCCGGTCGAGCGCCACCGTAACCGACTTGATGTCATGGGTCAGGTCGTCCGACCGGGCGATCCGGCCCTGGAACTGCTCGGGCGGCGGGGTATTGGCCGCCGGGCTTTCCACCTCGACGGTGACGGCGGATTTGAGCCGGGCCTGGCAGGCCAGGATGAAGCCGGCCTCCAGTTCCTCCTTCGACAGCGTATAGCCGAAATCGGTCAGGGCGCTGACCTTGCCCGAGACCAGCCGGCACTTGCACGAGCCGCAAGTGCCGACGGTGCAGTTGTGCGGAAAGGCGACATCCTGGGCCAGCGCTGCCTCCAGCAGGGTTTGCGAGCCGTCGACGGCGATCTCGACGTCGAACGGTTTCAGGCTCGCGATCTGGGGCTCGCTTTTGCCGAATAATTTGCGGAGGAGGCCGGCCATGATGTGCTCGATTTCTACTTGGTGATGACGCTCGCCAGGAATTGGCGCAGGCCGTCGCCATAGGGCGGACGCAGGAAATATTCGGCCTCGAGCGCCTTGCTCTGGCGGTAGACGGACTTGGCATGGCTGAAGGCCAGGAAGCCGGCCTTGCCGTGATAGGCCCCGGTGCCCGAGGCGCCGACCCCGCCGAACGGCAGGTTCTCGGCAAAGGCGTGGCTCATCACGTCGTTCACGGTGACGCCGCCCGAGGTGGTGCGCGCCAGCACCCGGCGCTCTTCCTCTTGGTCCTGGCCGAAATAGTAGAGCGCCAGGGGGCGGGGCCGGTCGTTGACGTAACCGATGGCTTCATCGATGCCGCGATAGGTGCGCAGCGGCAGCAGCGGGCCGAAGATCTCGTCCTGCATGATCCTGGCGTCGTCGGGCGCGTTGATCACCAGGGTCGGCGCGATGCGGCGGGCTTCCTGCTGCGAGAAATCCTCGCCCGCCGGGTTCAGCTCGACGATCTGCGCGCCCTTGGCCCGGGCGTCGTCCAGATAGCCGCGCAGCCGGTCGTAGTGGCGCTGGTTGATGATCGAGGTGTAATCCGGGTTGTCCTTCAGGGCCGGGAACATGGTGGCGACCGCCTTGCTCGCGGCGGCCGAGAAGGCTTCGACGCTGCCCTCCGGCAGCAGGACATAGTCGGGCGCCAGGCAGATCTGGCCGGCATTCAGGGTCTTGACGGTCATGACCCGCGCGGCGGCATCCTCGACCGAGGCGCTGGCGGACACGATCACCGGTGACTTGCCGCCCAGCTCGAGGGTCAGCGGCACCAGGTTTTCCGCGGCGGCCCGCGCCACGTGGCGGGCGACCGAGGTGCTGCCGGTGAACAGCAGGTGATCGAAGGGCAGGGCGGCGAAATGCGCGGCCACCGCGGCATCGCCTGTGACAACAGCGATCTCGCTCTCGTCGAAGGCCGAGGCCACCATGCGCGCGATCAGGGCGGACGAGGCGGGGGTGAATTCCGACGGCTTGATGATGCAGCGATTGCCGGCGGCGATGATGCCGGCCAGTGGCGCGAAGGTCAGGTTGAAGGGGAAATTCCACGGGCTCATCAGGCCGACGACGCCCAGCGGCTGGTATTCGACGCGGGCCTCGGCATCGGGGAACTGCGTCTCGAAGCCGAGCGGGGCCAGCCAGTCGCGCAGGTTCTCCCTGGCGTATTTCAGCGAGCCGATGACGGCGAAGACATCGGCGACCAGGGTCGCCTCGCGGCTGCGGTTGCCGAAATCTGCAGCCAAGGCCTCGACGATGTCGTCCTGGTGATCGACCATCAGCCCGATCACCCGGTCCAGCCAGGCGATGCGCTCGTCGGCGCTGAGCGGGCCCGCGGCCAGATGCGCCGCCTTCTGGGTTTTCAGCAGGCGCGTCAATTGTGCCTTGGCCGGCGAAAATACGGCGACATCCATTTGGCTGGCTTCCTGGCTCATGGTGCTTCCACCCGATTTTTTTTGCATCCTCCGTCAATCAAGCCAGATGCCCCGGCACCGGATAACCGACGAAAGGTTGGCCGCCGGACAAATAGCCCCCTGCCGCGCACCGCATTACATCAGCCCGGGTGCTGAAAACCGGCTGCGTTCCCGGCATTCCGGGTGGTTTTGCCGGCGCCCATCCTAAGGGTTGGCGCGGATCGCGGGCCTGTTGGTCATGATTAGTGCAGATCGCGTCGATCGCCCGTCGCCAGCCTTGAGCGAGGCCGGGCGGAAAGCCAGGCGACGCGTCAAGGGAGGGTTACGATATGAAATCATATCTCATGTACTATACCCCTGTGCTGGTCCAGCTCGCGGCCATGGCAGGGTTCATCGTCGGCGGCGACTGGATCTTCGTCGCCATCGCAAGTTTCCCGGCGCTGGCGATCGTCGACTCGCTGCTGCCCGACGACATGTCGCCGCGCACGATGACCAGCAAATTCTGGGCGAATGTCCCGGTCTGGCTGTCGACCTTGCTGTCGCCCGCGATCTACCTGGTCTGCGCCTGGCAGGTCGGCCAGGGCGAGCTCAACGGCTGGCAGATTGCCGGCGCCGTCGCTGGCTGCGCCTGGATGGGGGTGGTGCCCTTCGTGCCGGCGTCGCACGAGCTCTATCATCAGCGTGGCGTGCTGCCGCGCTTCTTCGGCCGCTACATGCAGGTCTGCTACCTGGACTGCACGCGTGAGATCGCCCATGTCATCGGCCATCACATCGATGTTGCAACACCCAAGGACGGCGATACGGCAAGGCGCGGTGTCGGCCTCTACAGCTTCACCGCCCGGGCGCTCTACACCAGCACGCGGGATGCCTGGCGGGTGGAGAGCGACGCCCTGGAGAAGCGCGGCAAGGGCCGCTGGTCGATCGGCCACCGGCTGTACAAGGCGATCGTCGCGCAGGTCCTGTTCCAGGCCGCGATCTTCGTCGTCGGCGGCTGGCAAGGACTGGCGGTCGGCATCGGCGCCGTCCTGGCGGCGCGGGTCTGGGTCGAGTCCTTCAACTACTTCCAGCACTATGGCCTGATCCGCGTGGAAGGTGCGCCGATCACCCGCCGGCATGTCTGGAATCACCTGGGTGTCATGTCGCGTCTCGTGGCCTTCGAGATCACCAATCACGCCGACCACCACCTGGACTCCTACGCCCCCTATTACAGGCTGGTGCCCGATCGGTCGGCGATCCGCATGCCCAGCGTCTTCGTCTGCTTCCTCGCGGCCCTGATCCCGCCGCTGTGGCACGGCGTCATCATCAAGCCGGCCCTGAAGCGCTGGGACCTGGAGTTCGCAACACCCGAGGAACGCAAGCTCGCCCGCGAACAGAACAAGGCTGCCGGCTGGCCCGACTGGCTGAGCGAGACATCGTCCAGCGGCCCGGCGATCACCGCCTCGCACGCCTGAGGTTACTTGCCCGACGCCGGCGGGCCACCGGGTCCGCCGGCGCATTTCATCCGCGCGGCGGGAGAGAGCGATGAACGATATTCAGCGCAAGATGATCGGCCACGCGGCCCTGATCATGCTGGTCGGCTTCCTGGCCGGCGTCGGCCTCCTGATCAGCCTGCTGGGGGGCGTGGAACTGGTGCCGGGCAGCATCGTTCCTGTGGCCCTGTTCGGCGAGACGGCCGGCTGGGTCAGGGCCCATGTCGGCGGCATGCTGAACGCCATCCTGATCATCGTCGTCGCCCTCCTGCTGCCGGTGCTGAAGGTGCCGGACCGGATGGCCGGCCGCCTGTCGTGGATGCTGGTGGGGACGGGATGGGCCAACACCCTGTTCTATTGGGCGGCCCTGGTCAGTGCCAATCGCGCGCTGACCTTCGGCCCCAATCGCTTCGGCGAGGGCGGCTGGGCTGCCGCCGTCGGCCTGGCGCCGGCCCTGATCTTCGTGATCGTCTCGATCATCGCCTTCGTGTTGATTGCCCGTCAGGCCTTCTCGAAGCCCTGACGCCGATCGCGGGGGCGGGCCGCGCGGAACGGATCACCACGGTCGACCCGGCAAGGGTCGATTTCCCGATGGTTCCGATGAGTCAGGTTTGGCGGATCCGAAAGGATTCGAACTTCGACCTCCGCCGTCGGAGTCTGTGAATCGTGTTTGGATTTCCGCGGATAGAGCGGCTTTCACAGCATGGATTGTGTTTTAATCTAGAATCATGTTGAAAATTCCGCGTTAAAAGCGGATAATGAAACATGGTTTATGATCAGCGTTCCGCCCTGTCTGCGCATATCGCCGGCCTGCTGTCCGCCGGCCGGGTCGTCTTTACGAGCAAAGAGGCTGAGCAGGTGCTCGGCGTCGGCCGGGGCGCGTTCCTGGACGCCGCCGAACGCCTCCAGCACCGGAAAGTGCTGCTCAGCCCTCGGCAGGGCTTCTACGTCGCCGTGCCCCCGCAGTTCGCATCATGGGGCGCGCCGCCGCCGCCATGGTATATTGACGCCCTGATGCGCCACGAACAGCAGCCCTACTACGTAGGGTTGCTCAAGGCGGCAGAGCTTCACGGCGCCACCCACCAGGCCGTGATGGAGTTCCAGGTCGTCGCCGCCAAGCGCCTGCCGAAAATCAGGGCTGGCCGCAATCTGATCATCTTCTATTACCGCAAGGACATGGCCGCCGTGACGGCGGGCGTCGAAGACCGGAAGACGGATACGGGCACAATGAAGATATCGTCGCCCGCGCTCACGGCGCTCGACCTCCTGCGTTACCCGCAGGCGGCGGGCGGGATCGACAATGTCGCGACGGTTCTCACGGACCTTGCCGAAAAGATCGATCCCGCGCAGCTCGCAGCGATTTCAGGCGCCGTGGAACGGCCGGTGGTGCAGCGGCTCGGCCATTTGTTGGACCGCCTCGGGCACGGGGACCGCGCAGAGCCGATGCGTGCCGCACTGCTCGTTCGCGGCGGCGCGGCATGGACGGCGCTCGACCGGCGCGAGACTCAGGCCCCGGATTTCGCACCGGAGCAGCAGGAGCGCGACGAACGCTGGCGCGTGATCGTGCACCGCGCGCCGGAGATCGATGAATGATCCCGGCGCAGAATATCGTCGCCTGGGGCAACGTCGTCCCGTGGGCCGACCTGCGGCAGGTCGAGCAGGACCTCACTATCTGCCGCGCGCTCATCGACATCTTCACGGACGAAGCCCTCCGCGACGCGCTGCGCTTTCGCGGCGGCACTGCCCTCAACAAGCTGCATTTTCCCGTGCCGCTGCGATACTCGGAAGACATCGACCTCGTTCGCACGTCGGCCGGTCCCATCGGGCCGATACTCGACCGCCTGCGGGCAGTTCTGGAGCCGTGGCTCGGCCGGGCGCAGTTCGACCAGAGCCCGGTCGCGCCCAAATTCCGATTCCGCGTGGAGGCCGAAGACAGCAGCGGCGTCCCCATCCGGCTCAAGGTCGAGATCAATACCCGCGAGATCGAGGCTTACGATCCGCCGCAAGCCATGCTGCTGCGCGTCGAGAATCCGTGGTTCACCGGGGAAGCTGCGATCCCGACCTTTTCCCGCGAAGAGATGCTGGCGACGAAGTTGCGGGCGCTCTTGCAGCGCGACAAGGGGCGTGACCTCTATGATCTCGCCCATGCGCTGGAGACGTTCGAGAATCTGGACACCGATCGCATCGCCGTATTGTTCGGCCGCTATCTCGACCTATCGGGTCAGACGATAACCCGCGCACAGGCGCAGGAGCGCATGCTCGCGAAACTGGCCAATCCACGGTTCCTGACCGACATGAAGCCGCTCCTTCCACCTGAAGCAGCCGAACGGATGACGCAAGCCTCCGCCGCTGACTCGTTCCGACGCGTCTTCACCATGCTCGTGGACCGCCTGCCGGGTGAGCCGTGGGCACGGCTGCCAGAAGTCAAAGAGAGGTTCGGCATCGGCTGGTAGTGGCGGATCCGAAAGGATTCGAACCTTCGGCCTCTGCCTTCGGAGGGCAGCGGGCGAGGGATAGATATTATAGTAATTTCAATATCTTACGTGACATCGAGAAGACGCGCGTGTCAGGAACGTGACAATGACCAGCCGGGTGGAGAGCGTCGACTGCTCCCGGCTTCCGCCTCACGCCAATCCCATTCAGCGGCGATTGGCCAATCTGATGGCTATCGAGAACTCACAACCGGCTTCCGCATAGGGGTCGGTGCGAGCCAATGGCCGTTCCTGCGGGCGCTGACATCGGGCTAAGTCCGCTCGATATTCGCTAGGTAAGTCGCCGGCGCGCTCCGCTTTCCATCTGAAAGAGGCAGTCGATAAGCGTTTAGCGGCTTATCTACTTGTCTTAGTACCACTCGCCTTCGAGCCATTTCGCGTGAGCTGCGCCAGCTTCTTGCTCTGGATGCCGCTCAGGAAGATCTCGCTCAGCACCTCGGCATATTGCTCGGCGGAAATGGCGCCGCCCTCCCGGAACCAAGTGTAGGTCCAGTTCAGGCTGCCCAGCAGCATCATGCCGACTGCCGTCTTGGTTCCCGCGGATTTGAGGTATTTGCTCCCGTGCAGGTCGGCTATGAGCTCGGAGAAACCATGAATCACCTCGCTCTGAGATTTCTTCAGGTACTCTTGTTCGTCTGGCGCAAGGGAATGGATTTCGTTCATCAATACTATGTGTCTGTCTCGTGTTCTCATGTAAATTTCCATGAGAAGTGACGTTACGAATTTCAATTTTTCTTCTGGATTTAATTCTTTCTCCAGCGCTTCGGAAATAAGATGATTTAATTCATCGACATGGCTCTTGAGCATGTCAAATAATATTTGCGTCTTATCTTTATAATAATGGTAGATGAGCGCTTTGCTGATCCCGCATTTGCTGGCAATCATCGAAATGGAGGCCGTTCCAAATCCGACCGTCGCAAACAATTTCGATGATTCGTCAATGATATTTTGGCGCTTTTCGTCATAGTCATCCGACCTTGGCCTTGCCATTTCTTTTCATTCCTTCATTTCTGCCGCTAAATTGTTTCGAAGATAGAGTGCAATCAAAAAGTGTTGCTGTAGCCCCAGAGGGCGATCGCACCGCCTGCGCGATCGCGATTTTCCACGCGCCGGGTCATTCATTCCCAAAAAGCATATGTCTTTTTTCATTTCTCATACTTTCGGATTGAACGATCGGTCGACAAACTGCCGTTGCGGCATGCAGAGGCTTTTCCTCATTTTCGAGGCGATCGCTGTACTGCCGGTTCGAGTACCGGCAGGTCCCGCCTGCCACCCAATTATGAATTAACCGAGCGTTCGGTTCAATAAATGAGCGGTGCATGACGCCGCATCTGGTGGGGACGCACAGGAATGCAACGTGATCTGCTGCGGCAGCCGATATTGGGCGATACAGGCCTTTCCGTGGCCGCCCGGAGGAAGGACGAACGAGGCGCCGCCGGTTTCGGTGTCGCCCTGACGAAACGTCTCCTCATGGCCACGGCCTTGGCCTGCGCGATCCTGGTCACCCATGCTTCCTCTCGCACTGCCATTGCCGATGGGGCAGCGCCGGCCAGGCTATATCCCGATCCGCTCTTTGGTGTCGTGCTGCTGGATCAATCGACGGCAATCGCAACCGGCTATCACGGGGCAGTCCGCCTCTCGGTCGACGGCGGAGCCACCTGGGCCGCCGAGCCGAGCGGTACCGAAGATATGCTCCGCCGCGTGGCGACCACATCGGATCACCATGTCTTTGCGGTCAGCCATGTCGGCAAGATCCTCGAGGCGGATGCCGATGCCCGCGGTTGGCGTACCGTGCATGACGAGCCGGGCCTCTATCTCAGGGACATCGCCTTCGCCACGCCTCAGGTCGGGTGGGCGGTCGGCCATGATGGTGTGATCCTGAAGACCGGCGACGGCGGTGCCACCTGGTCGCGGCAGGAACTCGCCAACTATACCGGCCGTGACAAGCCTCGCCTCAGCGGCGTGGCCGCCATCGACGCGGCCCATGCGCTGACCGTGGGCGAATTTGGCGTCATCGCCGAAACCCATGATGGCGGAACCACCTGGTCCGTGATCTCCGCCGGACAGTTTCCGACATTTCTCGGCGTCGCCGTCGCCGGCAACACGGGCTACGCCGTCGGCCTCAATGGCACGCTGGTGCGACTGGCCAATTCAGAAGCGGACGGCTGGTCGGCTACCTTGGTCCCCTTGGGGACCACCCAGCATCTCCTCTCGGTCGCCCTTTCGCGGGATGGCACGGAGGGGCTGATCGGCGGCAATGGTTTGCTGCTGACCCTCCGCAATGGTCAGTTCCTGCCGGCGAAAGTCACGGAAGCCTTTGCACTGACTTACGCCTGGATTGGCGGGGTCGCCATCGGCGCGAGCGGCCGGGCCATCGCGGTCGGGCAGGGCGGTGCAATTCTGGTTGCAGACCGCGCAAACGGGACCTTCAACCCTGCAGCCACCGGGCCGGTTACGGCCCAAACCACGACCGCGAGCGATCGGGTGACCCAATGATTGCCAACAAAATTTCCTCAATCGTGGGTCGGCGCGCATCGTTGATCGCGTCCTGCTTCTTCCTGCTGACCGCCTTCCTCGGCTACATGTCGTTTTCGAGCCTGTCGCTGAAGGTCGTGCTCGAGGCGATGCTGCCAATTCATCATCCCAACGTGGAACTGATGGCCAAATTCGGGGCGCAGTTCGGCGGTGCCAACACGACCTTGATCATGGTCGAGAATACCGAAGGCACCATCTACAACGAAAAATTCATGACCGCCTACAAGCGGGTGGCCGACGAGATCTACTTCCACCCGTCCGTGCAGCGCCATCTGGTGCAGGCGCTGACCCTGCGCAAGACCAAGGCGATCGTGGGCTCGGCCGGCCGGATCGACATCAATGCCATTGCCTGGCCCGATCTGCCCCGTTCGCCCACGGATTGGGCGAACTTCGAAGCGGCGGTGAAGGCCCAGTACCGCGGCCTGCTGGTATCGGACGACGAGAGGGCCGGCATGATCATTGCCGACTTCAAGGACGACACCGATTACGCGGCCCTGGTCAATTTCGTCGAGGCCCTGGGGCAAAAAGAGGCTGGCAACGGCATCAAGCTACACATGGTCGGGCGACCCGTCCTGCTGGGCACGATCGACAACGACCTCGGCGCTACCATCCTGCTGATCGGCATTTCGCTGATATTCTCCGGCATCATTCTGTACCTCTACTTCCGCTCCTGGGTCGGCGTGCTGATCCCCATGCTGACCGCCGCGATCGGCACCCTCTGGGGCACCGGGGTGATGGCACTGGTGGGGTTCAATCTCGACCCGCTGCTGATCATTCTGCCGGTCTTCGTGTTCGCGATCGTGCTGTCGCACTGCGTGCAGTTCATGTCTCGGGTTTTCGAACGCCTGAACCCCGGCGTGTCGATGCGCGAAGCAGTCGAAGGCGGGCTTGCCCAGGTCTTCGTGCCCAGCCTGACCGCGATCGTGGCGGCGGCCGGCGGCTTCTTCGTCCTGGTCATGATCGGCGTGCCCAGCCTCCAGGCCCTGGGCGTCATCTGCGGCGCCTGGCTGCTCGCCATTGCGCCCGCCTTGGTCTTCACGGCATCGCTGCTGTGCCTCATGCCGCGGCCGAAGCGGTTCCGGGCGCGAACGAGCTGGGTCGAGGGCGTGTGGCGGCTGGCGAAATTCGACCGCTACCCCCGTGTCATCGTCGGCATCACGGTCTTGTGTCTCGCGGGCGGCATCTATGGTTCGCAATTCGTGGTCATCGGCGACGCGGTCGGCAGCCCGATCCTCTGGCCCGACGCACGCTACAACCAGGACAACGGCCTGATCAACGAGCGCTTCTCGGCCGTGGGGACCGACATCCTCCTAGTGTACATCGATGGTCCCGAGGACACGATGAACCAGCCGGAAGTCTATCGCGCGGCAGAGAACCTCAGCCGGTACATCTGGGAGAACGAGCCCAAGGCGCGCCACGCTCAGAGCCTGGTGCCTGTCGTCGAGGTCGTGAACCAGGTGCTGTACGAAGGCGATCCTTCCTATGCGGTGATCCCGCAGACGACCGATGAGGTGGCCTTCAACGTCTACCTGTTCAGCTCCAAGGGCGAACCCGGCGACTTCAAGGCCTATACCAACGAGAAGTGGGAAATCGGCAATATCGCCATCCCGCTCGACGACAAGACCGGCCAGACGGTGAAGTCCGTCACCACGCTGGCGCGGAAATTCATCGCCGACATGGCACCTCTCCCCAGCGGTGCAACGCTGCGCGTGGCGGGTGGCCAGGTGGGCATCGCCGAGGCAATCAACAGCGAGATCGAAGACACCAAGGATGCGGTGCTGGTCGCCATCGTGGTGCTGATCATGCTCAGCGTCTTCCTGGCCTTCCGGTCGATCTGGGTGACGGGTGTGCTGACCTTCGCGCTGCTCACCTCGACCTTCCTGACCGACAGCTTCATGTACCTCATGGGCATCGGCCTCAACATCAACACGCTGCCGCTGGCCGCTCTGGGCGTCGGCCTGGCGGCGGACTATGGGATCTACATCCTGCACCGGGTACGGGAGTCGCTCGTCGAAGGTCACAGCTATGAGGTGGCGGTCGACCATGCCCTGAAAACATCGGGCAACGCCGTGATGATTACGGCCATCACGATGATCGCCCCGGTCATGCCGTGGGCATTCTTCTCGGCACTGCGGTTCCAGGCCGAGATGGGCGTGCTTCACGCGGTTGTCCTGTTCTTCAACATGCTGGGCGCCCTGATTTTCGTTCCCTGCATGGTGCTTCTGTTCAAGCCGAAATCACTGGTGATCCGCCGGCAAGTGGTCGAGCCCGAGGAGCCTGTGCAGTTGATGCGCCGGGCCGCGGAGTAACCCTGGTCAGCAACAAGCAAATAGACAAATTCTAAGGGGGCGAACCATGACCATCAGGAAGGTATTTCTGGCAACGACCATCATTGGCGGTGCAATCGGGGCCACGCTTGGTGCCTTCGCTTACGATCTGGACAACTTCACGGTTGGCGGGCGCGTCAAGCAGGGCATCTCGTTCGGCTATGCCGACATCACGCAAGACATGTTCAAGATCGCCCAGATGAACTATATCGCCGAGGTCGACACCAGCTGGAAACCCAGCAAGAACGTCGCCTTTACCGGTAACTTCTGGCTGCGCGGCGACTGGTTCGACAGCGCCGGCGGCGATCTCCTGGCGGGCGGCATTCAGGATTACAATTCGCCCGGCTTCCGTGACCAGTTCGGTTATCACATCAATCGCCGCGGCGGGGCGCGGGGCTCGCAGGACCAGTTCGGCAATACCGTCGATCACCAGAACCGTTATCTCGACGATTTCGAAGACGAGATGATCCGCGAGTTTGCAGTAAAGATCACGGACGACAACAATCGCTTCGCGTTCAAGGTCGGCAAGTTCGTCCGCGGCTGGGGCCAGTCGGACGGCATTCGCCTGCTCGACGTGCTGCACGCCCAGGACCTTCGGATGAAGGGGGTGCTGGGCGACTCCGACGAGATCCGTATTCCAAGCTGGATGGCCACCGTCGATTTGAACTTCGATGAAATGGGCATCGGCAAGCCGTTCGAATGGATCGGCCTGACCAAGCCCGGCCTTGAGTTGGTCTTTATGCCCGAGCACCACAAGGATGAGTTCATCATCAACAACCCGACGCCGACGGACACCACCTCGGGCGGCCTCTACGGTTTCCCGTTCCCCTACTTGATCGATCCCGAATCCGGCCAGGGCATCCCGTTCTTCGCGGCCAACCTGCACGATGTCACGCCCCGCGAATTCAGCGTGACCGATGCGACGGTCGCTGCTCGCTTCAAGTTCCAGGCACTGCATGGCGAGGGGACGCTCAACGCCTATTACGGCTGGCAGGAACTGCCGATCATCAAGATGCGCGATTCGGTGCTCTACGTCGGGAGCCCGAACAACGACCCCAACGAGGGCATCCTTCCCGGAACGAAGGCGCTTCAGGTGCCGCTCAGCCAGCCGCTGCTCGAAGACCTGGTGCACGCGCGGGGCATCGGCTACCTGTCTGCCCTTCGGGCGGTCCAGTTCCTCAATAGCGGCCCTCTGGGCGCCTTGCTGCCGGCACCGGTCAATCCCTATGGTTGTTCGCTCGGCATTATCGGGCCGCTTTGCTCGGTCACGACCAATTTCGATCTGGACTACCGCTACAGGAAAAAGCTGCTCGGTGCGACCTTCACGCGGGACATGGTCGAGCTTGCCTTCGGGCCGAAGGACGTCGCCCCCGTGTTCCGCATGGAGGCATCCTATGAATTCGACAAGCCGTTCAATCGCTACCGCGTGACCACCAGCAACGGCCAGGACGCCCATGGCTCGCCGGCGTTGATCTCGAGCGTGGACGAGAGTGTCACCTTCCGCGATCAGATCTCGGTCATGGTCGGCTTCGACTACTTCCTGTGGCTGCCCTTCTGGGAGAACCAGGAGAGTTCCATCTTCACGAGCTTCCAGCTCTTCAACATCATCACCGACGAATCGAAGGATCTGATGTTCCAGTCGCCTTATGCGGCGTTCGGGTCGAAGGTCCATCCGGTCCAGACCTACGCCACCTTCCTGTGGTGGAAGGGCCTGGATGACGGCCGCCTCTACCTGGAGGGACTGGCGGCCTACGACTTCCAGAATGAAGGCTTCGCCTACCGTCAGCGTGTCGACTTCAATTACTTCGGCGACAGCATCCGGCCGCGCCTCGAGTGGATTCATTACGAAGGAAAAACAGAACAGGGGTTGTTCGGACTCTACGACAACGCCGATGCCGTCGAGCTTTCGCTTACCTATCAGTTCTAAAGAAGTCCAAGGGAGGACAAAGCAATGAAACTCAAGCATGTGACGACCGGTCTCGCCGTCATCGGTCTGGCCATGGCCGGCTCGATCGCCGCCAAGGCCGACCCTGCAGACGGTGTCGCCGCGTGGAAGAAATTTGCGGCCGAGCATACCGATGTCGATCGCTCCAAATGGGTGGACGCCATCGGCTCGCCGGAAGCGCTCGCCGTCGCCAAGCGCTGGGCCGCATTGCGGGGCTTCGACGCGCCCGGCCTGCTGGCCAGCGCCAAGCTGCCGCCGGAACTCAAGCCCGGCCTGGTGATCAATGCCGGCAACATCGATTCCATGCCCTGGCTGAAGGACTATATGGTCGGCGCGCTGGCGGACCGGTTCAAGGATCAGAGCTGGTTCGGCTGGAAGCAGGCGATCATCGTCCCGACGACCTCGTATTACATGACCAAGGGCACGCTCGAACAGACCGAGGCCGCGGTCAAGGCCGGCGTAACCTTCAGTGCGACCGCGGACGGCAACCTGCTTACGCCTGACGGGAAGTACGCCCTGTCGACCCAGGGCGCGCTGCCCTTCGTCAACCCGAAGAACGGGCTGGAGGCGACCTGGTCTTTCGTCGCCCACGGCATCTCGAACGACAACCTGAACTTCAACCCGATCACCATGGATGTGTGCAACAGCTCGGGCAGCCTCGAGCGGCAGTACAAGGCCGAGCTGTGGTGGCAGAAGATGCACGGCCGCCAGGACATCACGCCGACCGGCGACATCGGCGGCATGGATGGGGTCGTGGAAGGCGGTGCCGTATACTTCACCGATCCGCGTGACGTGCGCGGTCTGTCGGGTGTGCGCAAGCGTTTCGCCGCGGCCAACAAGGAAGACGATTTCAAGGTCTTCGTGCCGACCTTGAAGCGTACGCGCATTCTCTCCGCCACCGACGGCCAGGATCCGCTTGCTGCCGGGCTGGAGCTGATCTGGGATGACTGGCGTGCCTACTGGGTGAAGACCGATCTGAACAAGTTCGACTACAAGATCGTCGGCGAGGGCTGGACCCTGGGCATGCCCCATGTCGGGCACTTCTACGAGGCGGCCAAGCGCAGCGGCAGTTGCGCCGTCGACACGGTGGAACTCGAGCTGCGGCCGGTCTGGATCCTGGAGATCACCGACAAGACCGGCAAGTACATCTACAGCAAGCGGCGCATCTATCTCGACAAGGAGTTCATGTATCCCGCGGCCAACGAGTTCTTTGACGCCCGCGGTAACTTGATGCGTGTCTGGTATGACTCGCGCGACTGGGTGCCGCAGAACGGCCAGGCCGCCTGGCGTCAGGTACCGATCTGGAATGTGATCTCCAAGCGGGTCACCTGGCTCGAGATGGACTCGCGCTGGGCCGGTCTCGAGACCAATCCCACGCCCAGCCTGTTCGATATCGATCAGTTGCGCGACTACAAGTAAGTAACGTCAGCAGTCGGCGAGGCTGCGGCCTCACCGGTCTCTTCCGCCTCTCCTGGGCCCTCCCCGGGATAACTAGGAGACAACCAGCGCACCCCCGCGCGGTTGTCTCCCTTTTTTTGCCTAGGGCAGGGCGGGCAGGCTTTTCCTGCGCAAAAGAAACGGCCGCTGCCCTGGGGTAGCGGCCGTTTCTCCTCAAACCGACTGGTGAAATCAGATCGCGGTCCGTCGAGACTTCAGCGCGTGGCTTGGCTGAGCTGGCGATTGTCGATGACCCGCTTGGCTTTACCCACCGAGCGCTCGATTTCGCCGCAGGGCATCAGCTTGACGTCAACCGAGACGCCGACGTGCGTCTTGATGGCGTGGCGCAGGGCGGTAATGGCACCGCTGACATCGCCGCCGGCATTGTCACGCCCCTCGATCAGGACGGTCATCTCGTCCAGGGGGCCCTTCTTCGTCAGGACGATCTGGTAGTGCGGCGCCAGTTGCGGCTGCATCAGGATCAATTCTTCGATCTGGGACGGGAAGACGTTGACGCCCCTGATGATCATCATGTCGTCACAGCGGCCGGTGATCTTCTGGATGCGGCGCATCGACCGTGCGGTGCCCGGCATCAGGCGGGTGAGATCCTTGGTCCGATAGCGGATGGTCGGCATGCCTTCCTTGGTCAGCGACGTCAGCACAAGTTCGCCGAACTCGCCGTCGGGCAGCACTTCACCGGTAACCGGATCGATGATCTCGGGATAGAAGTGATCCTCCCAGATGTGGATCCCGTCCTTGGTCTCGACGCATTCATTGCCCACGCCCGGCCCGATGATTTCCGACAGGCCGTAGATGTCGACCGCATCAATGCCGGCTCGTTCTTCGAGCTGGGTCCGCATTTCCTCGGTCCACGGTTCCGCCCCGAAGATCCCGATCCTCAGGCTGGTCTCCCGGGGGTCGATGCCGCGCCGCTCCATTTCCTCGAGGAGGGCGAGCATGTAGCTGGGTGTAACCATGATGATGCTGGGCTGGAAGTCCGAGATGAGTTGTATCTGCTTCTCGGTCTGGCCGCCCGACATCGGGATCACGGTGCAGCCCAGCCGTTCGGCGCCGTAGTGGGCACCCATGCCGCCGGTAAACAGGCCGTAGCCATAGGCGATGTGAACGATGTCGCCTTTGCGCCCGCCGGCGGCATAGACGGAGCGGGCAACGCAGTCGGCCCACAGCGAGATATCGTTCGCCGTATAGCCGACGACGGTGGGCTTGCCGGTGGTCCCGCTGGAGGCATGGACCCTGACGATTTCCGAGCGGGGAACAGCGAACAGGCCGAAGGGATAATTCTGGCGATAGTTCTCCTTGGTCGCGAAGGGGAACTTCGACAGATCGTCGAGCGACTTGAGATCGTCGGGATGGACCCCCTTCTGATCGAAGGCGGTTTTGTAATGCGGGACATTGCTGTAGGCGTGCGCCAGCGACCATTTCATACGCTTGAGCTGCAATGCAGCGATTTCGTCTCTGCTGGCGGTTTCGATCGCGTGCAAGCCGCCGCCATCGGCTCGACGCGCTAGTGCCTCCGACATTTTATTCCTCCCCTTGTCTCTGCCCAATGGTGTGCGCTTCTGGTCGTTCGACCGTAATCCGTGCACGAGATGGAGGAGCGCTTCCTATCCGTCAGCCTGCAACGAATGCGGCAAGCGGTCCACGGTTTCATCGACCCGACGAGGGGCCAGAGCGTCCAATCCCATCTTTCGCACTCATATTTATTAACCGAACGATCGGTCAAGTTAAAGCGAGTGGCGATGGAATAACAGTCAGTCGCGGCTGTATTGAATCGAGCACGTAAATACTTTGACCGATCGGACGGTCATAAATAGCCTGCGATGGATTTACCGGTGAACCAGTGTTTCGGCTTCATCAGGCGCGGAATGCCAAAAATTACACCCCGGGAAACGCTGAGCGCATGGCCCCGCGGGTCGGTGCAAACAGGGAAGGGACGAAAATGATCAGCGACGTCGTCAGCAAGTACGAGGCTTTTCAGCAAGACATCGCTCGCCTCGCGGGCAATGACGGGACGTTCGACAATTTCATCGACGGGAAATGGGTCGGCGGAACGGCGAACCGTCGTCTCTCCGTGATCAATCCTGCGCGCAAAAGCGCGTTTGCGTCGGTTCCCGACTCGAGCGACGCCGATGTGGAAGCCGCGGTTGCCGCGGCGAGAAGGCAACTGGAGGGCGGGGAGTGGTCGCGCCTGTCGGGTGCAGCCCGGGGCAAGCTCATGCAGAAGCTCGCCGACCTGGTGGAGCGGGATGCGGCCCTGATCGGGAAGATGGATGCCATCAGCATCGGCCGCCCGTTTACCGAGACCCAGATTCTCGACCTGCCCAACGCCGTGGATACCTTGCGCTATTTTGCCGGCTGGGCAGACAAGATCGCCGGTGCCTGCATTCCCACCGGCGGCTACTTCGGCCAGCCGACCCATTCCTACACCGTGCGCGAGCCGGTCGGCGTGGTGGGAGCGATCGTGCCCTGGAATACCCCCTTCATGATTACGCTGTGGAAGATCGCGCCGGCCCTGGCGGCCGGCTGCACGATCGTCCTGAAGCCGGCCGAGGAAACGCCGCTTTCCGCGCTCTATCTGGCGTCCCTGGCAATTGAAGCCGGCTTTCCGGGGGCGTGTTGAATGTCGTGACCGGTACGGGCGAGACGGTGGGCGCCGCGCTGGTGCGCCATCCCGGCGTGTCGAAGATCACCTTCACCGGCGGCCCCGATGCCGGCCGGGCCATCGCCCGCAGTGCCGCCGATACCTTCAAGCGGGTATCCCTGGAACTGGGCGGGAAGACCCCGCAGATCGTCTTTCCCGATGCGGACCTGACCGCTGCCGTCCGCGGGATCGCGATGGGGCTGTTCTTCAACCAAGGTGAAGTCTGCGCGGCCGGAACCCGTATACTTGCGCACAACTCGATCGTCGACCAAATCGCCGAGCAGCTCGCTGCGATCGCTACCTCGATCAAGCTCGGCGATCCGCTGGACGGCGATACCCAGATGGGGTCGCTTGCCAGCAAGGCCCAGTTCGATCGCGTCACCAGCTATTTTGACGTCGCCGCCCAGGATCAGGCCGAACTGCTCGCCGGCGGCAAGTCGGACGACAGCCGCGGCTATTTCGTTCGGCCCACGGTGTTCCGCGGCAACAACGGGATGCGTATCGCGCAGGAGGAAATCTTTGGCCCGGTCGGCGTGGTGATCGGCTTCGAGGACGAGGACGATGCCGTCCGCCTGGCCAACGACTCCAATTACGGATTGGCGGCGGCGGTATGGACGAGCGACGTCGGCCGTTCGCACCGGATGGCCGCCAGGCTGCGCGCCGGGGCGGTCTGGGTGAACTGCTGGGCGGCCATCGATGCGCGGTTGCCGTGGGGTGGCGTGAAGTTCAGCGGCACCGGGCGGGAGAACGGCCAGGCGGCGCTGGACGCCTACACGGAAACCAAGACCGTTACTGTCGCTCTCTAGGCCGGCGATCAGGCGATAGACGAACGGCTGCGTTTCAGGGCCTGCGTCGTGAAGTCGATGAAGCAGCGCGCACGGTGCGTGAGGAAGCGTGTCTGTGAGTAGACGATGTTGACCGACAGCGGGATCAGGTAGTAGTCCGCCAAAACGGACCGCAGGCGGCCGGCAGCGATGTCGGCCGCCGCGAGCCAGTCGGGAACGGCGGCAATTCCGGCACCGGTCAATACCAGGTCGTAGAGTGAATCAAGGTCGTTGCTGCGAATGGTGCCATCCACCTCGACGACCTGCCGGCCATGCTCGGATTCAAATTCCCACCGGGTTGGCGTCGCCGTCGCGGTATAGATCAGGGCATTGTGGCTGACCAACTCGGCGGGGGTCTCGGGTGTGCCGTGCTTGGAGAAATACGCCGGCGTGCCGACGACGATCCGCTCGATCAGGCCCAGCGACCGGGCGATCATGCTGCTGGACGGCAAATTGCCGGCGCGAATGGCCAGCTCGAAACCCTCTTCAATCAGGTCGACAACCCGGTCGGTGAGCACGACATCGACCGTGATGCGCGGGTATTGACCAAGGAATTCCGGGAGCAGCGGGATGATGCGCTCGCGCCCGAAGCTGGTCGGGGCCGTGAGGCGCAGCATGCCTTGGGGGGCCGCTTCACGGGTGCGGCTGTTGGACTTGATGGTTTCAAGGGCATCGAGAAGCTGACGCACATGTTCGTGAAGCTGCAGGGCTTCGGGGGTAGGATTCAGGCGCCGCGTCGTCCTGGCGAACAACTGCACCCCGAGGCTGGCCTCGAGCATGGCGATTTGCTTGCTCACGGTTGACTGAGAGATGCCGATTTCCCGGCCGACGGCCGAGAAGCTGCCCACTTCCAGGGCGCGGACAAAGGCGGTGAGGACCTGGATCTCGTTCATGGCACTCATTCCGATCAAGAATATATTTTAATCTATATCGACTGTTCCGGATTGAATAGCCATTCGGCAAACTAATTGTCACAACCAGCTCCGTCGGGAGGAAGCAAATGACAAAAAAGGTCGGAATCGTTGGTGCCGGGACCGCCGGCCTCCATCTTGCACTGTATCTGCAGAAGCATGGTGTCGAGGCGACAATCTTTACCGACCGCCAGATCGACGAATACAAAGGCATGAGGCTGCTCAACACCGTCGCTCATCACAGCGTGACGGTGCGACGCGAAGTCGAGCTTGGCGTCGATCATTGGCCCTCGAACGAATACGGCTATTTCGGGCACTATTACTATATCGGCGGCCCGCAACCGCTGACGTTCTATGGTGATCTCGAAGAGCCCTCGCGCGCGGTCGACTATCGCATCTACCAGCCCAAGCTGATGGAGGATTTCGTCAATCGCGGCGGTGATCTGCGGGTCACCGAGATCCGGCACGACGACGTGGCGACGCTGGCCCAGAAATTCGATGTGCTGGTGGTTTGCACCGGCAAGGGCCCGTTCGGTCAGATGTTCAAGCATCAGCCGGCGCATTCCCCCTTCGGTCAGCCCCAGCGCGCGCTCTGCGTCGGCCTCTTCAAGGGCATCGGGCCGACGCCCACCCGGGCCGTCACAATGTATTTCTCGCCCGGTGCCGGCGAGATGATCGAGATCCCGACCTGGTCCTTCGGCGGCCTGGTCAACGCGCTCGTCATCGAGAATCATTTCGGCGGCGATCTCGAGGTTCTGTCCAAGATCAAGTACGACGAGAACCCTCGCGCCTTTCTGGACCAGTTGCTCGAGAAGCTTCGCAAGCACTATCCGACCTGCGCCGAACGCATCGACGAGAAGGAATTCGATCTCGCCAACGGCCCGCTCGACATCCTGCAAGGCGGTGTAACCCCGACCGTGCGCAACAGCCATGTGCGCCTCGACGACGGAAAGCTGGTCGTCGCCCTGGGCGACGTGCATGCCGTCGTCGATCCGGTGCTTGGCCAGGGGGCCAACATGGCTTCCTATGCAGCGTTCATCCTGGGCGAAGAAATCGTCAAGCACGAGGTGTTCGACGATCGCTTCATCGAGCATGTCGACCTTCGGCGCCAGGATCGCGTCCTGGGCGCCACCCGCTGGACCAACTACATGATGCAGAACCTGCAGGCGGGCACGCCCTCGCTGCTCGAGTATATCGGCGAGGTGAGCCAGAAGCGTCCGCTCGCCGACAGGTTCACCGACAACTTCAACTATCCCGAACGCCAGTGGGATTGCTTTGCCAGCCCGGAGCGGATGCGCGCCTGGTGTGCCCAGAACGGCGCTGCGCCGTTGCGGGGCAGCCAGCCTCAACTGGTCCGCGCAAATGCATAAGCTGCTGGTCCTCTATCCCAAGCCGGCGGATGCGGCCGCGTTCATGACCTACTACGTCGAGCGTCACCTGCCGTTGGCGCTCGATCTGCCGGGCTTGCGTTCGAACCACTACTACCGGCCGGAGATGCTGTCGCCCGGCGACAGTGTCTTCCTGATCTGGGAAGGGGTCTTCGACAGTGCGGCGGCGATGTTCCTGGCGCTCAAGTCCGAAGCCGGGAAGAAAGTCGCCCGGGACGTGCCGAACTATTCGCCCGCCGGCGCCACCATGCTGCATTTCGGTCTCGATGGAGGTGCGTGATGTCAGTGCCCGAGGCAACGCCAGCGATGGACGGGGTGGACCCGGTCCACTTCCGAAAGACGGTCTCCTGTTTTGCCACCGGAATTGCTGTTGTTACGTGCAGTGATGACAACGGTGACTCGCCGCACGGCATGACCGTAAACAGTTTCACCTCGATCAGCCTGTCGCCGCCGTCTATCCTGGTCTCCTTGAAGGCGGGGCGCATGCACCGGCTGATCAGCACCGGTGGTTGGTTCGGGGTCAGTGTTCTCACCCATGCGCAGCAGCAGCATTCAGCCTATTTCGCCGGCTCCCGCGGTGAGGAATCCCCCGCTTTCGTGTTTCGCCACCGGGTGCCGACCTTGCGCGATTGCCTCGCCTGGTTCGAGTGCGAGGTAACCAGCCGCATCCAGGTCCATGACCATACCTTGTTCGTGGCGCAGGTTATGAATTGCGATTTCGTGAGCGGCAAGCCCCTGCTGTTCTATTCGAGCCAGTATTTCAGTCCCGGGGCGGATAGCTGATCGCAAGAACGACGGCATCGCCAAGCGGTCGCCGCACAATCGGAGGAAGCAGAATGGCACAAGCTGAAATTTTCGAAGCCGCAAAAGTGGAAACGCAGAGCGCGGCTCCCGCCCGCAGCGGCACCTTCACGCGCCTGCAGTCCGTCATGATCGCTCATGGCGTGCTGATCCTGTTCATGAGCCTGGTCGCCGGCCTCGGCCTGTGGATGAAGCTGATGGGTGGCTTCGAGTTCATCCCCGGCACGGTTACGGCCTTCGACATTCCCGGCACGGCCGAGGGCTGGGCCAAGGCGCACCGCGGCACGCCGATGAATGCCCTGATGGTCATTACCGTCGCGCTTATCCTGCCGCATCTGGGGTTCGGCCGGAAGCTGCAGAACTGGCTCGCGGTGATCATGGTGGGGGCCGGCTGGGCCAACACGATTTTCTACTTCTTCGCCAATTTCTCGGACAATCGCGGCCTGACCTTCGGCAGCAATGTTTTCGGCCCGGGCAGCATCGCGAGTTTCATCGCGCTGGCGCCGGCCTATGCCTTCGGCGTGGCCAGCATGGGGGCCACCCTCTACATGGCTTGGCGTATCTTCAGCCGACGCGACTGACATTGGTGATCTTCCCCTAAGGCACACCATGTCAGCCGGCCCAGAACCCGTCGGGATGCGCGGTTCTGGGCCGGAGTTTTTCCGATTCGATGGCAACCTTGCCCGTGTCGGACTCACAGGCCGGCGATTGCTGGCGATGGCGAGTACCTGCTGTCTCCCGTTTCCGCGGCAATGTAGGCGAGGGCCTGCGACACAAAGGCCGGGCCAATGCGCGCGGCCAGGGCGAGGGGCCCTTCGGGATAGTTGGTCCCGTACTGCATCGCCTGGTCGATCCCTTCGCGGTGCGCGACTTGATCTGCCAAGGCATCCGCCGCGGCGTTCGCCAATTGGGACCAGGTTCGCAGGACCAGCATGCCGGGCCTGTCCTTGATGACGAGCGCTGCCTTGCCTGTCAGGCGGGCAAGGCTGCTTGCCCTTGCCAAGTCCTGGTCCGACGAGTCAGGCGAGGCCGCGAATACGAGGTTGCTGCTGGCGCCGAAATCCCGGCACAGGTCGAACAGGACAACGGGGCGTCCGACGGCCTCGGCTCTCCTGGCTGCTGTGCGGCCATCGGTCATCAAGATCAGGGTGCCGTCGATCGAGAGGGCGCCTGCCGGCAAATCGTCCCGGACCTCTAGCGGCACCTTTGCGGGGATGGCTCGAATGAGCAAGTCCGCCAGACCGGGGTCATTCGAAACGCCGATACCCGTGACCTCGATGGCCGGATCCTGATTGGCCGGTCGCGGGCGGGGGGCCGCGTAATCGTAGACGCCCAACCCGGTCTTGCGCCCGAAATGCCCGAGCTCGACCAGCGAGGCTTGCGCCGTTTCGGGGCGGAATCGGGTCTGCCCGCCATAGGCCTCGAAAATACTGGAGGCGACCGCGTAGTTGATGTCCTGTCCGATGAGATCGGCGAGCGCGAGCGGCCCCATGCGAAAGCCGCCGCTGCCTTCCAGGGCCGCGTCGATGGTGGGCGCCTCGGCCGCCGCCTCGCCCAATGCGCGGAAGCCTTCCCCATAGTAAGGGCGAGCAACCCGGTTCACGATGAACCCAGGGACGTCACGCGCCGTCACCGCGACCTTACCCCAGTCGCGGACCAGATTGGAAAGCTGATCGATGACCGCAGGATCGGTGCTGGTCCCGGCGATCACCTCGACGAGGCGCATCGCGGGGACTGGATTGAAGAAGTGCAAGCCCGCAAACCTGGCGGGCAACCGCAGGTCCTGCGCCAGCTTGGAGACCGAGAGCGAGGAGGTGTTCGTCGCGACAATGCAATGATCGGTGACGGTCATCTCGATCGCGGCGAACAGGCTTCGCTTTACCCGCGGGTCCTCAATGACTGCCTCGATGACGATGTCGGCAGAGCGCAGGGCATTGACCTCGGTCGACCACCCGATCCTGCCCTCGACTTCAGCGGATTGTTCCGCCGACAGGTGCCCCTTGGCCACCAGGCTGGCGAGGCTTTTCGCCACCATGGCGCGGCCCCGGCCGAGCGAGCCTTGGTCGATATCAAAAACGATGACCAGGTAGCCGGCTTGCGCGGCTGTTTGCGCGATGCCGGCGCCCATCGTTCCCGCACCGGCGACTCCGACCCGCTGCTTCATTTTTTCTGCCCCTTGAATTAATAGACCGGTCGTTCATATAATAAACGACAGTAGCCGGCAAGACAGGGCTTTGTGCCAGGGGTTTCCAATGTCCGAGGATTTCCTCATCCATAGCGATCCGGCACCCGGTGTGAGGCTGCTCCAATTGAACCGGCCCGATCGGCGCAATGCTCTGGCGACACCTCTCCTTGTGGCCTTGGCTGCTGCGTTGGAGGCGGCTGATGCGGCGGCGGATATCCATTGCTGTGTGATCACGGGCGGGCCAAAGGTCTTCGCGGCCGGGGCTGACATCGATGAGCTGGCAGCCAAGGATGCCGCGGGCGGTCTCGCCGACCCGCGAATTGCTGCCTGGGCCACCATTCGGTCGGTTCGAAAGCCGATCGTCGGGGCGGTCAACGGATGGTGCCTGGGGGCCGGCAACGAACTCCTCATGTGTTGCGACCTGGTCGTTGCGGCGACCGACGCTCAGTTCGGACAACCTGAAACGTCGCTGGGCATCATTCCCGGCGCTGGCGGAACCGCGACGCTTCCCCGTCTGATCGGCCGTGCCCGCGCAATGCGGATGGTCCTCCTGGGCGAGCCGATCGACGCGGCCGAGGCGCGGGCCGCAGGGCTTGTGAACGAAGTGGTCCCTGCATCGGAGGTCTTGGCTGCCGCACTTGCTTTTGCCGTGAAGATCAGCGGGCGGGCACCGCTGGCGTTGCTGCAGGCAAAGATGAGCGTCAAAGCGGCGTTGGAGTTGCCGCACGCCACGCATCACACCCTGGAGCGGCAGGCCTTTGCCCTGGTTCTGGGATCCAGCGACAAGGCTGAGGGCATCGCGGCCTTCAAGGAGAAGCGCTCGCCACGGTGGGCCGGTCGCTAGCAATCCCGCCGGCAAAAATAATAATTGACTGACCGATCGTTTGATTAATAATTGACGGCAATTGGGAGGACGAAATGAAGCTTGCTAGCTATGCCGCGGAGCACTGGATCGAGCCGCCGGGCGATGCCGCCGAAATTCGCAGCGCGATCGACGGGTCGACGGTAGCTCTTGCCAGCAGCCGCGACGTCGATTTCGCCGCCGTTTCCAAGCACGCACGCAAGGTCGGCGGCCCGACGCTGCGCAAGCTGACCTTCCATCAGCGCGCGGATCTGCTGAAACGCCTGGCCCAGTATCTGACCGAGCACAAGGCTTCGCTCTACGACCTGTCGTTCCATACGGGTGCGACGAAGCGTGACGCGCAGATCGATATCGATGGCGGTATCGCCACGCTCTTTGCCTATTCCAGTTTCGGCCGGCGCGAGCTGCCCAATGACCGCATCCTGATCGACGGGGCGCCGGTGTCCCTGTCCAAGGGGGGCAGCTTCATCGGGCGCCATGTCCTGACCAGCCTGAACGGCATCGCTGTCCATGTTAACGCCTATAATTTCCCCTGCTGGGGCATGCTGGAAAAACTCGCTCCCGCCCTGCTGGCGGGCGTGCCCTGTATCGTCAAGCCGGCCACCCAGACGGCCTATCTCACCCACGCCATGTTCCGCCTGATTGTCGCCGCTGGCATCCTGCCGGAAGGGGCGGTCCAACTGATCTGCGGCAACCTGGGCGATCTGCTGGATCATGTGACCGGCCAGGACGTGGTCTCGTTCACCGGTTCGATCGGGACCTCGCGGCTGCTGCGGGACCACCCCGCGGTGTCGGTCAATGCCACCCGCTTCGTGGCCGAGCGGGATTCGCTCAACGCCGCGGTGCTGGGCCCCGATGCCCAGCCTGGAACCCCTGAATTCGATCTCTTCGTGAAAGAGGTTGCGCGCGAGATGACCGTCAAGGCCGGCCAGAAGTGCACGGCCGTGCGGCGCATCCTGGTGCCCGATGCCCTGGTCGAGGCGACCGGCCAGGCCCTGTCGGAGAAACTGGCCCGGGTCGTCGTCGGCGATCCGCGCGCGGACGGGGTGACCATGGGGCCGCTGGTCAGCCTGCGCCAGCGCCTGGACGTGCTGGAACGGCTGGCGGAACTGGCGCCGGAGACCGAGCGTGTTTTCGGCAACCCCGAGGCGATCTCGCCGGTGGGGGCCGATGCTGCCAAGGGCGGTTACCTCGGCCCGGTGCTGTTGCGCGCCACCCGTCCTGACCAGGCGGCGGCGATCCACAGTGTGGAAGCCTTCGGGCCCGCCGCCACCATCATCGGCTATGGCGGCCTGGACCACGCGGTCGAATTGGCCCGGCGTGGCGAGGGCAGTCTGGTCGCCTCGATCTATACCTATGACGTCGAGGTCGCCGCCGAGCTGGCTTTCGGCCTCGCCCCCTACCACGGCCGCCTGCACCTGGTGGACCGGGACAGTGCGGGCGAGTCGACCGGGCATGGTTCGCCCATGCCAGGGCTGGTCCACGGCGGCCCCGGGCGTGCCGGTGGCGGCGAGGAACTGGGCGGGGTGCGCGGCCTGGGTGCCTATATGCAGCGGACCGCGCTGCAGGGATCGCCCAATCTGCTGGCCAGGCTGACCGGTGCCTGGAGCAAGGGCGCCGCGCAGGTAACCGCCAACGAGCATCCATTCCGCCGGGCCTTCGATGTCATCGACCTGGGCGAAACGCTGCAAACCGCTTCGCGCACGATCACGCTCGAGGATATCGAGCACTTCGCCGGCTTCACCGGCGACAATTTCTACGCTCACATGGACGAGGCGGCGGCCAAGGCCAATCCTTTCTTCCCCGGCCGGGTGGCCCACGGCTACCTGATCCTGTCCTTCGCTGCCGGCCTGTTCGTCGAACCGGCGCCGGGCCCGGTCCTGGCCAACTACGGCCTGGATTCGCTGCGCTTCCTCAAGCCGGTTTCGCCCGGCGACTCGATCAGCGTCCGCCTGACCGTGAAGCAGAAGGCGCCGCGCAATGCCCAGTATGGCGAGGTCCGCTGGGACGTCGAGGTGACCAACCAGAATGCCGAGACCGTGGCCACCTACGAGTTGCTGACCCTCAATGCCCTGACGGAAAAGGCGGCCTGACATGTACGCACAGATGGTCGATACCGGCGTCGAGCGGTTGCGCACCGCGCAGGAACTCGAGGGCGACGAGCGCGCCTTCCAGGAGCGGATCGATGCCGGCGTCCGGATCGAGCCCCAGGACTGGATGCCCGAGACCTATCGCAAGACCCTGGTGCGGCAGATTTCCCAGCACGCCCATTCGGAAATCGTCGGCATGCTGCCAGAAGGCAACTGGATCACGAGGGCGCCTTCCCTGCAACGCAAGGCGACCTTGTTGGCCAAGGTGCAGGATGAGGGCGGGCACGGTCTCTACCTCTATGCCGCGGCAGAAACGCTGGGCGTGTCGCGTGATGACCTGATCGAGGCGCTGCACAGCGGCAAGGCCAAGTATTCCAGCATCTTCAACTATCCCACCCTGACCTGGGCCGATATCGGCGCCATCGGCTGGCTGGTGGACGGGGCGGCGATCATTAACCAGATCCCGTTGTGCCGCTGCTCCTACGGTCCCTATGGCCGCGCCATGGTGCGCGTCTGCAAGGAGGAGAGTTTCCACCAGCGCCAGGGTTTCGACATCATGGCCAAGCTGGCCGCGGGGACGCAGGCCCAGAAGCGGATGGCGCAGGACGCGCTGAACCGCTGGTGGTGGCCGGCGGTGATGATGTTCGGGCCGCCCGACGGCGAGTCCGTCCACGGCGCGCAATCCGCCGCCTGGAAGATCAAGCTCCACGGCAATGACGACCTGCGCCAGAAATTCATCGACCAGACGGTGCCGCAGGCCGACCTGATCGGGCTGACCATTCCCGATCCGGCGCTGTCCCTGAATGCGGAAACCGGCCACCACGAGATCGGCCCGATCGACTGGGACGAGTTCTACCGGGTGGTCAAGGGTGACGGTCCCTGTAACCGTGAACGTCTGGCCACGCGGGTGGAGGCCTGGGAAAAGGGCGCCTGGGTGCGCGAGGCGGCCATGGCCCATGCCATGAAGCAGAGGAATGCAGCGTGATGACCGAGTGGCCCCTTTGGGAAGTGTTCATTCGCAGCAGCCATGGCCTGGCCCACAAGCATGTCGGCAGCCTGCGCGCCGTCGATGCCGAAATGGCGCTGGGCAATGCCCGCGACGTCTACACCCGGCGTAACGAGGGCATGAGCATCTGGGTGGTGAAGGCCGCCGACATCGTGGCCAGCCAGCCGGGCGACAAGGACGCCCTGTTCGATCCTGCCCGCTCCAAGGTCTATCGCCATCCGACCTTCTATAACCTGCCCAATGGCGTGAAGCATATGTAGGGGCAGATTATGGCACTTTTCGAATATCTGCTGCGGCTGGGCGACAATACCTTGGTTCTAGGGCAGCAGCTTGGCGCCCTGACCGGTCACGGCCCGGTGCTGGAAGAAGACATCGCCACCGCCAATATCGCGCTGGACCTGATCGGCCAGGCGCGGCTGTGGCTGTCGCTGGCGGCCGAGGTTGAAGGTGCCGGCCGTGACGAAGACACCCTGGCCTTCCTGCGCGACGAGCGGGCATTCCGCAATCTCCTGCTGGTCGAGCAGCCCAATGGCGACTTCGCCGATACCATGGCGCGCCAGTTTCTGTTTGACGCCTGGCACAACGAATTGCTGACCGCCCTGTGCGCCTCGACCGAGCCGCGGATCGCGGCGATCGCCGCCAAGTCGCTCAAGGAGGCGCGTTATCACCTCTCGCACAGTTCGGCCTGGATTGTTCGCTTAGGGGACGGCACGGCCTATAGCCGCGACCGGATACAGCGCGCCCTGGGCCGCCTTTGGTCCTTCACGGGCGAGATGTTCGAGGCCGATGCGGTCGATCTGGAACTGGCCGCAACCGGGGTCGCCTGCGATCCCCGTGGCCTGCGGGCCGCCTGGCAGGGCACGGTAGGCGCGGTTCTCGCCAAGGCGACCTTGCCCGTCCCGGCCGATGCCTGGATGCGCAGCGGCGGTCGGCGCGGCGAACACAGCGAGCACATGGGCTATCTCCTGGCCGAGATGCAGCACATCCCGCGTAGTTTCCCGGGAGCACGCTGGTGACCGCGGTGTCGACAGCGCAGGTCTGGCAATGGCTGGACGAGGTGATGGACCCGGAAATTCCGGTCGTGTCCGTCGTCGATCTTGGCATTGTCCGCGCCGTCGAAACCAGGGGCGAGACGATCAAAGTGACGATCACGCCGACCTATTCCGGCTGTCCGGCCACCGAGGTGATCGCCCGCGATGTGCGCGAGGCCCTGGTCAGCCATGGCGTCGACCAAGTGTCGGTCGAGACCAGCCTGGCCCCGGCCTGGACCACGGACTGGCTGACCCCACGCGGTCGCGAAGCCCTGCTGCACTACGGCATTGCACCGCCGAGCGCGGTGGGCTGCCCGTTGCCCCCGGCGATCGCCTGCCCGCGCTGCGGCTCGTCCAGGACAGCCTTGCTCAGCCGGTTCGGCTCGACGCCCTGCAAGGCGCTCTATCGTTGCGAGGCCTGCCTGGAACCCTTCGACCACTTCAAATGTCATTGAGAACAAGATGAGCCAGTTCCACCAACTGAAGGTCAAGGACATCCAGCGGGAAACGCGGGATGCGGTCGTTGTCACCTTCGACGTGCCGGAGGGGCTGGCCGCCGACTACCGGTTCATTCAGGGTCAGTATTTGACGCTGCGAACCACCATCGGCGGCGAGGGGGTTCGGCGCAGCTATTCGATCTGCTCCGGCGTGCAGGACAGCCAGCTGCGGGTCGCCATCAAGCGCGTGGCCGACGGCGTGTTTTCGAGCTGGGCGCAGGAAATGCTCAAGCCGGGTGCTTTTCTTGATGTGGCACCGCCCGAGGGCCGTTTCCACATGCCCCTGGAGCCGGCTGCCCGGCGGCACTATCTGGCTCTCGCGGCCGGCAGCGGCATCACGCCGATTCTGTCGATCATGAAGACCACGCTGGCTGCCGAGCCGGGCAGCCGCTTCACACTGGTCTATGGCAACCGTTCCTCTTCCAGCGTGCTGTTCGGCCAGGAACTCGGCGATCTCAAGGATCTCTACCTGGAGCGACTCAACCTGATCTACATCATGAGCCGGGAGCAGCAGGACATCGACCTGTTCAACGGCCGCATCGACGCCGACAAATGTGCCGAGCTGTTTGCCCGCTGGATCCCGGTGGGCGATGTGGACGGGGTCTTCGTCTGCGGTCCCGAGGCGATGACCCGCTCGGTATTGACCGTGTTGGAAGAACACGGCATCCCGCGCACCAGCATCAAGGCGGAACTGTTCGGGACGGACCAGCCGGTGCGCGCCCCGCGCCCCGTGCAAGCCGGCCCGGGCATTCACGCGACGGCGATCATTGACGGCCGCGCGCGGGAATTTGAAATCGACAGGGGAGGGGAGACCATCCTCGACGCGGCCCTGCGCCAGGGGGTCGAGCTGCCCTATTCGTGCAAGGGCGGGGTCTGTTCGACCTGCCGTGCCCATGTCGTCGAAGGCGAGGTCGACATGGATGTCCACTTCGGGCTGGAAGACTATGAAATCGCCAGGGGTTACATCCTGACCTGTCAGAGCTACCCGGCCGGTGACCGCGTCGTCGTCGACTTCGATCATCAACACTAAAATCCCTGGGGAGGGAACGATCATGGCGCAAGAGCAACCGGTCCTGTTGGACAGGGCAGATGGCGTGGCTACGCTGACCCTGAACCGCCCCGACAAGATCAATTCCTTCAATGTCGCGATGCACGAGGTCCTGGCCGCTCACCTCGATACGATCGAAGGCGACGCCACGATCCGCAGCGTGGTCCTGACCGGTGCGGGCCGCGGCTTTTGCGCGGGCCAGGATCTGTCCGACCGGGCGACCGCCCCGGGCGAGGCGCCGCCGGACCTGGGGGCGACCATCAGCACCTATTACAATCCCCTGCTGCGCCGGTTGCGCCGGCTGCCCCTGCCCATCATTGCCGCGGTCAATGGGATCGCGGCGGGGGCGGGGGCCAATATCGCGCTGGCGGCGGATATCGTGATCGCAGGGCGCTCGGCCAAGTTCTCGCAAGCCTTCTGCCGGGTCGGGCTGCTGCCCGATTGCGGCGGCACCTGGATCTTGCCGCGGCTGGTGGGCCAGGCCCGCGCTGCCGGCCTCGCCCTGCTGGGCGACGTGCTGCCGGCGGAAACCGCCCTGGCCTGGGGCCTGATCTGGAAAGTGGTCGACGACGACAAGTTGCTGGACGAAGCGGCAACCCTGGGCCGCCACCTGGCGAAGCAGCCCACCGCGGCCCTGGCGGCGATCAAGCAGGCCTTGCTGGTGTCCTCGACCAATACGCTCGACGAACAGTTGGATCTTGAACGCGACGAGCAGCAGCGCCTGGGCCGGACGGCGGACTATCGCGAAGGCGTCAATGCCTTCCTGAACAAGCGCCCGGCCCGGTTCCAGGGCCGCTAGCCGTGGAGCCGACGGCCCTGGCCTGGGCCTGCGCCCAGGCGATGCTGGCACAGGATGCGGCCTCGCAGTCCCTGGGCCTGGAGATCGAGGCCATGGGCCCGGGCCGGGCCGTGGTCGCGATGGTGGCGGGCGAGCGGATGGTCAACGGCCACGGCACCGTTCACGGCGGGATGATCTTCACCCTGGCCGACAGCGCCTTCGCCTTTGCCTGCAATGCCCGCAATGTCGCGACCGTAGGGCAAAGCTGCACGATTACCTACCTGACGCCGGCGCGCCTGGGCGAACGCCTCGTCGCGACGGCGACGGAAATCGCCTCGGCCGGGCGCAATGGCATTTACGACGTGTCCGTCACTGCCGGCGACGGCCGGACGGTGGCGAGTTTTCGCGGCCAGTCCGCTGCCCTGAAATCCAGTGTTCTGCCAGAAAGTTGATCGCCGCCATGACTGATGCCTTTCTCTGCGACGGTATTCGTACCCCGATCGGCCGCTATGCCGGTGCCCTGTCCGGGGTGCGGGCAGATGACCTGGCAGCCCTGCCGCTCAAGGCCCTGGTCGAACGCAATCCCCGCGTCGACTGGGACGCGGTCGACGATGTCATCCTGGGCTGCGCCAACCAGGCGGGCGAAGACAACCGCAATGTGGCGCGCATGGCCGTCCTGCTGGGCGGCCTGGGCGAGAAGGTCTCGGGCACCACGGTCAACCGATTGTGCGGTTCGGGCCTCGATGCGATTGCCATGGCCGCGCGGGCGGTGAAGGCCGGGGACGGCGAACTCTTCGTCGCCGGCGGGGTCGAGAGCATGAGCCGGGCACCCTTCGTGATGCCCAAGGCTGCCAGCGCGTTTTCCCGCGACAACGCGGTCTATGACACCACCATCGGCTGGCGCTTCGTCAACAAGCTGCTGCAACGCCAGTACGGCATCGATTCGATGCCCGAGACGGCCGAGAATGTCGCGGCCGATTACCAGGTCAACCGTGCCGATCAGGACGTCTTTGCCTTGCGGTCACAGCAGCGCGCCGTGGCCGCGATCGAATCCGGCCGTTTTGCTGCCGAGATTGTTCCCGTCACGCTGCCCGGCAAGAAGGGGGCCTCGATCGTCGTCAAGGATGACGAGCATCCCAGGCGTAATACGACCCTTGAAGGACTGGCCAAGCTGGGCACGCCGTTCCGCGACGGCGGCAGTGTAACGGCTGGTAATGCATCTGGCGTCAATGACGGGGCCGCGGCCGTGATCATCGCCTCGGCCGAGGCGATCGTAAAATATGGCCTCACCCCCCGGGCCCGGATCCTGGGCGCCGCCACGGCCGGCGTGCCGCCCCGCGTCATGGGGATCGGCCCGGCGCCCGCCTCGCAGAAATTGCTGCAGCGGCTCAAGCTTGGCATCGGCGAGATCGACGTGGTCGAGCTGAACGAGGCCTTCGCGGCCCAGGGCCTGGCCGTGCTGCGTGAACTGGGCCTGCCGGACGATGCCGACCACGTCAACCCCAATGGCGGTGCCATCGCGCTGGGCCATCCCCTGGGCATGAGCGGTGCCCGTCTCGCGCTGACCGCCGCGATCGAACTGGGCCTGCGCGATGCCCGGCGGGCCCTGTGCACCATGTGCATCGGCGTCGGTCAGGGTATCGCCATGGTGCTGGAACGGCCCTAGTCCGGCAAGCACGTATTCGCACCGGTTACTCCACTCTCCTCGACCGGTGTTCAACTGCCCGTGCAAGCGAAAATTATCTTCGCTTGCACGGGCATTTTTTTGCTTCGCCCAAAGGCACGCAAGAGTTCTCAGGACCGCTACAGGTTCTATCTATTCCCCAGCAGCATAAGACAAATTTCGGCAGCATTAACCATTCTGTTTCGTTGAAAATGCGTCCGATGTGGGCGTAACTGATCCCGAATGAAATGATGTCAGGCTGCTGATATCCAATCGATTACACTGGCATTCAGGTGTCGTGTTGTGATCGCGTTAAAATTGGGGGAAACGATGAAAAAGTTGTTCGTGGCCACGAGTGCCCTGGCGCTGATCGCGGGGCTATCACCTTGCGCGCGGGCCGAGGTCACCATCGGCGATGACTTTACCGTCGGGGGCCGCGTGAAGCAGGGGGTGGCCGTCGCCTATGACAAGAGCCAGGTTGGCGGCGGCGCCGAAATCGGACAGATGAATTATCTGGTCGAGCTCAGCACCAGCTGGCGGCCGCATGACAATGTCACGGTGACCGGGGATTTTTGGCTGCGCGGCGATTGGTATTCGGATCTGGGGGGTGATCTGACCGCACCTGGCCTTCAGGATTATGCCTCGCCCGGTTTTACCGACAGGTTTGCCTATCACCTCAACGAGCGGGGCGCTGGCCGGCCCGCCGGTCCGTTGCCCAGCCCTGCTCACGATCCATTCGGCAGCAGCGACAGCCAGAACCGATTCCTCTCCGACTTCAACGACGAGGTGATTCACGAGGCGGCCGTCAAGTTCACCGACCCGGAAAACCTGTACGCCCTGAAAGTCGGCAAGTTCGTCAGGGCATGGGGCCAGTCCGACGGTATCCGCCTGCTCGACGTGCTGCATGCACAGGATCTGCGACAGAAATTTATTCTCGGTGACCCTGATGAGAGCCGTATCGCGAGCTGGATGGTGGCAGGCGATATCGATCTCGCCAGGTTGGGCCTGGGCGACGCCTTTGAGGCGGTGGGCATCCGTGCGCCCAAGCTCGAGCTTATCTATATGCCGGAGTACCATCGCGACCGGTTCATCATCAACAACCCGACGCCCGACGATGCCACCTCGGGCGGCCTGTATGGTCTGCCGTTTCCCCTCCTGGCGGACAAGGCATCGGGTGCCGGGATCCCGTTCGTGGGGGCGCATCTGACGGATCGGGAGCCCGATCGGTTCGGCTTTGAAGAACCGACACTCGGTGCGCGCTTCAAGTTCGAGGTTTTAGGGGGCGAAGCGACGCTCAACGCACTCTATGCCTATCAGGAACTGCCAATTATCAAGTTGGCAGGGGCCACCGTCGTTGTCGGCAATGCCCTGAACGACGGCGGGAATGCAATGGTAACGGTTCCGCTCGGCAGCGAGATCACCGAGGCCGTCGTCCAGGGTGCCTACATTCCCTATCTTGGTTCCGGCAGTCCAACGGCCGAAGGAGCCCAGGCGATTTTGGGCTGCCCCGGCGGTGCCGGTCCTCTTTGCTCCGTCAATGTGCAATTCGATCTGGACTATCGCTATCGCCGCAAACTGGTCGGCGCCAGCTATACCCGCGACATGGCCGAGTTGCCGATGGGGCCGAAGGAGATCACGCCGGTGTTACGCGCCGAGTTCAGCTATGAATTCGACAAGCCCTTCAATCGATCGCGCACCGTCACGATGTTCGGCAACGAAGTGGAAGGGAGCGCTGCGCTGATCGTCGATCCGCCACGCAGCGTGACAAAGCGAGACCAGATCTCCTTCATGATCGGTGCCGACTATTTCCTGTGGCTGCCCTTCTGGGAGGGGCAGGACACGAGTGTCTTCACCAGTGTCCAGCTGTTCACCGTCATCACGCCGAACGGCGAGGATCTGCTGTTCCAGGCCCCCTATGCCGCCTATGGTGCCAAGCTTCACCCGGTCCAGAACTACGCGACCCTTCTCCTCAGCCACAATTTCGATGACGGCAAGCTCGCGGTCGAGACTTTGGGCCTGTATGACTTCCAGAATCAGGCATGGGGTGTGCGGCAGCGCGTGGACTTCAACTACTTCGGCGACAATTGGCGCCCGCGTATCGAGGTCACGCATTTCGAGGCGGACCCGGAGCAAGGCATCATCGGTCTCGGCCAGCAAATGGACAATGTCGAGTTTTCACTCGCCTTTCAATTTTGATCGCAACCCCGATGCCGAGAGGGTGACCGGCAGGTTTATCCGCCCACCCGGCCCGCCTAGCGCGGCATTTCGGAAGGGAAGCCACAAGTCATGCATTCAAGTCGCTCCGACTTTGTACCTGCAGGGACCGCTAAGAGTTGTGTGGTCCGACCATCGCGCCAAAAACACTGTGGACAAGCAAATTGATGTGGAAGATCAAAACTCAGGCGCTCCAACTGGTCACGCCTCTCAACCTGTGCCCGCTGATACCTCTCTATCGTCCGCTGTGCCGCAACAACCTCAGGTGGCGTCGGTAGGCGATTTTCGTCTTCCAGCCGGCTCAGCATTTTGAAGCGGTATCGATCGGATTCTGAATCAATGCCCATGGCGTATCTTCCGACTCCGCACGGTCGCAGGTTGCCACAAGAGAAAGCAGCGTGGTAGCCGCTAGAGTATTCTCGGGGAATTGCGCTGAGTGAAATTCTACCATACCCTGAACACCGAATTTTGGTGGTTTGTACCTCTTAGCGTATCAGCGACTTTTCTAGAAATGCCCTGAGGTAATCAGTTCATTCTCTTGTATTGCTCGTTTGCGCTCAATTGGACAGGCCGAGCCTACTCAACGTCGCGTTGTCGATGGCACCGCTGACAGCAAGTCCCTCATGCCGCTGAAAATTTCGAAGCGAAATCCGAAGCTCGGTGCCCACGATACCGTCAATCTTGCCAAAATAGTATCCCAGGCGTGTCAACTCAACCTGAACCCTCATCGTCATAATCGTAGCATCCACTTGTCCTGCCCGAGGAGTTGTATCCCGCGGTGTAGGCGTCAGCGGCGTGGGGGTACCTTTCGATGTTGGCGGTGAATAGGTTGGAGGTGGCGGTGGGGAATATGTGGGCGGAGGAAGGGGCGACGGCGTGTAGTATCCCCCTCCGCTCGATGAGTAATGCGAGCTGTGGCTGCTATGACTACTATGGCTTCGGTGGCTGCGATGGCTTGAGTGCCGGGCATAGAGCTCCGGCCCGTCTACACGGTGCGGGACCGTCAGTGACAGCGGATCCCGTCTATCTCTGTTGTCCTCCAGCGTCGGCACTGCGATGGTTCCCACAGCTGCGGCTGGGGTCCAAATGCTCGACGCCAGCGTCGCCGTCGGAACAGTCCAATTGATGATCCGCTTCAGATACTGCAACCAATCGCGTCGTTTCATCGAACGAACTCCTCGATCGACAACGGCTTGAGGCCACGGCTACGCCAAGCAGGTCCGGTTGAGGCAAAGAAACCGCAGCAATGCGCACGGGCGACGCAGTCGGAACAAGCAGCATCAAATACATTCTTCCAGTCGCTAATGCTTTGTCGCGCGAAGCGGCGTAAGCCGGCAGGGAGCAGGCAAAGTGGCAGGTTGTAGATCGAGGCACGGATCCCATGGATATCGAGGTGTTCGATCGCCTCGGTGAGTGCCGGCGCTAGGTCAATTGGGTCGATCCAGAGGAGTTCTCGGTTCATCTTTGCGTAGCCCATGGGCTCAAGCCCCATGAACGCGACATGGATCGCAAAGGGCAGGCAACGCTGGATGAAGCCAGCTATCTCGAAGAGGTGATCGGCGGTCAGCCGATGAAGTACGACCCTGATCTCGACGGCATGACCACGCTCTGCAAGATTGAGCAAGCCGCTGATGGTCTGATCGAATGCACCTCGGGCTTGGACGATGTGATCGTGGCGCCAAGGTACGGCCCCATAGAGTGGAATTCCCCAAGTTACCTGTTGCTGCGTGCCGTCGAAACTTTCACAGGCGCGCGGATCTGAGAAAGTCCGCCCGTTGGATAGTATATGAATGCCCGTGTTGGGGAGCCACTGCCTCGCAAGGGCAAGCAGTTCGGCCAACCGTTCACCGAGCAAGGTCGGCTCGCCGCCCGTTAGGCCAAGGGAGGGCAAATCCTGATCGATCAGGGGAATGATGTCGCGCAGCTCACCGATCAACCACCCGTCATCCTCCGGTCGCGGCGGCTGGCTGCACATGAGGCACGGACTGTTGCAGCGCTCGGTCACCAGCAGCGAGTTGGCATTGGCGCCGCGCCGATAGAGGACGCTGACGCGCCCATTGTCGGGCCGGACGCGAAATACATCGCCTGAATTCAGCAGGCCGTCTGCTGATAGGCGGGAAAGGGTCGGCAGGCCTGTTTCGACCTCCGGTTCACCCCTGACAACGGCCGCAGCGCCGATCGCACGAAGGGTAGTGTCGGCGACATTCTCGTGAGGCCCCACCAGGACTGCTACCCTTTGCAGCGGATACTCGAGGGCGAGGGCCTCGCGCAGGGACAAAGCCTTCAGCGGGAGGTTTGGCCAGCCGCCGGCAACCGCACCGAAACCATGCAAGGGCAAATTCATCGGGGCGCTGCCTGACCGGGCTCGATGCCCATGTATTGGGTTGCCCAACGGCGGAGAATGCCGAGCACCTCGTGGTCGCCGGAGGCGAGGTATCGGAAGAGCAGCCGGAATATGCCCATGTGGCGCCGGCAGTGATCGCTGAACGCCCGATGCCCGACTGGGTCTCCTTGCGTCGCCAATTCATGGATCGGGTCAGCACCGCAATAGGGAAGGTAGGCGCAGTCGCTGCAGCCGGGCAGGCTTTCTGCTACCCCAGAGAGGAGAAGCATCTGCATCGGCGCCGAAGCCATGAGCGCGGCGTAGGAGTCGGTGGCGCGGCAAAGGGCCAGGCTCCGGTCCCCCATCTCTGCAAGCATCCGCGCCTCGTCCGAGGGATAGACGAAGCCATCGTAGTTGTAGACCAGCGCTCCCAGGCCAGCGCCCGACGGCGAGCGCAAATCTACGTATCCTTGGGCGTAAGGCGTCATGATCTTAGCGAGGAGCATTGAAGCATAGGCCTCGCTGACCTCAATGCCGCGGCCGTTGAGTTTGATCATGTAGGCGATTGCTCGCCCATAAAATTCGAGAAACTGGTCCACCTGATAGCCGATTCGGCGCTTTGCCTTGATGGCGAAGCCGAATGGGCTCAGCGGCCGAAGGAAGATCGATCGGAAGCCGAGGGTAAGGTGGCTGTCGATGATCGCTTCGGGCGCCTTCAGGCTTTCCGTCGTCAGCGTGACCAGGGCCGATATCTTGTCGGGCCCTAAAACCGCTCTTGCTCGCTCGATGCCGTCGGTCGTTCTGGCATAGCTATCGCCTGATTTGAGGGGGCGGTTGAGATTGTGAAGCTCGGCTGGCCCATCGAGGGAGGTTGAGACCTCAAACTTGTGTTCCCGCATGAAAGCCAGCATGCCGTCGTCGGCATGATGCAGTGTTGTGGTGATCGCGAACGTAATCTCGCGCTTCTCAATGAGGTTGCGTGTGGCGATTTTCTCCGTGATCCAGCGGATCATGTCGAAATTGAGCAGCGGTTCTCCGCCCTGAAACTCGACAGTCAGATTTGGGCTGGGTGACGAGAACAACAGGTCGATCGCGCCAGCGGCCGTCTCCTGGGTCATGTCGAATCGACGATCGGCACCATCGGCTTGTCGAGAGACTTGGCAGTAAGGGCACGAGTGGTCACACCGCAATGTGACCACGAAAAGGTGCAGTGACGGTCCGCCCCGGATAAATGACTTACGGCTGCGATATCGTACCGCGGATACGGCCTGGGAGGCGGCATCGCCGACGAAGAGCATTTGCCGCGCCACCAGGGCCTCAGCAAGCTCGTTCTCCAAATCCAAGCGGCCATCAACCAGTTGACCGAGGGCATCTCGATCCGTGATCAGGAAATCGCCTGCTTCCGACGTCAGAATCACCCTGTCACTGGCGTCCGGCAGGACATCGAAGCGCAAAGGCGCCAACTGATACGGGCCCCGCGGGGAAAACGCGCTGAGGTCATCAAAGATTGGACGCCCAGATGTCACGGTGTTTGGTCCTCGTCCGACATCGCGCGCCGCGAACCCCGGGCCTCTGCCAACGCGGCCGAAATCAACACCGATCGTACCTCGGCGGAAGCATCCTCGATGCGTTGCCGGATGCCGAAGTCGATTAGGGCCTGACCCAACCGCCGCCTGACTAAAAGCAGGTCGCTGTCAGCTTGGCGCCGAGCGATCTCGACAACGACATGATTGTCATCGTCGTCCCGGATCCAGAACCAACAGTCGGCCGCTAGTGAATAGCAGGCTCGCCTTATGACGGAGAGGGAATGGACCTTGATATCAACGCGGACAAGGTCTTCCGCAGCGATGACAGAGACATCATCACCGTTGGTGTCGATGAATTCGCAACCCAACATTTGCTCGCCGCCCCTGTAGCGCCCTCACAACCACAGCATGTGCTCTAAAATCGGAGGCTGCAAGCCTCTGCTGGCGTTGGAGAGGAAGCCCGTGACAAGCCTTGTGGGCGGGCGGGACCGGTTTGTATCAACGGTCACGGCGGCAAGCTGAAAGCGTGGTATTTTGCTGTCGCTTCTTCCTCGGGGGAGGGAAACGGTGATCGACATCAAAGCGCCCCACATGGGCTTGAACGACGAGCGGGCGCCGGTCCGCGTGCAAATGTGGAATACCTGGGAGGTCTCGAAGGACGAGAACGTCGAGAAGATCGTCGGCTGGACCGCCCAGGTCGCCAAGGGCGCCCCCGGCGGCAAGCTGAAGGAACTCGTCATCTCCTGCCACGGGGCGCCGGCCTATCTGCAGTTAGGCAAAGGGGTGAGCACGAGCGACCTCGGGCTGTTCGCGAGCTGGAAGGGGTTGGTCGAGAAGATTTGGGTCAGGGCCTGCTTGGTCGGGCGCATCGTCGGCCCCGACACCGCGTCGCAGGGCGATGGCGCCTTCATCAAGGCCCTGGGCTTCACCGGCAACGGAGACACCTTCCTGCGCCGTCTGGCGAAGGAGACCGGCGCCTACGTGGTCGCGGGCACCGAGCTGCAATCGTCCAACGCCTACAGCCGGACCACGCCATGCCCCTTCGGCAAGCTCGACCAGTTCGAGGGCCTGGTGCTGTCATACCCGCCCGACGGCGGGGCGGCCAACTGGTCCAAGCGCTACCCGTCGGTTTACAATGCCGACCCCAAGGCGCTCACCGCCGTCAACCCGAACAGCGAATGATCTTCGGCTACCTCCGCCGCCGCCGGGCTTTCCGGTCCGCCGTCCAGGCAGAGGTGGCACAATTGGTCGAGGAGCATGGGCAGTTTGCCTATTCGGCGGCGCTGGCCGCGTTCCGCGAGGCGAGGGGGCGGGAAGCCTTTCGGTTCTGGGCCGCGGTGCGGGCCGCCGTCGCCAAGCGGGATGGCCGGCGGATCGGCTTGGACGCCAGCGACCGGTGGCCGTCGCGGCCATGAGCGGCAAATGCCTCAGGGCAACATCGCTGCAGGGGAATACCATATGACCTTCGTCACCTTCACCCTCTGGGACGTCAACGGCGAGGAGGAGGCCGGGCCGATCGCGGTCGAGGCTGGCGAGGTCGCCGGCTTCCATCAGCATGGGCACGACGAGCACGTTACGGTGATCCTGCTCAAGACCGCGGGGCGGGCATTCTATGTCCGGGCGCGTTTTGCCGAGGTTGCCGAGCAGCTGAGCGTTTCCGCGGCGACCCTCGCCGGCGATCGCGTCGGGAACGGGTGACGGCAGCCAGGCCGCGGCTCGATGCGCGCTACCTGTGGGCTTCGCGCCATTCCCAAGGCGGCGTGAAGCTGCCGGTCCAGATCCCGTTGCCGGCCGCCTTCGCGGCAGCCTCGGCGCCGACATAGCGTGATGAGTACCGCGTGAAGGCCATCGCCCAGCCGTCGCGGACCATCTTCTCGCTGAGGTCTTGCCCACGGGCCGTGCAAGTCGCGATCAACCGGCCGTATCGATCCCGCTCACTTCCCTCGCAAGAGACCGTAGACCAGCCGATCAGGCCATCTAGGTGGTTGGCGGCCTGCTGACTGCAACGGTAGTCGCTGCCCTTGGCGTCCTGGCAGAGCTGCCCGCTTTCGGGGGCATCGATGCCGAACATCCTGATCCGCTCGCCGTGGATCTCGATCGTGTCGCCATCGACGACGGACGCCCGCCCGACCACGGCACCAGGCGGTGTAGGCGGGCCGGGTTCGAAGACTGCCAACATGGGTGCGGGATCGACCAACACCAGGCCGGCAGCCACGCCTAAGGGGATGCCGAATGCGAATGCCGGCCACCAGCGACGAAACCACGTAGCCAGCCGCTGGCGCCGCCGGCGCCGCCGCACGCTGGCCAAAATCGAAAATGCCGATTCACGTTCCCGCATGCCGGCATGGTCGCTCGGCTTGGTTCAAAACTGGTTAACGAGCCGCGTTTCGCTCAGTGCGATTGAGTTGAAATACCCTGAACGTCAAGAACAGCACGCAACTTGGCAGCCTACTGGCTCAAGCGGTGGAACATGGCGTTCGCCGCGATGCCTTTGCCGCGTCGACAACGGCTCATCTGCCCGGGATCGAATCGAAGCGACACACAACGTCAAAGAGTTCAGGCTTGAGTATCTCGCAGTCACCTTGCTCGGGTTGGCGAACTTGATGATGTGTTGACGCCGCGTTTTTTCTCTGTCGCTGCGGGAAGGCACGAGTTACAAAAAAGAAGCTATGTTTCGAAAAGCTTGCCCTGATATCTGATCGGTTTCTGATGCTGCCAAAGCGATCTTCACCAAGGATTCGGGCGCGGGCTGTTGCGATGCTGAGCAAATCTATCGAGCTTCTGCCAAGTGTGTGAGCCGTTGTCCCCCGTCAGGTTCCCGCACGTCTTTGTGCCTTCCCGTAAGCCCCACGGGTTCAAACCAGCTTTGGAGGGCGAGAGTGCTGGTGCTCTCCAGTGCTCGAGATTTTGACCGATAGAGGGTTTCGGAGGCCTGATCTGAGCGGAAGGCAATCGGGGGCCACCTCCTTCTTTACTGTGCAGTAGTTGCATGCAAAGATAGGATGCACGGGAAGTGGGGGTGTTGCGGGGCTTTTTTCCGGAAACGCTGCGGTAGGTATGTGGTCCCCGTGTGCCCGCGAAACCAACCACCGTTGGATGAGCAGCTTGTCCGCTATTGGAATGAACCAAGGGGGCCGCTAGGCAGGACCATGAGCGACACCACCAAGATAACCGCGTGGGTCACACTGCTGGGTTTGATCATCACGACCGGTCAGGCGCTGACGACCTGGATCGATAAACGCCGCGCCGAAAGCCTGGCGCGGATCGAACAGCAGAGCAAGATTGCCACCGAATTCCTGAAGATGCTGATTGAGAAGGATACAACGCAGCCGACCCGCCTCATGCTCTGGGACGCGATCTCAGAGTTGCCGGAACACCCGCTTAGTGTGTGGGCAAAGAAAAAGCACGACGACGAAATGCTATTTTCCGCGCGGATGGCCGAGCACTGGAAGGTTTCGGAGAAGATCGCGCGCGAAAAAGGTTCGACGACTGACGAGATAGCAAAACTCCAGGCCGAACTGAGTGAGGCTGTGGAATTGAAGGACAAGGCTGTCCGGGAGGGCCGGACGGATGATGCTGGTGTGTTCCACACCAAGATTGTCGACCTTGAAACGAAGATTGCTGACCGGCGCGCTTTCCTGACTGGCCTCGCGGAGCAGGAAGCTGAGATCAACCGGGAAAAGCTTGCGGCGCTTGGTGGGTTGTCTCGGGAACTAACTCCGGCACAGGCAAGCGCGGTAGCTGCTGTCATCAATACAATCTCCGTGGAATTTGTTGCGCACCTGGAACCCTCTGCAGCGGAACGGATCAGGATGCATCTGCCCTATCTGCTTGCGGCATTCAGGGAATTCGGCGTGGACGATGTTGGGCTGGGACTCGCGATCGTCGCTGAATGTGCTCATTCGACGGTGTGGTTCAACTCGCTCACGGAGCGCGAAATCGCGGGCCGCAGCTATGAGGGCATCGCCGGAAACATCGAGCCGGGCGACGGCGTACGCTTCAGGGGCCGCGGGTATATTTTCATTACAGGGAAGGCCGCCTATCAGCGCATGGGTGAACTGCTGGGATTGGGGAACGCGTTGTTGGTTTCGCCGGACGATGCAGCAAGGCCTGAAACCGCGGCTCGAATTGCGGTAGCCCTGTTCATGGAACGGAAAGAAGAGATAGTCACTGCCCTTTCGGCTGGGAAATTCGAGGTCGTTCACCGGATCATCACCGGTGACCTTGCTCGGGTGGGGCCGGCAGGAGAAATTTACAATCGGATGGTGGCGTCTCTACCTGTCGATCCGGCGTCGTATCGAGTGTTTGTGCAGTTCGCGGGCCTGATCGAGCGAGAGAATGTGAAAGCAATGATGAAGAAGTGGGCGGACGCCGGGTGGGGCGTACAGGGCGCAGGAAGCGGCGGAGAGCGTACCGCGGCGGCTGCCGGCCTGGCGGAGGTCCGATACGGTCGAGCGACCGATGCAACTGCCGCAGCGGCCCTCGCACGACTTGTCGAAGCCCAAAAGCTATCCGAGCGACCAATGACAACCGTTTTCACGCCCATTATCAACCCTGGTGTGCTTGAGGTCTGGGTGAGTTCGAAGTAACCGGCCGGCGTGTTTTTCGGACTGTGGTCCAACGATAACGTTGTCCAATGTGGCGATACACACCGGGCGCTTACCCCTGAGCGCCAGCGTGAAATGTGCTGGATCCTACAGTGATGCGATCTAAGCGGACGCGATGATGTAATTGCTTGATTCCCCTCGGGCTACGCTTTCGCAACCAATTGAATAGGGCGAGCCAATTAGTGCCGCTATCTCGCGTAACCGCAACTCATCGCGGTTACGCGATTTTAGCCAGCATCATGATGGTCGCGACGGGAGCAGTTGATCAGTTCTGGAAGGGAATCGTCCGACCAGGCTGCCTTGCCTCCTCTTTGGTATAGGAAACACCATGTACCTTGACGCCCTGGGCGTTTAATAGCGTGATAATCCCGCCTTTGTTGGATAAAGTAACCGGTGTATCAATCTCGATTATCTTCGTTGTACCCGCGGCTATCGAACCACTGAGTGGCAAGCTATTCTTCTGCTTGTCCTTGATTGTCCAGCCGGCAAGGTCGATCGGGATATCAGCGGTATTAAGCAGAGTGACGGTTTCTCGCTCCGGCGTCTTCACGTCGTTCACATAAGCCGCAATGATGCGAATAAGTCCATCTGGCACGTCGAGCGGAGGGATGTGGTCGCGGTTGACAGGTGTGTGCGGCGCTGCGGGGAAGTCGCTATCGGCGCGGATAATGGTCGATCCGTCAGCATCACTCGAATGCCAAGCTTGCGTCTGGAACTTCAGAAATATCGCTACCCATTGCCCATCCTTAGGAAATTCCAGAATCAGCCCCCGTCCTGATAAGGGGCATTCTGGCCTGCGAAAGGTCCGGGCGGATTTCCTTGATTGAAGTGGATGTCATGAATGCCCCGACCGGGCTTGAACCCGAAATACCTGTCCGCTTTGTCGTGTTCGGGCCCCCAGGTTTCGCCGAAGGCGTAAATCATGGATTCTTCGTCTGACATCGCACGTTGCACATAGGCATCGATCTTCTCGTTGAGATCGTTGTCTGGGCCCGCCGCTGACAGCGGAAGCGGTTTCAACTCCCACGGTTGCATGAGGTTGCCGCGAATGAAGTCCAACGCTATTCCCCCGGGCGGCTGACGATCGGGTGTAACCCTTCAGGCAGCGCTGCGAGACTTTCCGTAATTGGGTGCTCGAACCGCGACCTAACGAGAAACTCGACCTCGCTGCCGTCCTGCGAGCGGACATTTACGGCAATGCGATGCAGTGTACCGTTTTCTGAAACAAGAACCTGATAGTGTGGGCTTGCACCCGATGCGAGGCGGTTGCTGATCGGGCGTCCTTTAAGCACCGCATAGCTTTTCAACGGCATGTTCGACTTCCTCCGAGCTGAGATCGAGGGCTAAGAATACAAGATCATCCTAACGTTACATTCCGCCCATGTGCGTCACGCAACGTACTCCGCCTGATCGTGCACTATTCTCTCCGCGGCGATCTTCGCGGGCGTGTGCAACCACCCATTTTTGCGGCCTGCTACGTCTTCCCTGAGCTGGCTAAGGCGGCTCGGATCATCCGCATGGCAGTTTGCGATTTCGCGTCCCATTAACTCTAGCATCTGGAGGGACAGCAATTCATCGGCGGCATCCTTCACTTCAATCTTGCGACTGTTAGGCGAGAGACGGCGGACAACGATACGGTCCGCCAAACGAAGGTGCGGGTCTGGCGCACGAAACCTGCCGGTAGCGATTTCACCGGCGCGTATGGTTTTGTCGGCGGGCGCATGACGAATTGACCATCCCGAGACTACCAGTGCCTTAGCTTCTCGTAACACGGGGCCGCCGCGCCAATCGCAACTGGCCAAAAAGCGAGGGCGCCCGAGGCTGCCTGTACCGGCGCTCCGCGGGAAGATCGTCAAAGGTCGATCCGGCTCGGGCATTGCTGCATGGAGTGCATGCTCGTAAGGCGCCGGAGCTGCCATGGGGACTAAGCGAGCAATCTTCTCCCAGAACTTGGTCCGCTCGCGTTCCGACAACAGGAGTATTCTGCGCAGCCAATCATAGTCGCGTTCCAACACCACAGGAGATGGGTTGGCGAGGCCTTCGGTGTAACCCTTGTGGATCGCATGGCAAATATCGTGTGTTGATGGGTTGCTATCTCGTCGGATAAGGAATGTGCTGCAGGCTAGACGAATGAGATCCAGAGGGTAAGGCATCACGGCAGCATCGTCGAAATCGTTGACGCCCCATATCAGCCGGCCGTCGATATCGCGCCAAGTTCCGAAATTTTCCAGATGGATGTCGCCGATCGCAAGGACCCTCGGTGCTCCCGTAAGATCTGGGCAAATTTCGAAAATAATTTCAGCCCAACGCCAATACGTGGCACGAAGAAATGAGAACGGGCTAGCCCGCATCTTTTTGTGTTTTACCTCTAGATCATCCGCAAAAAAATCATCACCGATTTCTCGCTGAAGCCAGTTTTCATAGATTTTAGTGGAAGCGTTAATGCCGTTCATCGTGTTTTCCTCGAATGCGCAAATGAAAATTTCCGCTGAACTTTGGTAGCTCTAAATCGCCGACACTAGACGGGCACGCCCACGCGAAGACCATTCCAGAAGCAATTCGATGTGGAGGATCGCCATCTTCTGCGCCATCCTCAGCAGAGAATTCAGGCGTAGTGGAATTGACGGTCACGAGGAGGCGGGTGATAAGCGGAAGGCGTTTAATTTGACTCATTATAATGCCTCACAAGCGCTGTTCGCTGTAGCGATACGCGCTTTCAAGTAATTAGCTGATGCCCCTGCTGCCCCGCCATAACCAATCTCACGGCCGTTCCCTTATAGGGTTTCATTTTGCCCATAGTCACTGGAAGGTGGGCGTTCTCTGAAGGGGTGGCAATCTTCTAACTGCAGCCCTCGCCGCTGTTCACCTTTCGCCTGGAGTCTTTGTGAAACGTGACGCGGCAAAACGCTGAGCTCAGGACTTACTTCTATCCAACGAAAGGTTAGGATCCAGAGAAGTATTTCCGGCGAGCGTATCGGCCGTTCCGGTCGTTTGGTGTAAAATAGTCGATTGTCCAGTCCCCATCCTCGGTGAGGAATCGTTGGGCGAAATCCTCCGGGGTCTTGTCTGGATTGTTGCTCAGGAAGATACTCACCGCCTGGCGGAAGGCATAGTGCGAATGCAGCCGGAAAAACTCACCCAAGTAGATGTCCGCGACGCGCTGACTGCCATTGATGACGAGCATGTTTTCGTCATTGGTCTTGGTGCTTGCATCGCTGAAGTTGGCTGAACCGGTGACGACGATCGGTTCGTCCGACAGTGGGTCAATCAGCATGAACTTGGTGTGAACCCAATGGATGTTGACGTGCTTTATGATACGTTCGATTTCGGCGAGCCATTGGTCGAAGCCGGTCAGCGGGATGTGATTGCCAATGGCGATCACGACATTCGGGCGGCGTTGCAGTTCGCGAATAGCCGCGATCTGCGCCTCCTTGTTCCTGCCGGTCCACTCCTTCTCCATCAGCGCCATTCGGAGCACGTCGTCATCCCGGGCAAAGACCGTTCGGAAGAGCGAGTTCATGCCGAAGGCGAAAGTCATGAACAAGCCTCGGCCGGCTTCGCCTGCCAGTTTTGCATACCACTCGAGAGCGCTCACATCGGTGCGCGGCGAGAACACCGGATTCATGCTGTTTGCGGCAAGGGGAAGCGGCGCCGGTGACAGGTCAACTGTCTTCAGCTTGTAGTCGGATTTGTCCGCGGCCGGTTCCGGGTCGCCTCGCAGCATCTCGAAATACTGAAGATACTTTTTTGCGACGTCGGCATCCTCGACGATGTGGACGCAATTGGCATGCCCGAAGATGCCGTTTTCCGTCAGGTTGGTGGAGCCGAAGAGCAAGGCCTTGGCCCGACCATCCTTGGTCAAGACCAGGAATTTGTTGTGCATCAACGTGCCGTTCCGGCGCGGAACACAGAGCCCCTTGATCTTTGCGGCCTTGATGGCAGCTTCATTTTTTGCCCTGGGTCCGCTGGCGTTCTCGATATCGTCGAACACGATTTCGACGTCCGCGCCGCGTCCCTTGGCGGCCCGCAGTGCCTCAAGAACCGCCGGCCACTGGAATTCGTAGAAAGCTCCCTTCAATCCCCACGAATCGTCTTCAGCGCGGGTAATGAAGGCGATTACGCCTTCGAGCAATCCGCGCGACAGCCATTCATAGGCCCCGGACCGGCGATCCCGGGCCACTTGTTCTGGAAACGGCGGGCATATTCCTGGGTGGCGACGGAGCCACGATTGAAGAAAACGCTGTGATCGACGGCCTCCACCGGTTCGGTGTGAACGGTCACGGTGACGGACTTGCCCTTGGTGAGCGTGCCTGGCTCGCCATACATCGGGACAATTTCATAGCTGTAGTCGCGGTCCGGCTTGGCAGAATAGTCCGCCCACTGAAACGATTGAAACGGGTGATGGAGGCTCGAAAATTGCTCGCCGGCGGCAGGGTGGGCCTCGACAGAGCGGAAGGTTTTCACTCCTTTCATCCAATAAACTTCTTGCTCTGTAGGGTCGGTTCGGCGAATTGCGAAACCACGCAGGCCGGCTCGTTTAGCCTGAGTAATATTGAATCCCAGCAGTACAACATGGCATCCAGCCACCGCATTTATTGTAATTCCCTCTTTGGTCACCCGCCTTCTCATTCTTGTCCCTCCTTCCAATCTGATCTGCCGTCTGTGCCGCAGCAGTTGAAATATGGAAACCATGCATCTATTTGGCAATATCATCAAGTTTGATTCGCTGAAAGATGGTGCTCGATAGAAGCCCTGAGGGCTTGGCGCGCGGATTGTAGTCGACCGAGCCTATATCCGGTTTCGGGCTTCCATCACGGCCATCGCCTAAGTGGATGATCGAAAAGGCCCAAATGGTGGCGACTCAAGAAGCGAGCATTCTGGATCTCCACCCGCTTGGTCGACTGACTTGATGAAGGGCTCGGCGCGAACGCACCGAATCCCACAATGGCGGGAACTGACGTGGTCGATATCAAAGTACCTCACATGGAGACCTTCGCGCGGGACGGTGATTTGGCGGCGTTGAGTGTTGGGGCGGGCTTGGGGGCCGGTTTTTTGTCGGCTTGGCTTGGCGTTTGAAGGCTGTCGCGGCCCCTGACAGGGGCCTGTCGGTGTGCTCAGGACACACTGAGGGCGTGGCAGCGCCTCAGGTTGTAGGCGAAGGCCGCCAGGACGAGAGCGACGCGGTTGCGCGCCATGCTGAAGTAGCGCATGCGGGCGAATGTCATTCGGCTCGGAAGTATGCCCCCATGCCGAGCATCCCATAAGCTATTGATGTGAAAACGCTTTCACGTCGTAGGCGGGGGTCCCGATCGGCGCTGACCGGGACCCCATCTCCGCAACAGTTTTCCCATAGGTATCAGTTACTTATACCGATATTGCCCCAGGGTCCCGTCATGGCGCCGATTTACACTGGCGCAGGCGCTCGACCTTTCCTTTCAGCAGATTCAGAAGTACGAGTCAGGAGCAAACCGACTGGCATACGCTCGCCTGTTGCGCATTGCTGGGATGCTGGGCGTTTCGCCCGTGGAGTTGACCCAAGACGAGGAGGGGATGAGGGGCCTCACTTTAGCTGGCGTCTATCGGCATGCCCAGGAGCTTGCCGTCGAGATTGCCAGTCTGCCACCAAAGCAGCGCAACGCCGTTCGCGCGTTCGTGCGTGCTCTGGCCAAGATCCGGTCAGAGGATGGTGGTAAATGATCAACTCCTGCCTGGCGACCCGGTTGATCGATTCCTTTAACGGTCCCCGCACGGCAATTGCCACGATGGGCTTGACGAACGAGTGACGAGTTGAGCCGCCTGTCGTTCCAGTCTTAGCCGTAGTGATGACCGGTCGGTACTGTAACATCGAGGCATGAGCGATACGGCTGTTCGGCAAAAGCGCAAACAAAACGACGACGTGCCCCACCTCGAGCACGGTTGCACGCCATGAGGCGAGCGCATCGCCGCCGAACTCCCGTATCAGGTAGGCCATCGACAGACCGTGCTGTTCCGCCTGCGCCGCGGACCTCGCCCTGCGGATGGCCTCGACGATGTCCGCCGCCGACCGGCCTTCGCTGGGTCTGGAAGGCTTTCCCCCGGGCATGGCCGGACCCTGGTAGCCGTTTATTGAAAGGTATCTGGGCGGTTTCCGTTTTTAGCACATTGAAAAGTTGTATTTGATTTGTCGTCACGTCATCATGCGAGATGGCACCCGGTGGAGGAGGGGCAGCGGATCGGGGCTCGGGCCGCCGTCGACCTGAACCGCTTCTCACGGGGCACCGACTTCTTTTCACAGACCATCAGGAAGGGCGGGTGGCTATGCCGATCGTGACGATACTATCGCCTGGAAACCGGCTCCTCTATATCGATGGCGTCTATAGCGAGAAGGCTGGGCGGATTCCCGTCGCGTTGATTCTGCCGGACGGTCCCCATGTGCTCGAAACAGTCAACAGCAAGCGACAGGTCGATTATCGCCTGGCAATCCTCGGAAACCAGGATATAGACGTCCGCCTCACCCGGGTCATCCCGCCGGAGCCCCTGCCGTGACGCGCCACCTTCTCCCTCGAGGACTACGCGTCGGCACGAGGCTAGCTTGTTGCGTCCTCCCCCTGCTGCTCGGGGTCGGTGGTTGCGCCTACCCGGTGCGCAACGAAGCTTTGCCCATTCAGGATTCTCGACCGACGTACGATTGGGCCGCGCGCGCCGCCGATAAAATGCCGGACACTCTGGTCATTGTCACGGCTTCGGGTGGAGGAACCCGCGCCACGGCTCTGGCATTGTCCGTGCTGCGGTCGATGGGAGAAATTCGCACCGCGACCGGCGACACATTCGCCGATCAGGTCGACATTGTCTCGTCTGTCTCCGGCGGCAGTGTCGCCGCCGCCTATTTCGCCATGCACGGCAGCGCCGGACTGGCGACGCTGGAGCGGGACTTCGTTCGCAAGGATGGAATGGGCGCCCTGGCCCTGAATGGCCTCAATCCCGTCTCGCTTCTTGCTCTCGCGTCGCCGGAACGGGAACGGATCGACGTATTGATCGACTATCTGAATCGGACGCTGTTCGATGGCGCGACATTCGACTATTTCCTGCAGAATCGCCAGCCGCCGTATCTGATCCTCAATGCTGCGGACATGGTCGAAGGGATCCCCTTTCCCTTCACGCAATATACGATGGATCTTCTGTGTAGTGACCTGCGGCCCATGGGAATTGCGACGGCAGTGGCGGCATCCGCCGCCTTTCCGGTCGCGCTGTCCCCCGTCACTCTGAAGAACTATTCTGTGCCGGATACGCCCCATTGCGCTGCCGTTCCCTATCCCCAATGGCTGGTCAAGGCCCAAGAAACGAAGTGGGATCAGAATCCCTCCCGCGTGGCACTGGGCAGGACGGCCGCCACCTATGCGGAGGGCGACAAGGGCTATATCCACCTGCTCGACGGCGGAATTGCTGACAACCTTGGTATCGCCGAGCCTTACAGGCTGCTGACGACGACTGATGTTTCCCCGGCCTTACTTACAAAGCTCCAGAACGGCGAATTGAAGAAGATCGTGTTCGTTGTGATCAACGCCCGTTCCTTCAAGCCGTCGGACCTGGACAATGCCCCAAATACGCCGGGCGTCATTTCCATGCTGCTGGCATCTATCAATTCGTCGATCGACCGGGCGAGCTTCGGCGCAGCGGAGCGGCTGCGCGCGTTGTTCAAGGAAAGCTGGGCCGCAGACGCCCGCAAGATGGAGGCCGCCTATCGAGAAGCGCTAGTGGCAAACAACTGGACAAAGGCGGCAATCCTGAAGAGCGCCACGGAAAATATGCAGAGGCTTGCGGAAAATGCGGAATTCCTTACGGTCGAACTGGATGCGATTCCCGATCCGTCCTGCCGCCGCAAGATGCAGAGCATCCCGACCAGTTGGACCCTAACCGCTGGGCAGATCGACGCGACACTCGCCATGGGACGCGCCTTGTTCCTGGACAACGCGAACTTGCCGAAGGTCGCCGCCATGCTGGGCGCAAACGTCACTTCCAGCGCAGCAAACCATACCGCGGACGCCTGTGCGAACTTGCCAGAACATTGGTAGATCCCACACCGTGCCAAATGCATCCCTGGGCGCGGAGCAATCGACAAAGGAAAGCGATATCTGGCTAGATCGTGACTAGCTTGGTTTGAACCATGGGATTCCCCAATCGGTCGGGAAGATTCAAGGCATGGGCTGGAGGTGGAGGCCAGCCCTGGACGCCGAAAACCTATTCGAAGCGGGTGGCCGCCGCAGTGTTCAAGGAAGGGCTGCCGTGCCATCACGCAGCGGCGCGGTTCGGGGTCGCGATCAGCACGGCGATCAACTGGGTTCGCCGCTTCCGGGAGACGGGGGATGTGGCGCCCGCGGGCAGATCGGGGGGCACCGGCCGCACACGACCCGGGGATTGCTGTGCGTGATCTGTCGTTGGAAGGGCCGCCCTTCGAGGCGAATCGAGAGGGGCGACAATCGAAGATCCTAGTGCCGTCGACGCAAAATTCATTCTCCACTGCTTGGTCATGAACAAAAAAGAGGAGGATGACGCTAAGCATGAACGCCCGATTTGAAACGGCACTTCGCCAATTGAGGGATAGCCTCTTGGGCTGCCTTAAGCTGTTGCATGAAGCCAGGGCACCGTTGCTGGTTTCTATTGTTTCCGCAGCGGCGTTGTCGCTTCCCGAGCAGGTTCATGAGATTTTTCGAATTATGGCCTTGGATGCGAAGGACCAACTCGGCCCACTGATCTTCGCAGTTGTGGCCCTCTTGAGTTTGACGTCCGGATTGGCGCTGTTGGGATTGGCCCTGATCCAATCTGACAGCCGCTTCAGATCCGCGATGGTAGCTGGGATCGCTTCGCTGCCCATTCTCGGTGCGGCCGTCGGGCTATTCCTGGCCGGTGCACGGACAATGGTCGCCGGCATGGGGCAATCCGTCGGCGCACTTGATGGGTCTTTTGGCGCATTGTTTAGTACGGCATCCGACCTTCCCTCAATCCTCAAGTCGGCCGGGCTGGCAATGGCACTACTTGGGGTAATGGTCGCGATCATTTTCCTTCAGGTCGGTCAATCGTTCCATCCCCGCTTTGGCCGGCTCGCAGCGCCAATATGCGTTCTCGGCGTTGCCTGCTGGGTTGCGTTTGCCCTCGTTCCGTATTGGCTTCCCACCCTACTGGGCACTGTGGCCGTGGTACTTTTCTTTTTGCTGCTTGCAGGTGGGTTCCTAAGCATCCTCATTCGATTGCGCGACCGTCGGAACATCCCGGCGCTTTCCGTCATCGTCATTGTTGCGGGGTGCTTCGCGTGGTGGAACGTCAGCGACAATCACATTCCGCCAAAAGTGCCACGGCCCCGGGATGCTATCGGTATCGTGCCCACCGCTGGGGCGCTCTTGGCTTGGCTTCCGGCTCGCGGAGACCTGGATCATTTTCTAAGCACAGGTCGGCCCTACCCGATATTTATCATCTCTGCTTCGGGCGGTGGCCACTACGCCGCCGATTTTACCGCCACGTTCCTTGCTCGAATGCAAGATCGCTGCCCAAGCTTCTCACAGCATATCTTCGCGATCAGTTCGGTTTCGGGTGGTTCGGTAGGAGCGGGCGTCTTTGCAGCGCTGGCGAAGTCATTCGCTACCAACGGGCGTTGGACGGAATGTGCCTTTGGCACGTTGGCGCCAGGCTCGTTCGAGCTGAAAACAAGACAGATCATCGATCGCGATTTCCTCGCACCGGTGATGGCGTCGATGCTTTTCGGTGATCTGCCGCGCGCATTTATTCCCATGTCGATTTGGCGGGGCGACAGGGCCGAGATCTTCGACACCGGACTCGAGCGAGCATGGAGCGAGGTTCTGCCGGATACCGACAATCCGCTGGCAAAGCCATACTTGGACTTTTGGCGGCCGGATGGTGTTGCGCCGGCTGTCTTGGCGAACACGACCCAGGTCGAGAATGGGATGCGCGTGGTCGTAACTCCCTTCATGTCTATCGACAGTCCGCTGCAGGCCGGCACTCTTCATCAAAGGACGCGCTACACACACTATGTGGACGGCGAATTCATCGACGACGGATGGGAGGCGTTGGGCGCAGACGAGGATATCCGATTCAGCACCGCGTTGGGCTTAAGCGCCCGCTTCCCTTGGATTATGCCGGCGGCCCGCTTCATCACCAGCAAGACGGAGTTCCGGTTGGTCGATGGCGGCTACATAGACAATTCTGGTGACGAAACAGCATTCGATCTTGTTATGGAACTTCAGCAAGTTCAGCAGTTGAGTGGGGAACTCCCGGGAGGGCGACTGCCTCCATTCGAAGTCCACTTGATCACGCTCACTTCGGAAGGTATTTTGCAGCCAGGTGCTGTCGAGGGATTTGGCGACCTGTTGTCGCCGGTGCGAGCCCTGCTGTCCTCGAGGGTCACAAGGGCTAACATGGCGACCCACCGTATCCGGATGCTTCTGAACCCGGCGCACGGAATAACCGTAGGTACGGAAGGTCATTTTTCCTCACCGTCTCCGATTGTCAGCTTAAATGCGGCGCTTCCCCTGCCGCTGACTTGGCAGTTGGCTAGAATTTCCCAGCAGATGATATCGGTGCAGATTGGTGATGCTGCGTCCTGCGTGCATGGGCCGGTGATCACGCTACCCGAATCGCCGGACGGAACGCCGCGAGCTCAAGCGGGGTTGATCCAAGGCATTAATGGCGTCGTCTTGGCTAACAGCTGCATCGCCTGTTCCATTAGCTATCGGCTTTCCGGAGACCCTGCGCCAATCGGACGGCCTTGTGCCAGCAGATAAGCCGAGACCGGTCACCTGCTGGTGATAGGATGCGCTGGGTCTCACTAGGTGTCGTGGATGGACAAAAGCTTAACGGACGGTTGGGCGGGGGCCAGGGCGTCACCGCCCGTACCGTGCGCAAACGTATCGTGCGCAAATGGCGCCATCGCTTCGCTGCCGAGGGCGAGCCGGGCGTGGCCGGTCGCTCGCCGCGGCCGCGCCACAGCCCACGGCGTCACGAGGTGGCGGACCGAGGCGACGATTGTCGCGTCTCGCCGCCAGCGCTCGTGCGCTACTAGCGTGAGCGATCGGGCGAATTGATCTACATCGACACCAAGAATCTTGTCCGTATCGATGACGTCAGCCACTACACTGGCATGGCGCGTAAATCGCGGCATTGGCTGGGACCATTTGCATGTTGCCGTCGATGACGACAGTCGTCTCGCTTGCACCGAACTGCGGTCCGACGACTGCAAGTAGAGAGCCCTCGGCTTTCTCCTAACGTGCTTCAGTGCGTTTGTCTGTAAACGCACTGAAGCGCGAGGGTAGCACATACCGAATTACACATGACCCCGATGCGGCTGCTTTCGCGACTCGCAATGAGCGGCACGAAGCGGATCCAGAACACGGGCATCTATAACTTCTTAGGTCGCCTTCTTTGCAAACCGATTTGCAGGGTAGCGGATCGGCGGCAGCGCTTTCGACTCGGCAGGGGACGAGGTCGGCTCCGCACTTCGTTTGGTCGGCGTAGGCGGCGCCTTGGCGCTTTGCCCGGCTGGCTTTTTCGATGCTTTCGACTGGGCTGGTCCAGGCTTGGCCTTCGCCGCGGGTGGGGGCGGTGCAACCTCTGCCTTGCGCCCAAGGCCGAGGGCGAGAGCCTGGTCGGAGCGGTACTTGGCGTAGGCCGGCGCGACCATCGGGTAGCTCTCTTCCAGGCCCCACTTCTGCCGATAGGCGGCTGGGGTCAAGTCATGACTGACGCGCAGGTGGCGCTTCAGCGACTTGAACTTCAAGCCATCCTCCAGGCAAACGAGGTGGTCGTCTGTGACCGACTTCCTCGGTGGCACGGCCGGTGCTCGCGCCTCGATCGTGGCCTGAGGCGCCGCACCAAGGCCGGCGAGCGTCTTGTGTACGGCAACGATCATGGCGGGCAGGTCTGCCGCCGCGATGCGATTGCCCTCGCAATAGGCCGCGGCCAGTCGCGCGGCGAGGACAGTCGACGCCGATTGGCTTTTGCCCGCCGACGCCACGTCGCTGTCGGCCGAGGGGAGAGCGATTTGGTCCGAATTCATGGTGTTCCTTGAAGCGGTTGAAGCACGTTCGTCAGGTCGTCAGATCAGCAAAGTACAATGTAAAGCCTGCCTACTCGACAGATCAAAATTGCGAACTCATTTTGATCAATAAGGCGATTTATTACAGCACAAAACTGCATTTGCGCTGTCGTCCGGGAAGCGCTGACAGGCCCAGTGTCCCGGTCAGTGCCGCCGTTTCCTGATTGCGTTGAGAGTGCCGGCCTTGAGGATTGTCCATCTCCTTGGGATCGGTTTGCAGCAATCCCTGCTCAGTGAGCAGACGAAGGGTATGGTCGGAGCGGATTGCCAGCACGTAGGGCTGACGACGATCTTCGAGCATATTCCGGAACCGATAGTCGCTGCCGTAGAGCGCTTCAGCGAGCACCCAGGCGCAGGGGATGCCGCTATCCAGACGCCTGGTCGCGAGCAAAAATTCGTCGATCTACGAAGTGTAATAATACCGTAACAATTCAACGATTGATCGTTCCTTGGACTTCTATACACTCAAAAAGTGGATTTCTTGGTACCGCCCATCAGGCAGCGCCATTCGATGGTGTTGTCTCTGACAATTTGGCAGCTATTTTTGCCAGGGACGGCGCCAAACCTCAGAGCATTGTGACATACCCGAATATAGGTTTGTAGGTCGAATGAGTTATCTCGGGAATACAAAGAAGCGGAGCCTCTCATCGCTCATAAGTACTTTAGTGGAGGCCGGTCCAAGGATCGGTTGAATTGGCCATCTGTGTGTGGGGCTTAGAGCTTTGGCGGTGGATTGCCTCGGGAGCATTGTCATGACAAGGCGTAAGTGGTGGGGCTTGGTGGCGGTATCGCTTATACTCGTGGCTGCATTGACAACGGCTCTCGTGCAATGGCAGGCCCCCACCGGACCGCAGGGTGCTGTAGGCCGCCCGCCCTTGCCAGCAGACCCGGCAGCGGCGATGCGGCTGTGGTCGCAGCCGCTGGAGAAGGTGGTCGAATCGAATAATTTCGACGCGGTGGTCGTCGGCCTCGCTTGGCGCCCCGATGGTCGGCGCATTGCCGTTGTTCATAATGGCTCCAACGCTACTGCTGTCATGGATACCGCCACCGGTACGATAGTCGCCGATATTTTCGCCAAAGGCCCCGTCAGTCATGTCATCGCCTATTCGGCGGGCGGAGACGCGGTTCTCCGCCCCCGCCAGTCCATCGACGAGTTACCTAGCCCCGACACCGATATGTTCTCCATCCGCGATGGTGACACCCTTGAGATTACCGGCGCGATCCCTGGTCCACTTCCTCCCGTCATCGAGAGCTATCGAAACAGCGCAGCGGAGCTCGCGTTAAGCGCAGATGGCCTCACTGGCCTGGCTCAACCATCTGGATATTCCCACTATTTCTCGTCGATCGACATGCAGACTTTGTCTGTCCGGTCGAAGTTTGAACTGTATGGAACGGGCGGTGAGACATCCCTTGCCCTGTCCCGAACCGGGAAAACATTGGCCATCGGTTCCTATTTCACAATCCAATTGTGCGATGTACAGGCCGCGACATGTAGCGGCAAAGTGCGGGCATTTCCGGCGACTGTTTCCGCGATCGCCCTGACCTCTGACGACCAGTATCTCGTTGCGGGCATACACAGCACAAGTAACGGCTCGGATCATACTCTTACCCGCGAGCAACTCGAAGCAGAAGAGTATCATAAGATCAAGATCTTCGATGTTCCCTCCCTGACTAAGCGGGGAGAAATAAACATCAAACTCCTCGCCGGGAATTACTTCGCGGTTCATCCAAAGTTGCCACTGCTCGCCGTCGCTGCAGTCGACCGCGTGCTCCTGATCGATATCCGCACGGCCACTGTCGTTCAAACCATCGTCGAAGGAAGCAGGTCAATGATGGCGGTCACCGTGGCGTTCTCCCTACGGGGCGATTGCCTTGCCGCAGGTTTCGCAAAGCGCATCGCCATCTATTGCATAAAAACTTGAGCGCAGGAGAGAAATCGCATGTCCGGTCTTGATACTGCCTCTCTTAGTTCCTGGGTATACTCTGAGCTCGACCCTCTTCCAGCTGGTCAAAGCTTTGTAAAGCTTTACTCCGAGACAAATATAGAAACGAACACTTTAGGTGTTCTTGTGGGCGTGAAGAATACGCAGGGAGAAATCGTAAAGACCATAATGGTATTTCGAGGATCTGAAATAACGGGCGAAAACTCGACGCTCGGCGATAAACTTACAGATGGTCACACAGACATACAGATAATGGATGGCCAAGAAGACGTGCCGGCATTTGACACGGCTACTGATATTACACGTAACGCAGATGAATGGTTACGGAATAATCAGTATTTGGTCGGAGGTTACAATAAAATTGACAAATTCACGGGACAGTCCCTTGGCGGTGGGCTGGCACAAGAAGCCGCCTTGAGGTACCGACAAGATCACCCTGGTGCTGATGTGTATGTCGAGACCTATGCTTCGATCAATGCCGATAAAACACTGAGCCAGCGCTTCCCGCCGAACGAAATAGCATGGCTGGATCAGCACTATGAGAATGTTTTCTTTTCCGCCGACCATATAACCGGTACAAATCCTATTGCCGGAGGATCCTCTATTGGAAGGCAAATCGAACTACCCTCCGTCGGAGGCGAACCAGATTACTTAGCGATTAGTCGAGAGAGTCCATCGTACTGGGAGTTATTAATTAATAATAACAATTACTGGTACATGATGGCCGATGGTAACGGATCGGGCGTAGCGGTAACCACAGCGATCGATTATGTCGGCAGCAAATATTGGCATAACCCCGAGCGTTTCGTCGAGTACTATTCTGGGCGGGAACCTGGCGAAACCCCCCATATAACATCATTAGGCTCGTTGATCGTGTATATGGCGGCATACTACCAGGATGCTAGCTTTGCTATTGGAGCCGATGGAACTCTGGTGATTTCTCGCCCCTTGCCGGCGACAACGGGGCAAATCGGCGTCACTGTAGAGGAAACCTACAACCCTGATGGAATGAACGTTATTAAGGTTTACAAGAATGGCCAACTTGTCCAACACGGCAGTATATCATGGGAATCTGGTGTCATTTTCGATCCCACGTCGCCGGTAACCATAAGTTTGGAGGGTGGCTTTGATTTCGTCTTTACTGGCAATGCCGCAACTTTAGGGGTTACTCCAGACGGAAAATTGCGTGCAACACTTGGAGCCGGGCCTGAAGGGCTGAGCCGCACCATCACCTTTAATGACGACGGTAGCTTCGGAGTGAGCCTTGGGGGGGGGATGTCTTGATCGCTCCAATTGGCAGCATGCTTTCGGTCGACAGCCAGTCAATCACAATTACGCGACCGACGGAGGCGGGCTGGAATCAGGCGTGGACCATAACAAATGGGCAAATCTCCTCGCGTGCCGAAAAGGCCGATGGTTCTTTATCGTTCGATACCGTACTCAATTCTGCCAACGGCGAGTACGACCTGACTGCCGTAAGATTTATGGGAGAAACCTTCAGCGGCTCGAACATTCCTCAATGGATGAAGGATTTCTATTCAGAAGCTGGAAGCAGCAGTGCATCGGATAGCAGCGCTGAAGTCTTGGCCGAACTTACGACCAAGTTTGAGAAGATCAATACATTTATGACCGATGGCTTGGGCGCCGATGTAGTGGCCCTGGTGGACTCAGCGGTGCGCCTGGAGGGAAACTCACTACTCTTAGGCTACTTGGTCCAGCGTCTATATCTTGGGAGCATTCCGACTAAATGGGCCGACATACAACTTTCTGGTCTCCTCCCTGAGCTCACCGCGGCGCTCTCGGTGTTGGGGCAGCGTATCACAGTAGTGTGGGCTATATAAGCAATGCCATACGGTTTGTTCATGATTTCCCAAGTATAATAACAGTAAATGTTATCGGTTATGGGGGGTTTAGTCCCCCTCTGATTCTGGACCTTAACGGACAGGGTATCAGCCTGATACCAACGCCGGAATCCACCGCATATTTTGACCTGAATGGCACAGGTAATAGGTCGCTTGTGAGTTGGGTCGGTGCTGATGACGGCATTCTGGTCCTTGATAGGGACGGTAGCGGTACGATTGACGACTCAACCGAATGGTTCGGACCTCACTTTTCGGTAACAGGCGGCCCACCAAACCAACAGCAGAACGGCTTCCAGGCATTGGCGACACTTGCGCGTGGTGGGGCGACGATCTTCAGCAGGTCTACCTCATTGACTGATCCCGATTCTGGTAATCGCTATTTTGACGAGGTAAAGGTTTGGATTGATCGCGACGGCAACGGCCAATCTGCGGCAGACGAACTCTTCAGTTTGGCTGAGCTCAATATCGAATCGATTGATCTGCGCGACGTGCGTGTTGATCAAATCATCAATGGCAACGCCGTTCTATCCACTGCCGGCTACACTCTCGTTGATGGGACGCGACACGACATTGTCGATATCGGATTGACGAGCAACAGCGGATCGTTGCAAACCTCGACGGGCATGCAGGTTGCTGCGCTCCTCTTCGCCGAGCTTGTTGCAGAGGGACTGCCGGCGGCGGCGGCGGGCAAGGCGGAAGCGGCGTCTATTCAACTGGGCACGTTGCCGACGGCCTTCACGACAGAAGTTGACGCGATTCATGAGCATATGGTCCAGCGTCGGCAGGTCATCTCCGGGTATTCCTCTGGGATTGGAGGGTACGCGCCCGACAGCAGTAAGATTACGGTATTTGGTACCGCTGGCAGTTACTCTGCTCCTGGCTTCACCAGCGCGGACAGCCGAGGCTATGTCTTTCAAAGTTCCGGTGCTCAAGATGTATTGCTTGCCCTCGAAAAAATCGCCTCAGCTGTTAGTTTGGCGCACGCGGCGGCGGCGGCAATTGCACAGGGCGCGAACGCGATCGCGGATGCACAGCATGACGCCGTTACCGCGAATTTGGTGCTAGGAGCGGAAGCGGCATCAGCGGCCTTGAGTGCGCAGCAGGCCACCACCGCCTGGGGCGACGCAATCGCTTCTTATGTGAGTAGTTACACCGCGGCGGCAGATGCCGGACGATCCATCTCCGTGGCAAATAGCTCCTTGTCATACCTTGTTCCGGTCAATCACGAGGCCACAAAGCATCTTGCCGGTGGACTCACCTACTGGTCTTCAGCCGACGCAGCCATCGCCGAAGCTTCATTCGCAGGGCTGGCGGATGGCGCGCTGGTATTTGCCAAACTTATGGAGAGTCTGAGGCCGATCTTGTCGGCCGTCGCCGAGGCTGGTAACTATGAGCGTGTCGCGATTGGGCTTCCCGGAGAAACCGTTGCTTCCACGGGCAAATTCGAGCTGCTGATCGCCGGACAGGGCAACCAAACCCTCGTGGGCGGAGCCGGTGAAGACGACTTCTATGTAGGATCCTGGTCTGACCACGTTACGATTTCGAGTTTTTCGGCTGGGGCACAGGAAGATCAGTTGGTTTTTCTCAATGGCGGTAATGAGATATCGATTGCAGAAAATAGTACAGGCGGCACGCGGATTGTCTTTGGTGATACCATCGTCGATATGGCGGCTCTGTCGCCCGATGACCTGGATCTCGTGAGCAATATAGTCGGAGTAGAAACTGCTTCGTTCGCCGATACAGCCTTCGCTGGTTTACGCAGCCTTCAGGGGGCGCCCCTCTTCTTCGACGGCCAGGTACATGTCCGCAACCTTGTGGCGTCTAACCACGGCGACACGCTGATCGGCGACAAGTACACGAATTCGCTGATTGGGGGCCTTGGCGGCGACATGATTTGGGGACATGGCGGCAGCGATCTGATTGATGGCAATGGTGGCATCGATACTGTGACCTACCAATGGAATGCCATAGGCGTCACGGTCGACCTCCTTCAGGGGACCGATAGTCTTGGTGGTGTGATCTACGATATCGAAAACCTTGTTGGCACAGTTGGAAATGACAGGCTGTACGGTGACGGCAGGAACAATATCCTGGATGGGCATGGCGGCCGGGATCAAATTGTCGGCGGTGGTGGTAACGATACATATGTGTTCCATATTGGCGATGGGCACCTGTCGATACTGAACGGGAATGTTGTCACCGCAGGTCCTAGCGGGACACTGTCACTCGGTGACGGTATCGTGCCGGATAAGCTTTGGCTCAGCCGGGACGGCGATTCACTTAAAATTCAAGTCATTGGTCAATTCGACTCGGTGACTATCGAAGGCTGGTTCGCGTCAAGTCACCATCGGCTGCAATCCGTAACGCTGGCCAATGGAATGAGACTGGATTCGCCCGCCATCGATCGGGTAATTGGCGCCCTCGACGCTTATCAAGATGCTAATCCGAATTTCGATCCAACTACCGCGACGACAATGCCATCCAGCATCTCGATTACCGGATTCTTTACCACTAGAGCCGGCGAATTGCCTTCGGCGGAGGAAGTGCCGAATATCGCTCTGAATACACAACAATACCTTGATGACGGGGCTTCATCGCGAATCTCAAATGAAATGGACTTGTCGCACACTCAAACTCTGACGGAAATTAGCGAGCTCGCCAAAGCGATAGATTTGGCTGAAAACCTAGCGCTACATGATAAACCGATCCCTTATCCTTATGGGTCAGATGGTTTTCGTGCTTATTTGTACACCGTAAATGCAGATCCGAGTCAAAAGGTTTGGCTCTCGATAAAAAAGGGATCGTTCTATGGTGTTTTGTCTGATCGCGATGCCACTACATTAATTGGTGAGATTACCACGCTCGTGCCAACAACTTTTTATCTATCGTATTCTCAGACGAATAGCGATGGGACTACCTACTATAGGTTCGTCGGCGATGAACATGCGATGGCAGACGCCATCGAGGCGCTCGGCGAGGTCGCCGATTTTGCAGACGCGTCCGCAAGCCTGGCAGGGCTGGTGGCGGATGCGGCCGACGCTCGCCAGGGTGCCCTCGAATCTGCCGTGGTAGCTAATGCCACTCACGCAATATTTGGTGGCCCGGGCGCTGATCGCGCGGCGGCCGACGCTCTTGCCTTCGGGTCAGCCCTTGCAAACACCATCGTAGGTTACAAGGCAGTTGCAGATTCTCGATCTGCCGCTGCCGCTGTGCTATCGGTCAATCAGGAGCGCCTGGACGGCATTATATTGGGGAGTCCAGCGACCAATACCTCAGAGGGTGCTAGGCTCGTTAATCCGTCTCCCCCGCCACCACCACCACCGCCCACATACGCTCTTCTCACAGAAACTGACAATCTGCAGTTCAATGCGTTGAAGGCAGCACAAGTGGCTGCCGTGCAGGTAGCCACTCGCATCGATGCGGAGTTTGTCGCAGCGCTGGACGCACTCGGCGCAATATTGGGATATAGCACAACAGGGTATGTGACAGCTTCTGACCTGGTGTCGACCGGGGAAGTTGGCGAACTGTTGATTGCTGCGGGTACTGTCAACCATCACTTGGCGAGTGGCACGGGAGACGATCTATTCGTCTTTGGCGATTGGAATAGTCCAAATAACACGCTGCTTCAGAATTTCGAAAGCGGGACAGTCGGCGATCGCTTGATCATCCTATCGACCGACCGGATTGTGAAGGTTTCTGTTGTCCAGAGCGATATCGATATCGCTTACGCGCTCTCCGGCGCTGCCGGTTCCGGCCACATTACTTTGGAAGGGCTTTCGCTTGAAAGGTTGTCGCTCTACGACAATCTTATTGGCGTAGAGACCGCCGATTTCTCCGGCAACAGCCAAGGGCTCGAGTTGAACCTTAGCTCGGTGACTCCGCGAGAGTTCGATGCCTACGTCCATGTGCGCAACCTAATCGGTACAGCCTTTGCCGATACATTGACCGGCGATCAGCAACACAATGCCCTTTCAGGAGGAAGCGGAAACGACCTGATTATAGTCAGTGCCGGCGATGATGTGCTTGATGGCGGCGCCGGGACAGATACGGTTTCATTTGCTAATAGCCCTGCCCAGGTGATGGCCAACTTGGTGACCGGTGAGGCCCGATCGGGAGGCGGTGGCATCAGCCATCTTCAAGGGATCGAGAATATTGAGGGGACCGCCTATTCGGACGATCTCACCGGTGACGGCCTCGGCAACGCTCTTGATGGCGACGCGGGTAGCGATCGGATTGCAGGCAATGACGGCAACGATTTGCTCAATGGCCAAGATGGCGATGACATTATTTCAGGGGAAGGCGGGGCGGACTCACTTTCAGGCGGTGACGGGGATGACCTATTGCTGGGCGGTGCTGGGGCTGACCTGATTTCCGGCGGCACGGGTATCGATACAGCAAGTTACAGCGACACTTCTGCAGGCATTTTGATTGACCTAATGGCAAGCAGCGGAATATTTGGTCAGGGCGGTGCGAGCGGCGATAACCTTACCGGGATCGAAAATCTTCAGGGGAGTTCGTTCAGCGACACCTTGGGCGGCGATAAGAAAAGCAATCGGCTGGAAGGCGCAGGAGGCGACGATATCCTGACAGGGGGCAGCGGAGACGATGTGTTGGAGGGAGGCGTCGGAAACGACGTCATGTATGGCGGATCCGGCGCCGACGTTCTCAACGGTGGCGCCGGGATCGACAAAGTGTCCTATGCACTGGCGATCGCCGGGGTCATAGCTGACCTGGGTACGAGCGGTGACGGTCACGGTCTGCGCGAAGCACTTGGCGACACTTTTATCGGCGTGGAGAATTTGGATGGTACCAACTACAGCGACACACTGAGCGGCGATAGCGGCGCTAACGTTCTCTTTGGTGGTGGCGGAAACGATAGCCTGTCGGGCGGCGAAGGCGACGATACTTTAGCCGGCGGTGCGGGAGTTGACTCATTCTTTGGCGGGATCGGAAGAGACACGGCATCGTACGCAGATTCTATGACGGGGGCCGTGGCTGATCTAGCACAGAATGCGGCCAATGCCGGCGAAGCACTAGGGGATAACTTCGACTCGATCGAACATCTAGTCGGCGGCGGTTTTGCTGACGACCTTCGGGGCAATGGCCTCAGTAATACTCTGTTCGGCGGCGGGGGCAATGATACTCTCCAGGGACGAGGCGGGTCGGACACCATGGATGGTGGTGACGGACACGACGTGCTGATCGGCGGGAGCGGTGCCGACTCGTTAAATGGCGGCCTTTCAGGCAGCGACACAGCGAGCTATGTGGATGCTACGAGTAGCGTTGTGGCTGATCTCCTTCAGGCGAGTCTCAATATTGGTGATGCACTTGGTGACACGTACGCCAGTGTGGAGAATCTCACCGGCAGCGGATATGCCGATGCATTGAATGGAGACGGCGCGGCGAATAAGCTATACGGCAACGATGGGAATGATGTCATTCAAGGACGCGGCGGAAACGATCGTCTCGATGGGGGCACTGGCGACGATGTTCTAATCGGTGGCCAAGGCGTAGACATTCTGATTGGCGGAACTGGAAGCGATACAGCATCCTATCTCGACACCTTGACAGTCGTACTCGCTGATCTGGGCCAGAGCAGCGCCAATCTTGGCGATGCAGTAGGGGACACCTACAACAGCGTGGAGAACCTCGCTGGTGGAATCTATGACGATACCCTCCGAGGAGATGGAAACGCCAACACACTTGACGGCGGTGCCGGTAACGATACGGTTGAGGGTGGCGACGGCAACGATGTCGTCAATGGTGGCATTGGCAGCGATATGCTGCGGGGCGGCTTCGGCGACGACACTTACATCGTGGACTCGATTAGTGACACGACGACCGAGTCCGGTGGCGGTGGCATCGACACAGTGCAGACATCGGTGACCTTTACGCTGGAAAACGGGTTTGAGAACCTGGGGATCACCAGCGCGTCCGCCGTCGACGGAACAGGCAACAGCGCGGCCAATACAATCATCGGCAGCATCGGCGTCAACCAGCTCTATGGCCTTGCGGGCGATGACAATCTCGAAGCAGGTGCCGGCAACGACACGGTCGAGGGCGGCGACGGTAACGACACTGTGAACGGCGGCGCCGGAGACGATACCCTCCGGGGTGGGTTGGGCGACGACATCTACATAGTGGACTCGGTGGGCGACACGCTGAACGAATCCGGCGGCGGCGGCATCGACACGGTTCGAACCTCGGTGACGCACACCCTGGGCAGCCCATTCGAGAACCTGGTGATTACCGGCAGCGCGGCGGTGGACGGAACCGGCAATACTCTGGTCAACAGTATCACCGGTGGAGATGGGGCAAACATCCTCAGTGGCATGAGCGGGAACGACACGCTGGTCGGGGGCGCCGGGAATGACACGCTCGATGGTGGCACAGGTGCCGATACCATGAGCGGTGGCACGGGCAATGATACCTATGTTGTCGACTCGACGGGAGACGTGGCAAACGATGCCAATGGCGAGGGGATCGACACTGTACAGAGCTCGGTTACCTTCAGTCTCGGCGGCCAGTACATCGAGAACTTGGTGCTTGCCAGCGGCGCAGCGGTCAACGGTACTGGAAATTCCTTGGCCAATATCATTACCGGCGGCGCCGGGGCTAATTTCCTAAGTGGTGGAAGCGGCGACGACACACTAGTTGGGGCCGCCGGGACCGACACGCTGGACGGTGGCGCAGGTGCCGACACCATGAGTGGCGGACTCGGTGACGATACCTTCATTGTCGACTCGACAGGTGATGTCGTGAACGAGGTCACTGGGGAGGGTCTGGATACCGTACGGACGTCAATTACCTTCAGTCTCGGCGGCCAGTACATCGAGAATCTAGTGATCATCAGCGCTGCCGTCGTCGACGCCACCGGCAATTCCCTGGACAACAGCATCACCGGCGACGCTGGCGCGAACATTCTCGATGGTGTTAGCGGCAACGACACGTTGGTGGGAGCGGGAGGCAACGACACGCTGATCGGCGGCGCTGGCGTGGACACGATGACGGGTGGTGCCGGGAACGACACCTATCATGTCGACAATGCTGCAGATACCATCGAGGAAACCAGCGGGAACGGAACGGATCTGGTTGAAACCTCGGTGACCTTTACCCTGCTGGCGGAGGTCGAGAACCTCCACATGACGGGTATCGGCAATCTGACTGCTTATGGCAACGACCTCGCGAACACGTTGACCGGCAACACGGGCAACAACCGGCTCTATGGGCAGGCTGGCGGGGACAGTCTGGACGGCGGCGATGGCATCGACACCGTCGAGGGCGACGACGGCAACGACACTTTGAACGGCGGCGCCGGTGACGACACGCTGCGAGGCGAGATCGGTGACGACGTCATGATTGGCGGGGTCGGTATCGATACGATGACGGGTGGTGCCGGGAATGACACATATGGTGTCGACAATGCGGCCGACATTGTCGAGGAGACCAGCGGGAACGGCACGGACCTAGCTGAGACGTCGGTGACCTATACCTTGGCGGATGAAGTAGAAAACCTCCGGATGACTGGGAGCAGCAACCTGCGGGGCGACGGCAACGCGCTTGCAAACGTGCTGACCGGTAACACCGGCAACAACCGGCTCTACGGTTTGGCGGGCAACGATACGCTGGATGGCGGTGCGGGGGACGACGCGCTGTATGGTGGGTTGGGCGATGACATCTACGTTGTGGATTCGGCGGGCGACACGACGAACGAAGCCAACGGTGGTGGCATCGACACGGTTCGAGCCTCGGTGACCTTCACCCTCGAACCCAGCGGCTTCGAGAACTTGGTGATAACCGGCAGTGCAGCCGTCAACGGCACCGGTAACTCGGTCGCGAATACCATCGCCGGTAATGCAGGCGACAACCAGCTCTACGGGATGTCAGGCGACGATTCTCTCGACGGTGGCGCCGGCGCGGATCTTCTCGATGGCGGTGACGGCAACGACCGGCTGATGGGCGGAACCGGATCGGATACATTGAAGGGCGGCGCTGGCAACGATGTCTATGTCGTCGACAATACGAGCGATCAGGTCGACGAGACTGGCGGTAGTGGTACTGACCAGGTCGAGACCTCGGTGACTTTCACGCTGGTGTCCGGCGTCGAGAACCTGTTGATCACAGGGACCGGTGGCCTGACCGCCAATGGTAACGAGCTTGCGAATACCATCGTCGGCAACAATGGAATCAACCGGCTTTATGGCCTGGCGGGCGATGATGTACTCGATGGCGGCCTGGGCGACGACACGGTCGAGGGGGCGACGGCAATGACACCGTGGACGGTGGTGCCGGTGACGACACCTTGCGAGGTGGCCTGGGAGATGATGTCTACATCGTCGACTCGGTCGGCGACACTGTCTATGACGTGAGTAGCGGTGGTGTTGATACTGTCCGGGCCTCGGTGACCTACACGATCACGAGCACGCTCTTCGAGAACCTGACGCTCACCGGTAGTGCAGCCATCAACGGCACTGGAAACTCCGCCGCCAACACCATCATCGGCAACAGCGGCGCAAATTTCCTTGCAGGTGGCGGCGGCGACGACACGCTGACGGGCGATGCGGGTGCCGATACAATCGATGGCGGCACGGGTGCAGATGCAATGATTGGTGGTGTCGGCAACGACATCTATGTTGTTGACAATGTCGGCGATACTCTTGATGAAACGTCAGGCGGTGGTTCCGACACCGTTCAAGTCTCGCTTGCTGCCTTTACCCTGACTTCCGGCTTTGAAAATCTCATTTTGGTGGGCACGGGGAACAGCAGTGGTACAGGCAGCAATTCTGCTAATAGCCTGATGGGTAATTCGGGGGCCAACCTCCTCAATGGCGGGGGGGGAACGATACCCTTGAAGGAGCTGCGGGCGACGACACTTTGACGGGCGGTTCTGGAGGCGACAATTTTGTATTCGCTGGAGCCTTCGGGCATGACGTTATCGAAGACTTCATCGCCGGCGCATCGGCGACCGACATTGTCATGTTCGACCACGCGGCTTTTGCCGCGGTGGCAGATGTGTTGGCTGCGGCGTCACAGGTGAATTCCGACGTTCTGATCACCCGTAGCACCTCGGAAACTGTCCTGTTGCGAAATGTTACGTTGGCGCAGCTCACGTCGGACGATTTCCTGATAGTGTGACTATTGACATATCACGCATGAGCGATGATAGCCGAAGCTTAACTGGCTACCCAACTAAACAGAGAACCGCGATATCGATCGCAGACGAGATGAGGCAATCATGACGACCGATAATGTCAGCACTTAGAGCATTTTCAGAATGAGTGTAAGTAACCTGCGGCGTTGAAGTTGTTTGCGCATTCGGTAGGTCTGAAGCGATCGAGCAGTTCGCCGATTTTGCGCCAGAGGGCTTCGACGGAGCGCGGCGGTGCCTGTCTGAGCAGGGCCTTGAGCTTGGCGAAGGCCATCTCGATCGGGTTGAGGTCGGGGGAGTACGGCGGCAGGTAGAAGCACTGGGCACCGGTGTCGGCGATGGCAGCGCGAACGTCCTGGGTCTTGTGCGCTGACAGGTTGTCTACTACGACAATGTCGCCGCGAGCGAGCGTCGGGCCGAGCACCTGGCTAACGTAAGATGTCATGCGTTGTTGCGGCTGTATTCGCTCGCGTGGACCGGAATGCATATTAGTGCATTTTTACCAGTTCACACTATGCGGCGTCGGAGCAATCGGGCGCGTCACCATCTGTAATGTCGCCGGTCTTGTTGAGCGCGTTCGCGATGATGGCGGAGATGGCATCCGATGCACGCCGCAGCGGGTCCGCATCCAGGTGGGCGTATCGCTGCGTGGTCGTCGTATTCGCATGCCCCAGCAGCTTGCCGATGATCGGCAGGCCCATCCCGGAGCCGGCCCCCACACTGGCGAAGGAGTGCCGTAGGTCGTGGAGCCTGACCCCCTCAAGGCCGGCGTGGCGCGAGATCAGCGCCCACGGCTTCTTCAGGTCGGCCTTGGGCTTCTCCGGATCGTCGCCCTCGATGACGTAAACGCCGTTGCTGCGGATGCCCTCAAGGACCGCGAGGGCCGCCGCCCCGAGCACGATGGTCTTCCGGCCGGTCTTCGAGTCCGGCAGGAACAGCAGCCCCCGCTGAAGGTCGACCTCGCTCCACTTGAGGCGCAGAATCTCTCGCAGCCGGGCACCCGTGAAAATCAGCAGGCGCAGTGCCGCTGCCGCGTGGCGGGAGATGATCGTGCGGCGCGTCTCGGGGCGCTGGCGTGCGTGTTTCGAGGCCGGCTTGGCGGGGTCAGGCGGCAGCCACTCGATCCCCACCGTCTCCGCCTCGCGAATGGCGGCGCCGAGGCGGGTGAACTCCTCGATCGTCAGGTATCGGTCCTTGCCCTGCTCGCGGTACTTCTCGATGCCGGCGGCCGGGTTGTGGCCCTCGGGGACCACTTTCATCTCCTGCAGCCAACCGAAGAAAGTAGCCAGGAGAGAGATCACCCTATTCGCCGTGACGGGGTGCTCGTCACCGATGGCCCGATGAAGCGCTGCCACGTCGGCCTTGGTCACGTCGATGGCCCGCTTCGAGCCAATGGCCGGTCGGATGTGCAGGCGCCAGTACCCCTCGTACAGCGTCACGGTGCCGGACTTGCGATTGTGGCCGGCCTCCTTCTCGTAGCGCCGGGACAACTGGTCGAGGGTCTCTGCCCGACGGGCCTCGGCCTTGTCGCCCGCTGGGTCCTGGCCCAGGCGCACGGCCGCCAGCACATCCCTGGCCGCCTTGCGAGCCTGATCCGGTGTGATCACTTCGGCCGAGCCGATGGCCATGCGCCGCTTTGCCGTGCCGCGGCCACCCGCGCCGGGGCGGTATTCGACGACCCAGGTCTTGCTGCCAGAGGGCATGACGCGTAGGCCGAACCCGCTTAGTTCGTCGTCATAGAAGATGGTCAGCTTGTCGACCTTGGGCACGCTGGTCACGGCGCGTCGTCCCAATCGCATTACTGGCATCCCATTGTCCCCCACCGGCCGTGTCGCCACCGTGTCGCCACCGCGACCGGGAAAGCGCGTGTTCGATGATGATATGCAGGGGCAGTGGTTCGGTCAAATAATCATTGTATAACAGATACTTAAGGAAATATCGGGACGGGCGGGGACGTGTCGGGCGGGTCCAGAAATCAGACTCATAACCTGAAGGTCGTCAGTTCAAATCTGGCCCCTGCCGTTGGCGATTGGTACTGCGAGCCGCATAGAAGAATGGGCTCAGTCAAGAACGCCGGATTCAACGCCACTAGCATACAGGCGATCGGAAGCCGACGCCGATGGAATCGGGCCGCCTGTGGTCATGTTTCTGCAGGTGGTCGAGAGCCGATTCGCACCGAAGCAGGGCAAAAACGACACGCCGTATAGGCGATATTGTATCCTGCAACCTTCTTCCTGATGCATGGATTCCGCTCAGAATCGGCAAGGAATCCGCTCTCTAGGCAACAAGGCCCCGAAGGTCGCTCTTAACATACTGAAATCGTTGGGAAAATTTGGAGCGGGCGAAGACATTCGAACCTTCGCCCTCAACCTTGGCAAACCTCGTTCGGGCATTGCTCCTTGGTAGGCCGAGTGGAATCAGAGAAATCTACAGTCGTTGAATTTTGTGCGGCGGCATGCTTAACTGATTGCTTGCTCGCTTCCTGGCTTGGCAGGCAAGTTCGTTGGCCGGAAATACTCACCTCGTACTGTGAAAATATTCAAGAAATTGTAGATCTCAGTTAGATGGTGGCAGCGCTATGGATTGGAAAACCTTGGCCGTGCCGGGTGTCATTCCACTGACGTGGCTATCCTATGCGCACGAGCGCGGCCTCGTTCATGACGATCTGACCAAGCGACTCGGTATAACAGAGAAGTTTGATCCAACGTCGTTTTCGACGGGGCTTGAGGCTAAGGACTTTATTCGCCTAGCTCTCGAAATCATCAACAGAACGGGCGACAACGGGGTCGGCTTTGAGATCGGATGGCGGCTTCCGCTGACGGCCTATGGTCCGTTGGGACAGGCGATGATGGCCAGCCCGACGGCGGGCGACGCTCTCGCAGTATGCCTTCGCTTTTGGCAACTGATCGCGCGCGGCTTACGGCCCGAAACGGCAGTGCAACAGGACACCTTTGTTTTTACGCTCGCTCCCTATTACCCGCTTGAGGGGCCGCTGGGCCACATCATGACCGAGTCTACGGCAGCGAGTGTCTTTCGGGCGATGGTGCTGCTTATCCCAGCGGCGGCGTCGGAAATCGAGGTCTGGGTAGACTCGCCGGAGCCGCCATATGCCGAGAATATTCGAAGACATATCCCCAAGATACGATTTGACATGCCGATCTTGGCATTTCGATTCCCTAAGTCGCTGCTCGATGTGCAGCTGCCAATGGCAAGCCCTCCAGCCTTGGCCGCCGCCATCGAGAACTGTGAGGCAGAGTTAAGTAGGATTGATACGCACGGAAAATTTACTTTAAAGGTTCAACAGAATCTGAAATTCAGGTCGAGCGGGTATTTTACACTCGAGGAAATGGCCGAGCACTTGGCACTCACGCCGAGAACATTGCGTCGGCATCTGGCCAGTGAAGGGGGCAGTTATTCGGCGCTTCTTCAGGCTGCACGCCGCCGTGATGCCTTGCAACTGCTCGACAATCCATCGCTTGAAGTAGCCGATGTTGCCGAGCGGCTTGGTTATTACGACTCTGCAAATTTCGTCCGGGCATTCCGAAAACTGACGGGTCTTTCTCCGACGGAGTATCGGCGCCGCGCAAATATCGAGGCAACCTGAAGGGCCGGTCCTCCAACACCTGCGAGCCTGCCCCAGCGTCGGTAAACTGGAACGAACAGCGCGATGCTGCTTCATGCGTTCTGGCCGTATTCGCAGGACAGCGAGAGCGCCGAATGGCCATAAAAAACCGCAGTGGCCACAAATGACAGTTACTTTGTCCCCCCCCTGCCTAACGGTGAGGCAGGTGTCCAATGTAAGGTCATTCGTATCTGCTCCCCGTTACCGGAGAAAATCGAATGTCCACCGCTGCGGCGACCCAGGTCCTGGATGATGCTTCCGTTCCTCAATTGCGCCCCCAAAGGTTACTGCCCAAGGACGTGGGAATTCCAATCCGCACGCTGGGCCAGACCTATGATGAGGCAATGCCGAAATGGTGGGTGGGAAACAATCCCTTCCTGACGGCCTTCTTCGCAACATTCTCAGCGACTCTTCCCGAGGGTGAACTGCAGTTCGTCTACAGCGTGCGCCTATTCCAGGATCGCATTACGGATCCGGTTCTGAAGGCACAGGTCCGTGCTTTTGTCGGCCAGGAAGGTCAGCACCGTAACGAACACGATGCCGCCAATGCGGAAATGAAACGCCGCGGCCTTCGACTGGACAGGATCGAAAAGAGTGTCCAGTCGATGAACAAGATGATGCGCGAGCGCCAGTCCCCGGCACAGCAGTTGGCTGGGACGGTGTGCGGCGAGCACATTACCGCCCTCATGGCAGACGTCGCCCTGCAGAAGTATCCGCGGCTGCTCGAGATGACGGCCGAGCCGGCTCGGCAACTGTGGGCGTGGCACGCTATTGAGGAAACCGAGCATAAGGCCGTCGCCTTCGATGTGTATGATCAGCTGGTCGGTGACCGGAAGCTGCTGCGGCGGACGATGGTGGTCGCAACGATTTTCTTCTTCCTGCTCAATTTCTATCACGCCTTCCGGCTGCTGCCGCTCAAGGATTGGTTCAGGCCAAAGATGTGGTGGGAGGCCTTCGGCGTGATCGGGCAACTCATTCGCCGAAGCCGCAAGGACTACATGGATTTCTACAAGCCCGACTTCCATCCCTGGCAGCATGACAACAAGGAAGCGGTGAAGGCGGCGAAGCTGAAATACCTCGGGGAAGCGGCCTGAGGCGCGCCGACATGTCAACCTTTCAGCACAAGGTGGTTGCCATCACGGGCGCCGGCTCAGGCATTGGACGGGCGACCGCGTGTTTGCTCGCTGGCCAGGGTGCGCGCCTCGCGATCAGCGATGTCAACTTGCAAGGGCTCGAGGAAACGCAGAGCCTTTGCAGTAACATCGGCGCCGAGGTCTTCGCGACTAAACTCGACGTCGCGGACCGCGCGGACGTTTACGCCTGGGCGGAGGCCACATTCAATCGCTTCGGCAAAGTGAATGTAATCATCAACAACGCAGGTGTCTCCCTTGGCGCCACTGTGGAGGATTTGGGCTACGAGGATTTCGAGTGGCTCATGAACATCAATTTCTGGGGGTTGTATACGGCACCAAAGCCTTCTTGCCATATCTGCGGCAAAGCGGTGACGGCCACCTGGTAAACATCTCGAGTCTGTTCGGCCTGGTTTCGATGCCGGCCAGTAGCGCCTATAACGCAGCGAAATTCGCCGTGCGCGGCTTTACCGAATCCGTCAGTGAAGAGTTGTTGCTCGAGCGTGCCCCGGTAAGGGTCACATGCGTTCATCCAGGCGGGATCGATACCAACATCGCCCGCGGCGGTCGCGTAGTCCCAAGCGAACGGTTCGGGCTGGTGAGTGCCGAACAGGCCGGCAGGGATTTCAAGAAGCTGGCACGCACAACGCCCGAGCAGGCGGCAGCGCGGATCGTGGACGCGATGCGGCGGCGCAAGCGTCGTCTGCTGATCGGAGCCGACGCGAAAATTATCGACCTGGTGCAGCGGATTGCACCCGCAGGCTATCAGTCTGTTGCTGTACGTTTCGCGACAATCGGCCTCTCCGCGTCGCAGAAAAAGCGCAATTCTCCCGAGGTCATTTCGTAATGACAAAAGAAACAATAGACGTCATCGTCATCGGGGCAGGGCTTTCCGGGATCGGTGCCGCCGCGCATCTACAAAAGCGGTGTCCGAGCCTCAGCTACACTGTCGTTGAAATGCGCGATGCTCTTGGCGGTACATGGGATCTGTTCCGCTACCCGGGAATCCGTTCCGATTCCGACATGTATACGCTCGGCTACAACTTCAAACCCTGGACGCATCCCGATTCGATCGCTGACGGTAGTACCATTCGTGATTACATTCGCGAAACCGCGCGGGAATACGGGATCGATCGACACATCCGCTACAATCACAGAGTCGAAAGCCTCGACTGGGATAGCCGCAAAGCACGCTGGACCCTGCGCGCTCGCAAAACCGGTACGGGTGAGGTGGTCGCGATCGAAAGTCGCTTCGTCATCTGCTGTGCCGGCTATTATCGCTACGATCAGGGCTTCACCCCGGAGTTCCCGGGTCGCGAGTCTTTCCGTGGGCAGGTCATCCACCCGCAGGCGTGGCCGGAAAATCTCGAATACAGCGGCAAGCGCGTCGTCGTTATTGGCAGCGGTGCGACCGCGGTCACGCTGGTTCCGTCACTGGCGGAAAAGGCTGGCCATGTCACCATGCTTCAGCGGTCACCGAGCTATGTGGCTTCCATGCCGAAGGCCGGTACAATAGCCAACCGGCTGCGAAAATACCTGCCGGAAAAGGCGGTCTACGCCTTGACCCGTGTGGCGCATATCGGGTTGGCAATGGCATTCTACAGCTACACCCGGGCCCGTCCGGAGGCAGCCCGGCGGTTCCTGCTGAAGCAAGTGCAAAAGCAGGTTGGCACTGACTTCGACATGAAACACTTCACCCCCGATATAACCCGTGGGACGAACGGCTTTGCGCTGTGCCGGACGGGGATTTGTTCTCCGTCTTGCGGGATGGTCGGGCCTCGGTTGTGACAGATCACATCGAGCGATTCACCGAAGATGGCATCCTGCTCCAGTCGGGGGAGACGCTCGAGGCCGACATCATCGTAACCGCAACCGGCTTGCAGATGCAGGTCCTGGGAGGCACCAAAATCTCCCTCGATGGAACCTCGGTGAATCTGTCGAAGAAGCTCTACTACAAGGGCGCGATGGTTGAGGATGTGCCTAATTTCGCTACGGTTTTTGGCTACACGAACTCGTCCTGGACCCTGAAGGCTGACCTGATCGCCGAATATTTCTGCCGGGTCATCAATCACATGGAGCAGCACGGCTACGCCCAATGCACGCCGCGAAATTATGACGGAAGGCTGGAGACGCAACCGATTCTTGATCTGAAGTCCGGCTACGTTCAGCGCGCATTGGCGCAGCTGCCCAGTCAAGGCAACAAGGCGCCATGGAAAATGTACCAGAATTACCTGCGCGACCGGAAAGTCCTGAAGAAGGGCACAGTCGACGACAAGGTCCTGATTTTCAACAATCCCATTTCTCATACCTATAACTACCCGGAGAGCCAAGACCTCGCGGCCTTAGTCCGCGCGGCCGGCGCGCAACACTGAACACCCGCTTGAGGACAGCGGACAAACCATCTTTGCCTCAGGGCCCAATGTGGGGATCACTGGAGGAAATGGAACGGTAGGGGGACAGTTGTGGGGCCGAGTTTATTGATCTTGCATGGAGACCTGCAGGTTGACATGTAATCTGTAAGATTACTTCAAGCCTTGATCGCGGTGATTCGGCGGCTTCTCTCACGCACACAGATGCGAGAAGGCGGCCCCCTATTCGACGCGGACGACGAAGAGGCCAAATCAACGTCCAGCTGGGCATTGAAAAACAAATCGGGGAAATTGATGAGAAATTTGGTGCTGATCGTCGCCACTCTTCTGGCAGCCGTGCAGGCGCCTTTTGCTCAAGCAAAGGTCTCACAGGATCAGGTTCAACGCCTGGACCGTGACCTGACCCCATTGGCGGGATTAGGGCCGGCAATGCTGAGGGCTCGATTCCGGCCTGGGACGGCGGACTGCGGGCGCCGCCCTCGACCTTCGCGCCAGGCAAGCAAATGACCAACCCATATCCGGACGACAAACCGAAGTTCACCATTACTGGCCAGAATGCCGAGCAGTACAGGGACAAGCTGACTGGCGGCCAACTCGCCATGCTCAAGCTCTACCCGACCTACAAGCTGCCAGTCTACCAGACCCGGCGCTCGTGCGCGCTGCCCGAGCGGGTCTACGAGGCCAACAAGAAGAATGCCGCCACGGCGACTATGACCGAGGACAACAACGGCCTGAACGATGCCCTGCTGGGCAACCCGTTTCCGATTCCGCAGTCGGGCGTCGAGGTGATTTGGAACCACCGGCTTCACTACCGCGGTTTCAAGTTCCGACGCTATTTCGCCGGCGCGTTGGTGAGCCGCGACGGCAGCTATGACCTCGTGCGGGGACGCGACTTCGGCATCATCCACTATTCAGGTCCGGGGTTGAGCGAGCAGGGCGATGTGACCGAACTGAAGCAGCTCAAGAACATCTTCGTCTCGTATCTGAATTTCATCACTTTCCCGGCAAAATCGGCGGGCACGATCGTGCTGGTGCTCGATACGATCAATGCCAAGGAATTGCCGCGCCAGGCCTGGATCTACAATCCCGGCACCAGGCGCGTCATCAAGGCGCCCGACATCGCCTACGACAACCCGGCGCCGCAGACCGACGGCCTGGCCCCGGCCGATACCTTCGACATGTATAACGGCGCGACCGACCGCTACACCTTCGACCTGAAGCCGATGCGCGAGATCTACATGGGTTACAATGCCTATGAGCTGATTTCGCCGGCGCACAAGTACAAGGAGCTGTTGACCCCGAACCACCTCAACCAGGATTTCAATCGCTATGAACTGCACCGAGCCTTCGTTGTCGACGCCAAGCTGAAGGAGGGCACGCGTCACATCTATGGCCGTCGCACATTCTTCGTCGACGAGGACGGCTTTAACATCTCGCTGGTCGATGCTTATGACACGCGTGGCTCGCTCTGGCGCCTACAGGACGGGCCGGTGCTCAACTACTATGAAATCCCCTTCTGTTCCTCGGCCCTTGAGATGGCCCACGACCTCCAATCGGGCAAGTACTTGGTCTTTGGCTTGAAAGGCGAAGAAAAACCCTTCGAAGGCCAGCCTATGGGTATCGAAAAGTCCATGTTCACGCCAGACGCCATTCGGCGCATGGGCGCGCAGTAGATGTCGAAACAGATTGGATCCGCGAGCATGACCACGCGATCGTTTCGCCCTACCCCGCGCCTTGCCTCGTGCAGCGCTGCCGCCCTTTTCGCCGCCTTGCTGTGCGGGTCGATCGCCTCCGCCTATGATTTCGAGTGGGGAGATGAGGTAACCGGTTCGATCATCACCACGCTGTCGGTCGGTGTCCAGGTACGGATGGCCGATCGGGATCCGCGGAACGTAGGGCTCGAAAACGGCGGCAGAGCCGTTCCAGCCGACTCAGACGACGGCAATCTGAACTTCGACAAATATGATGTGATTTCTCAGACAACATCGGCAAGCTCCGAATTCCGACTGAAATGGCGAAACTACTTTGCGTCGGTCAGCGGCACCGCCTTTTTCGATTCGATTGCGGCCAACAATGACCTGGCGGTGAACGGCCCACCCGAGCGCCCTTATCGAGGCGAGTATTCACCGGAGGCGAAGGACTACGCCGAATGGGATGCCGAGTTCCGAGAGTATTATGTGGGGGGCAATTTTGATGTCTTCGGCCGCAATTTGGCCGTTAAGGTGGGCAGCCAGATCCTGAATTGGGGTGAAGCATTCTTCACCCTCAACGGGATCTCGGTGATCAACTCGATCGATGTTGTGAAGATCCTGACGCCCGGCACGGAACTGAAGGATGCGCTTTTGCCGGTGCCGATGGCAAAATTCGACTATGAGATCGCGGACGGGCTGTCAGTCGAAGCCTTCGTCACCTTCGGATTCGAACCTGTCCGCTTGCCCGCCTGCGGCGCCTTCCTGAGTTTCAGCGACAATGCCTGCCGTGGGGCGGTCGGGACATCGGTATTCACCGACTACGGCGACGAAAGGGCCTACACTGTGGGCCGCGATAACGCCGCAGATTACGATACCCCGCCGCCCCCCTATGGCACTGGCCCGCAAGCCCGCTCGATCGGTTTGCCGCTGATCCAGGAAGACGACCCTGACACTGTGGATTGGGGTGTCTCGCTACGCTACTATTGGGCGGAATTGAACAATACAGAGTTCCAATTTTACTACGCCAAGTATCGAAGCCGGCTTCCGTCGGTCTACGCCAAAGGTCCCGAGTCCTATGCGGAGGGCACCGGCAAGTTCGATCTGGTCCGCGGAGTACCAGGCCTGTTAGGGAGCCTAGTGAATGAGCTCGAGCCCGAAGCGCAGCAACAGATCGTCGAGGCCCTGGGCGCTCTCGCGCCGACAGTCGACCTGACCGGCGACCTGCTTGCCGATCTTCTCAATCCAGCGCTCTCGCCGGTTCTGGATCGCTTGATCCAGCCGAATTTGGGCACGCTTCCGCGTAGTCCGGTATTCGAGAATCTCGATGGCAGCAGCTACCACATTTACTATCCCGATAGCCTTGACATGCTTGGCTTAGCTTTCAGCACAACCGAAAATTACACAGGCATCGCAATCAATGGCGAGATCTCTTACAAGCGCAACGTACCGGTTCTCCTCGGGATAGATTTTGTCGCAGCGGCCGTGAATCAAGTGGGCGGAGTGCCGATCGATCAAGCCGCTTTCGATCCAGACCTGCCGCTCACGCCGCTGGGCATCCCTGTATACACGACGAAAAATATCGGCGCTGCTCCCTATGTAGAGAAGCCCGGCCAGCCGTTTGACGAGCAATTCATTCCCGGTCGGATCATTGTTGCCGACGAGCGGCACGATGTATGGCAGGCAGCACTTCGCTTTACCAAAATTTTCGGCGGCACTGACTTGCTTACGACTCTGACAGGGGCAACCCAGGTCATTGGCCTGGTGGAATTCGGCGCACTCCATGTTGATCTAAATGAAGGCACCGACTATGCCGCCACTGGTCAGTACGGTTCATCGGGTCTCTACAGCCGTCCATTCAATTTGGGTGGTGTAACGCTCGTCGAGTCACTGGCAGCTGACTCTCTAGGTCCGCCGTTCGCTCCGACGGGCAAGACCCCCACCAAATGGTCGGGCGGGGTGCAGGGTATCTTTATGTTCGACTATCCAGATCTGATCGAGGGCGTAAGGCTCACCCCCTCCATCGCATTCTCGACTGGCCTTTTCGGCATTACGCCGGCGCCATTGCCGGGATTCACCAAGAGCATGACGTCGATCTTGCTCGGCTTGAAAGCGGACTTTTCCCAGCAGTTTTCCATCACCGCTACTTACTTTAAATCCTTCGGTGCTGGTGGCGGCATGAGCGGCTCGCGCAATGCATTGATTGATCGTGACTTCATCGGCGTTGCCGCGACCTATCAGTTTTGATCCCGCAAAATGCCCCTGGTTCGTGCATGAGGATGAATGAGGTGGACCCAACAGCAACTCTAGCTTGCCGGCCAAAGGTGCCGGCGCTGCCCGAATAATTCGGCCGCTCAGAAGGAGGAAGAGCAATGGCGAGTGGTCTTGTTTGGCTTTCCGTCGTGGCCGTTGTGGTTGTCGCCGTCTGGGGAGCGCTTTTCCTCGTAACATTACTGGTTGTTTGGCGTGTGAGGCGGACTATGCCCCCGTCTGGGAATTTCATTGAAATCGCAGGCCACACTATCCACTACACCGACGAAGGGCGTGGGCCGACACTGTTGCTCATTCACGGACTCGGCGGGCAGATTGGCAATTTTGCCTATCTGGTGGATCGCCTGAAGGCAAAGTACCGCGTCGTCGCGCTGGACCGGCCTGGAAACGGCTACTCAACAAAGCCGGCGAGCGCCTCGTCCGGCATTGCATCCCAAGCCCAGATCATCGCCCAGTTCATCGAAAAGCTGGATCTAGACCGGCCTCTGGTCGTCGGTCATTCCCTGGGTGGCGCGGTCGCTCTCGCTCTTGTCGTGAATCATGCCGAACTCGTTTCTGGTGCAGCCCTTTTGGCGCCGCTGTCACAGCAAGTGGCGGGGCCGCCCGATGCTTTCAAAGCAATGGCCATCCGCTCCTCCTGGCGGCGGCGCCTCATGGCCTGGACGGTGGCCGTCCCTGGCTCAATCCTAAACGGCGCTCGTATCGGGAATATGATCTTTGCCCCTGAGGCGATCCCAGCGGACTTCGTCAGCAGGACCCGTGGGCTGCTCTCGCTGCGGCCAGCCGCATTCTATGGCGCGTCGAGCGACCTGGTTGCCGCCCCGGATGATCTGCCTGATCTTGTAACACAGTACGGCTCCATCACGCTGCCCATCGGTATCCTATTTGGGGCGGGCGATAGGATTCTGGATGCACTCGTACACGGCAAGCACCTCGCCGCCACTATCCCCGGCGCCATCTTCGAAATGGTGGAGGGGGCGGGCCACATGATTCCAGTCACGCTACCAAAGCAGGCGTCGGATTTCATCAAGCGCATCTCCGACATGGCTCTGTCGGCGAACCGTCTCCGGGAGATTCAAAGCCATGTCGTGTGAGCACTTCGACGTCCTTGTCGTTGGCGCCGGCCTCTCGGGCGTCGGCACCGCTGATCGGCTGCAGACCGAGTGCCCGAACAAAAGTCACAAGATTCTGGACGGCCGGCCTTCCCTCGGCGGGACCGGGACCTCTTCCACTGGATCAGCCCGCCCCATGCAGGGGGAGAAGAATGAAGGAGAATGCAATGGCATCCCAACCCCATAAGAATGAAATCGTGACTCGCGAAAACCTCGATTTCGGAATCAATGAATCGTTGCCGAAGTACTGGTGGGGCGGAAACCCTTACCGGACCCGCCTTATGGACGCGATCCAATGCACGTTCCCTGATGGCGAGCGATATTTTATCAAAAGCGTTGTCGCGTTCAGACAGAAGATATCGGATCCCACACTCTTGGCCGATGTCCGCGGATTTTCGCGGCAAGAAGGTCAGCACGGCATCGCCCATCAGCAATACAACGCTCTGGTCGAAGCGCGAGGGATACCGCTCACAGAAATCATCAAGCCCGCAATTGATCGGCTCAACCGCTATTCCGCCCGGCTGTCCCCAGAATTCAATGTTGCGATCACTGCATCGGCCGAGCATTTCACGGCGATGATGGCTGAATGCTTCTTCGCTAAGAAATCAACAATGGCGAATGTCGAGCCGCACATGAAGGCCATGTTCGCCTGGCACGCAATTGAAGAGATGGAGCATCGTGCGGTCGCCTTCGATGTAATGAAAAAGATTGCAAAGGTCGGCTACTTTAAACGTGTCTGGGCACTGATCTATCTCCAAGGGGGGATGAACGAGGTTATGTTCAAGATCCCGCACGCCATGCTCAAGGCGGATGGATTCACCCGCCTGCAGCGCTGGGGGATGCAGATCAGGAACGTTCCCTGGCTTCTCAAGATGTTTGCACCGCTTCATGGGAAGACGTTGTCCTATTTCATACCGGGTTTTCATCCGCTCAAGAATCCCACAATGCACAATTATCCGGACTGGAAGGCCGCTTACGAGCAAACTGGAGACCCGCACGAAGCGGCCCGAGCGTTGGTCGCGGCAGCCTATTAGCAAGCTGTGCCGGCGCGGGTGTCCCGAAGGGTTTCTGCGCGTCTGACGTTTTTCAATCCTTGATCGTATGAAGTGACCAGATATGTCGCATAATGTGCCTTCTGACACTGATGTGGCCGTTGCTAACCGCAACGGCCACATCACGCCGGAGAAGTGGTTGCTATTAGGTGCCATTTTCCTGGCCGCAGTGGTGATGCCTTTGAGTGCTATTGCACCCGTGGTCGCCCTACCGGCTATCGGCGCGGAGTTGGGCGGCAGCGCATTTGCCATCAACTGGATCGTCAACGGCGCATTTCTTGCCTTCGGCAGTGCCGTCATGGCGGCCGGGGCGCTCGCTGACAGGTTCGGTCGCAAGCGCCTCTTCACGCTGGGACTGGGAGCCTATTCGATACTCTCTCTTATAGTTGCTGTGTCCCCCTCTATTCTTGTGCTCGACATTGTCCGAACGGTGCAGTCCGCCGCGGCCGCCCTGGCCATGATTGCGGGTTTCGCTGCGCTGGCGCAGGAATTCGAGGGCCCCGCCCGCACAAGGGCGTTCAGCATTCTGGGTACGGGCTTTGGCGTCGGGATCGCTTTCGGGCCGATCGTCGGTGGCGCTTTGGTCGGCAGTCTTGGCTGGCGCGCGATCTTTGTTATGTCTGCCGTGCTGAGCTTGATTGTATTGCTGGTGAGCGCCCCTAGGCTGCGGGAATCCCGCGACCCTGATGCGAGGCAATTCGACATCTGGGGTGCCGTCACGTTCACCGTGACTTTAGTCCTACTGACCCTGGCGATCATGCAAGGGCCGCAGGTTGGCTGGGACAGCAAGCCTGTCTTGGCGCTCTTCGCAGGGTGCATCGCGATGCTGGGGGTTTTCCTGGCGGTTGAGCGGGCCCATGAAAGGCCCATGCTCGACATCACACTGTTTACCTATCCCCGCTTTCTTGCGGTTCTGTCGCTACCGGTCGCCGTCGCCTACTCCTTCATAGTTGTCCTGTTCGTCCTCCCGGCTCGGCTCAGCGGGATCGAGGGCATGTCGGCCACCGAGATCGGACTGCTGATGGTGCCGCTCAGCGCTCCGATCACCATCGTGCCATTCCTGGGCGCCGTGCTCACGAAATGGATTCAGCCCGGATTGCTGTCCGGCGTGGGACTGATCGTCGGTGCAGGGGGCCTGGTGCTGCTAGCCCTCATCGAACCGGGTGCAGGTGGCCTCGCCTTTGTTTTTCCTCTTCTGCTGATCGGCGTTGGGGCAGCCATTCCCTGGGGCCTGATGGACGACCTGGCCGTCAGCGTCGTGCCCAAAGAGCGCGCCGGTATGGCGGTGGGCATTTTTGCCACTGCCCGAGTGGCAGGCGAGAGCGTCGCCATTGTCATCGCCGGCGCCATCCTGCTGGGCCTCACACAGCGGGGCCTGCATCAAGCCCTGCCAGCAACCTTCTCGCCCGACATGGTCGTTACCATCGCGAACGGCATAGTGAATGGCAAAATTACGGAGGCCGTACTGACGACGCCGGCGTTGAGCAGCAGCGAACTGACCCAGCTCTATGGCGACGCATTTTCGGCAACGACGCTGGTACTCGCGGCAATCACGTTGGTGGCCGCGCTCGTTTCCATAGGTTTCGTCCGCCGCCACGAAGTGAAGGAAAGCGTGATCATCACTGGCACGGAGAGTGAATTGGCCTTCTGCGAGGTCGAGCGCTCGTAGGGAATGTCGTCGAGAGGATCGCAGGCGGTATCCTGCTTCGGCGTTATCTCCAGAGACGCGCGCCTCAATCGACCAGCGCCTTCGTGCGAACTCACTTCGCGAAGGGCAGCCTAAATATCCACGATCTGCTGGGCAAAAGCTACGCGTTGCTGAGATTCAAGCCGGTTGATTGTAATGCGATGGAAGCCGCGCCGGCTCTGCAACACTGCGCTGACCACCGACCGGAAAGTCTCTCGTATGCATTCCTACGAGCCAACCATGGGGAAACCAACGCATGATCGCCACGTCCAAGGCAGCAATCCAAGACGATGTCGTGATTTACGGCGGCGGCATGGCCGGTGCCCTGCTCGCCAAGGCATTGGCCCCTGAATTCCGCGTTACGCTCGTCGATCCCAATGAGTACTTCGAGGTGCCAATGTCGGTGCCGCGCAGCCTAGTAAAACCGGGTTTCGCCGATGCCGCCATCATTCCCTTCGCCGCGGCGCTGCCAGGGGTCGCCCATGTTCGTGGTGCCCTGGTGGAAATGCATCCCGAAGGCGGGCTTGTGCAGCTGAAGAATGGCAAGGAGGAACTGCTCAAGGGGCGCGTGTCGGTACTGGCCACCGGGAGCAAGTTCTCAAACGCTCTGATGCGGGCAATCGATGGCGCCTCGGTCCGCGAACGCAAGGAATTCTATGTGCAATATCATCGGCGCATCGTCGCATCACAGAACATCCTGATTGTCGGCGGCGGCCCGATCGGCGTCGAGGTGGCCGGAGAAATCATCGAGAACCATCCGGCCAAGAAGATCATCATCCTCGAAGCCGGCCCGCGTGTGCTGGCCGGCACTTCAGAAGCAGCCGCCGCACAGGCCGCCAAAGTACTTAAGGCGAGTGGGGTTACAGTCCTGACGGACGAACGGCTCGAGTGCGCGGACAGCACCGTGGCGGAGGTTCTCTCCGGCGCCGGCGAAGCGTTGACAAGCCGCGGGCAGAGCATCCCCTACGACCTCCTGATCTGGTGTGTCGGCGGAAAACCCAATACGGCCTATATGGCGCAGCACTATGCCTCGACTCTCAACCAGGCCGGGCGCATTCGCGTCTCCCCGGATCTGCGCGTGGTTGGGTCCGACACGGTGTTCGCCCTCGGCGACATCACCGATCTTGACGAGAACAAGATGGCTTGGCACATCGGTGGGCAGATCAGGACCGCCGCTCACAATATCCGAGCAATCCTGACCCGTGCTGGCCGGCCGTCGAGGCTGAAGGCGCACAAACCTCAGACCGGCAATCCCATGATGGCAGTGACCTTGGGAAGCCGGAACGGCGTCCTGCACTTGCCCGTAATCGGGGTGGTTCGCTCTCCCTTCGTCGCCCGCGTGGCCAAATCCAGTCACATGCTCGTGCCGAAATTCCGCAAAGCGCTCGGCGTCTGAGCAATCATCTACATCACAAGAGGGAAGCGTCAATGAGTGTAACTCAATTGCCGGCGACCGAAAGGCGGCGGATCCTCGAAGGGTTTTACACCGCATATGCCAATCGAGATGTCGACGGCATGATGCAGTGGGTCACAGACGACATCGTCGAAGACATCTCGGGCATCGGCTTTGTGAGAGGCGCAGCTGAAGAGCGCGCATTCCTGAGCGGACTGTTTTCCTCTTTTCCCGACCTGGACACACGGCTCGTACAAATCGTGATCGACGATCATGGCGCGAGCGTCGAGTGGTCTCGCCGGGGTACTTTCGAGGGTACGCCGTTCCAAGGCCTCCGCGCAAACGGTCGTGCCTTTCAGCTTCGCGGCGGTGCCTTCTTCGAGTTTTCCGACGGCAGGATCCGACGCATCACTGGCTACTACGATACCGCAGCTTTCGCACGCGACATCGGTCTCTTGCCAAAGGACAACAGCTTGTCCGAGGGGACCCTCAAGCGCCTATTTAACCTGCGCACGATTTTTCGTCGCTCTCTCAAAAGACTGCGCCGGGCGGGTTGAGTATCGGCGTGAGCAGGGGCCTCCGCAATTCTCGTTGGTCAATCGCACCCGTCACCGGAGGCGTCGACCGGCATCGGCCAAGAGATGGCGCGGGAGCCCGCTGCCGCTGGGGGCAGTTTGGTGCTGGTGGCACGGGATGGCGAGCGCCTTGAGCAACAGGCCCAGGATCCGGCTCAGCGCCTGTCAGTCGAGGAGCGCGTCCACTACGCCGAGAATCTCATCGATCCACTGGTGAACAGTAAGACCGTATATCCGCTGGGCCGAGATGGCTCGTCCTACACTGCGGCTTCGAGGGTTGCAAGGAAGTCCCCGATAGCGCCCTGGGCCTGGCTTGCCGAACAATGGAATGGCTATCGCTGACGAGGGTTGCTTTTGGCCTTTCGCGAACCATCCAGGGCATGGAATCTGACCGAGCCCAGGATGAGCGAGGTAAGCTCAGCCTGCCGCTTCGTCCCCGTTTTGGCGAAGACCATCCTGAGTTGAGTTCGCAGGGTTTCGCGCGACACTTTCAGTGTGCCGGAAAGCTCTTCCAACGTTGCCCCTTCCGCGACCGATTGCGCCACTCGCGCTTCGGCGGGGGTCAGGTCGAAGAGGCCTTGCAGCAGCGATGCGGGAGGCGCGCCCGGTGTGCCGACCGTCGTAATCACGACAAGCGCACCTGTATCGCCAAAGACCTCGTTCGCATCACGACGCGTGGGCAGGACGTGAAGGACCATAGGCGACTCTCCGTCGCCGCGAATTGGGATGGAGCGGGTTTCTGTGGCCATCCCACTGGCCAGGCCAGCCATCGCGGTTTCAAACAGCTTGGCGGCTGCTTCGTTGGCGATGCTGATGCGTTCGGTTGTTCGGTAAGTGGTTATCCGCTTGCCCAGGCTTTCAAATCGCGAATTGGCAAACTTGATCCGGCCATCCAGCGTGATGGCCGCCGCAGGCAAGCCCATTGCCTCGAGCATCCGTGTTGCGGATTCAGCCTTGATCAGAGGGAGGCGCGCCGAGACCATGGCGCTGCGTGCCAAGTGAGGGCGCAGGGTATCGAGTATTTCCAGCTCCGCCGATGTCATCGGCGGCCGTGCGCGGTCGCCAACGAGCTGAAAGATCGCGATTTCGCCATCTTGAAGCTGGATCGTGGTGCCGACCGTCCAGTGAATACCGCGTGGGACGAGGAAATCTCGATAGATCGGGTCGCCCTCCAACTCCGCGGCGGTGAAGAGGTCGCGGTCACCCAGAAAACCGGGAAACTGCTTCGCGATTGCACGGGTTACCCAGCGGTTGTTGCGGCACCATCCGTCTCCGACAAATTCAGCAGCCAGAGGCGTAACAGAATCAGACGCGATCCAGCGCACCAATCCTTTTGAGACGATATAGAGCACGCAACCTTGCACACCGCAGGCAGCAACGAGCCGATTCAACACCTGCGTCCAGCGCTGCGGCAGCCAGGCAGCGGCATAGATTTGGTCAACCAGATCGTGGAGGTTCTGCACTTTCATTGGCAGCCTGAGAAGCCTTCCGAGGCCTCGTCCTTTCCGGCAAATTCGTCCAACATCAAGTGCGCCGTCCGGTAGGGCCTTGCGCGCAATCGGGGTACCCGTCGCCTAACCGCTTTCGGTGAACAGCGCCGGCTTTGGAACAAATGGCGAGTTCCACGCGCTGCCGATAGACAATGAGCCGCGAGAAATTCACCTCAACGTAATCGCGCTCGTGCGACTGACCCATGCTGCGCTCGGACAAATGATCCCTCGCCGCCAGCCCTACGGGCGATGCGCGCTCCTGAGCCCATAATCAAAAGACGTAGGACAAGCTAACGCCAATGAAGTCGCGGTCGATGGTGGGGTTCATGGAGCCACCGCCACCGCCACCTCCACCCCAACTCTTGAAGTAGGAGATCTGGGCCGAGTAAGAGCCCAGGTAATCGGCCTTCAAAGCCAGGGAGACCGCATTCACGCCTTTTGTGAAACCGGGATTGGGTGACGGTGTTGTGCCGAAAACACCGGTCTGGAAGGCAACGGTCGGCGACAGGTTGATAGGGATCCCAAACGCATTTGGGTAATCGAGGATGAAAAGGGTGGTAAATCCGCCTGACCACCTGGTCGGTGGCTTCCAAGTCGACTGCAATCGAGGGTCCCCTTGGGCGGGAAGGTCGAGGGCAGGCACCACTTCACCCAGGCCCAGGAGGTTCAGGGGGCGAGTCTTGAACCCGCTGAACCCGTTTTGGCCATAGGAGGCGTAGTCGTGGGGCCCGTCCGGATCGATATCGACATAGATCACAGCCGTCTCAACCAGGGCGATGATTGAATTGGCGCCCAGGGCTGAGACGATCCAATTGGTGGTCGGCAGTATCTTGGTGATGCGTAGGTTGGCATTCCACAGGTCGTGCCGCTCGTCCAGGTTCAGGTTGAGTGGCAACGGCGCGTCAGGGTCGAACGGTACGCCGTTTTCGACATAGGGCGCGATGCCGAACGCTTGGTTGGCCAACAGCGGGTTGCCGCCCGCGTTGTTGTAGGTGGAAAAGGTCAGCGTCGGCTCCGAGATCCAGACCGGCGCATCGTGCTTCATCGAGATTTCGCCGTTAATGGCTATGCCCAGCGCGTCGAGGGTTGTGTTGAAGCTGAGTCCGAAAAGCTCGATGTCGTCCGGGTAGTAGATGGTGAGCTCGCCGTGGTCGAGATTATCCAGAACGACTGACCGCGGCAGCGTACCAAAGGCTGGTGAGAACGGATTGATCGGCAGGCCCAAGATCTTGCCAGTCCCTGGATTCTTGTAATCGCTGAAGGCGTTGATCGAGGGCAGACGGCTCCGATAGCTGATGTAGTAGAAACCGAACTCAGTGTTGTTCAGGGCGGGCGAGAAGTAACGCAAGGCGATGCCCCAATCATGCCCTTCGGGGTCATCCTCGGTGGTCACGTCGGCTGAGATGCCGTCGTAGTTCGCCGCATTGTCCTGGGGATTGTTTCGACCCTTATAGTAGGAGCGAGTGTCCAGGAAGTCGGTGCCCACCCCGACGCCTCGCGTGCCATCGCAGAACGTGTCGCTCGACGACATATAGGCACCGCAAGCCTCCAGCTTGAATGGCTCGAAATCGAAGGTGTAAAAGCCCTCGACTGATAGACCTCCACCCAAATCCAGGGACGCCGAGACCATGGGGATGGGAATCAGCGCGTCGCGCAGTTCAGCGCCGGGCACCCGGATGCGTGCCACATCAATGGGATTGATCACCGAGATGGCGTTGATTGTAAACAGTGCCTCGCCCCAGTTCAATACCTGGGAGCCCAGGCGTATATTGAGCGAATGGTCGAAGACCTTGAACTTGCCCGATAAAAAATAGTCTTGCAGGTAGGCATCGTAACGCGCACGACGTTGTCCTGTAATCGTATAAGAGCCACGAGAGTCCCGCTCCGAGGGGCCATTCGCAGCGAGATCGTTGTTGTCAGCGATATAATCGTAGAAGGCCGTACCCCGCACATAGAGTCCAAAGTTTTTCCACTTGAGGCTGACCTCGCTAGTAACGTTGCCAATCAGCGTCGTGAGGTCGTATTTGTCGAAATTGAGATTGCCGTCGTCATTGCCGGAGGTCGGCATCGAGCCGCCGTTGCTGATGCCGACATTGCGTGGATCACGGTCCGCCATGCGGATCTGCGTGCTCACGGATAGCGAGGTGATGATGCTGCCCGAGACGTCTCCCCATTCGACGTCGATTGCCTGGGCTGGCCTCGTGCCGATACCGGAGGCGGCACCGAGGTAGATTCCTGCAAGAATGGCGGCACGGAAGAATAGGGGAAAACGCCGCATGGGTCAGGCCTCTCGCGTCAATCTTAGGTATTCGTTGGAGAACGCCCTATAGGACCTGGGCACAGTATCTAACCTGTAGGGAATCCCATGGGGATAGTGCCCCGTAGAGCGGGGTTGCGCCGCGCATTGAGCAATCCGTCGTATCAAGCCGATGCCAGCGCGCGTGGTCGTGACAAGTTCCTTCCGACAGGAGACTTTAAGCGGTGTCGATCGTGTTCAGTGCGAGCCGGCCAGAACCGCCCCCCAAGTCGCTTTTGTCTTCACACCCAATTGCTCCTCCGTCTTTTGCGGTCGCGGAACTGTTTCAGGTACTGTGGCTGGAGACCGGAGCACCCCCGTTCGCCAGTTGATCGGCGGTCTGGCCCAATTGTCTCGTTGAGCTCGAAGGGAGCCAAGTGGCAGCCAGGCCACGCCAGCAGTTGCCTGCCAATGCCACCGGTGATGTCACTAATTACTGCGGCCCGCCCCTCGAGTTTCGCTCCGCGTGCCCCTTGATCTTCCTGCGTTGGGGCGAGCGTGTGCTTAGCCTACAAGGCATCAACTACGATTTGTTGCGGGGCGTTGCCATCGAAGGGCGATGATTGGTGCCAATCTGCGTAGGCCTATCATGGAAGAAAGATAGCCTTCCGGCGTGACGGCCTCACCCTTCGACCAAGTCACTTGGAACTCTCATGTTTCGGCATCGCCTGCAGGGAAACTGCCCAGTCAATGTTTTGCACCTGCATGCCTTGTTGCCTCCAGCAGCTATACGACCGGGAAAAAATCTACATACGTTGAATTGCCCGGCGCATAGTGCTATATAATTCCACGATTGAAGAATTTAGAGTCAAGGAAAATATGCGTTACCCACCCCAGAATCTGTCGTATCGCCCTTGGGCCAAACGCCTGCATTGGATTATCGCGGCGCTTGTCCTCACCATGCTGCTGGCTGGTCAACGCTTCCAGCTGGACTTGCCCGAGCCGGAGCACCTTTTTTCGCTGGCTGCTCATTCCGCGCTAGGCATCAGCCTGCTGGCCCTGATGGTGATCCGGGCGGGGTATCGCTTACGCAATGCGCCCCCGCCGCTTCCGGACAGCCTTCCAGCATGGCAGCGCAAGCTGTCGGCGCTAGTCCATCTCGTTTTGTATCTGCTGCTGTTTAGCGTCCCCTTGCTGGGCCTGGTGGCGGCGTCTGCGTCCCCACTGCCGGTTCAGCCCGCCTACCTATTTGACCTGACCGACCTGCTTGGTGCCGCCAATGAACAGCGGTTCGTTGAATTGCGCCAATACCACGAACTGGCCACGTGGGCGCTCGCCGGCTTGGTTGCCTTCCACATCACCGCGGCGCTCATCCATCAATTCGTCTGGAAGGACCGCGTGCTCCATAGGATGTGGCCGGCACGTCGGTGAGGTTATCGTGAATTTCCACGGCTTTTCAGGCGGCAGAGGTAACCTTATAGATTGCGGCTGGCCTGTAGCCAAGGAATCGAGGAGACCTGGGCATCCCTGCAAGATGGCCGGACGGGATGGCGGTGTTGAGGCCGGGGCGCAGGTTGCTCCTACATAGTAGTTTGACAAAGATGCATCCGAAAAGATCCTCCAGCCAACTGACGCAAATAGTCATTGAAGGCTGCAGGCCAACACAAGACGACAGGGGTAATCGATGAAAATTCCTCATGGTTTCAACACGATGTGTGCTTTGGTGTGGCTCCGCGCTGATCTGACCAGAGAGGATGGTTTGGCCTATTGGAGAGGCCCTCACGGGCAACTGGTCACCAAGCTCCCGTCGGTTCATGAATACCTCCAGCATCATTTTTCTCCGACCGATCATGGATTCTGGCCGGTGCCGAAAGGACTGGGGGGAATCATTCCGACGGACTGGCACATCGATGGGCTGACAGAAGTGCGCCTCACAAGCCTCGCGGCCGGTCTCGCCGACCGGCTCTTCCGAATGAAGTCGATCTTCCATGACGAGTTCAACGTCTTCGATCGCGTTCTTCCCAATAATTCCCGTCCCGGCGGGGGCCGCTGGTGGACCGGCCCCTATCAACCCGAGATCGGCTTCAGGGCAATTGTCCTGATTCGTGCGCGTTACGAGTTGCGGGGCGCACCGTTTCGACGCTTCGTCGACGGTGTGATGGCTCCCGCCCTGCTGGCGGCCGGTGCGCAGGAATTGCGTACCCATGTTTTCCAGCCCGGGGGTAGGTTTACACAGTGGACCCCTGACGTGCTCCATGATCAGCCGGCCAATCGCACCTATGCCGGTGCGTTGATCATCGGGACCAAGGATCGAGCGGCATTTGACAAATTGCTGGGCTCAGCTTCGGTGCAATCGACGCTTCCGGCGCAACTGCGGCATTGCGTGGCTATGCATGCCTATGCGGTAGAAAATACCTACCCGGTTATCCTGGGTGGGCAGCGCCAGCCTGTAACATGGAATTGATCTTCCTCTTTTGAAGATCCTCCCACCTTGCCAGCGACCATATGCTCTCGCGAAGCCAGGCGCGCCGAGGTCAGCCCGTTGGGCACCTCGGCGCTTCGATGAAGCAAGAGGCTTCTCGTTGAGAGAGGGTACTGTGAATCTGTCACTCGCAACGGGAAGGCGTAATCATTTCCACAATGTCTTTATTTGGCTTGTAGCCCTTCAAACAACACAGCGACGGCGCCCTCCACATACGCCTTGAGTTTCCTCTTGTCTTTCAAGAGCGGTGCCATGCGCGGGGACATCATGCCGGGGTCGACCATCATGCGGGCCACCCCAATGATCATGGCGTGCAGGCTCTCGAACGGCACCGGACGGATGAGTTTTTGTTCAAGCGCTGCCTTGAATGCCTCGTCGACTTGCGCCTGGTAGGGCGCGACGAAAGTGGAGTAAAGCCAATCACGCCTCTCGGCATCACCCGGCTCCTTGAACAGGACACCAGCCCGATCACGGTCGGCAATTGCAAGCAACAACGCCGCAGTGATGTTTTGCCTTAGGGCATCCACTACCCCAAGTTCCTTCTGCGGCGATTTCAAGACTTGCAGCAGCTGTTCTGCCAGCGGTGTCAACTCAGCTACCACTGCGGCCCGCCAAAGCTGGTCCTTGGTTCCGAAATAGTGCCGGAACAAGGTGAAATCGACACCGCTATCGGCGGCCAACTTCCTGAGGGAGGCGGCCTCGAAGCCCTCCTTCGCGAACATGTTGAATGCCTGGCGAAGCAATTCTTCGGGGACAACCTCTCGGCTCTTTGCCGGACGGCCCCGCTTTCGGGGAATCGCTGTCATAAAAAAATCCACGAGTGTTGAATTGTTGAGGGCGTTGTGCCTATATAATTCAACAGTCGCGGAATTATAGCCAGAAATCCATGCATCCTTTGCCTCAAACCTCGATAAATTCGCGCAGGCGTATAACGGCCAGACTCTACCACGATGGCGCAGGCACGAGCCATCCCGCCGGTAGGGTGGAAGGGCGCGGCCAAGCCCGCCCGCGGTGTCAAGGCGCGCGCGCTGTGGGCGCCACCCGCTGTTTCGTCGTATGCACCAAGTCGGTCACCGGCCCTACCCACGTCCGTGCGGTCGCGTTGGTCGTCGCTGACACCGGCCCGCTGACGACGCCTGCATTCACGAGGGCTTTATGAAGACCGTCGCAAAACCGGGTGACCTTCCTTTGGTGCGGCCCGAGCCGATCATGAAGGCGACTGGACTCGCGTGGCTGCACTTCGAGAAGCCGAATCTCGCCCGCCAGGCAGCGTTTCTCCGATCGTTCGGTTTTCGCGTCGATGTCGACGGAGGCAACGTCCTGTTCGCGCGGGGCGCCGGGTCGGATGGCTTTTGCTACAAAGCCACGCTGGCGAAGAGAGCGCGCTTTGTGGGTGCGGCCTTTACGGCGGCGAACCGGCACGACTTGGAAGCATTGTCGCTGGTGACTGGCCGCCCGATCGAGACCGCGGAGGATCCGGGCGGTGGCGAGCGGATCCGGCTCGTCGACCCAAATGGCTTTACGGTCGACGTCGTGTATGGACGCCAGCCATCAAGGCCTGCGCCGACCCGCGATGCGCCCTACGCGCCCAATACGCCGTTCAATATCAGCCGTATCAATCAGCCGCTTCGTCCCCCGCTGCAGGCGGCGCAGGTCATCCGGCTGGGACACTATGTGCTAGGGACGCCGAAGTTTGCGGAAACAGCGCAATGGTATATGCGGCACCTCGGCCTCATCCCCAGCGATGTCGGCTGCATTGACACGGGTGAACCGCTGGTCGCTTTCATGCGGTTAGATCTCGGAGAGAATCCGGCTGATCACCATTCGCTCGTCGTCGCCACCGGACCGCTGCCACATTATGACCACAGCGCCTACGAAGTAATCGATATCGACGCCATCGGCCAGGGCCAGCAGGTCCTCAAGCGCGATGGCTATCGCCACGTCTGGGGCATCGGTCGTCACCGCCTCGGCAGCCAGCTATTCGATTACTGGAAAGACCCGGACGGGCATATGCTGGAACACTATGCCGACGGTGACCTCTTCACCGCCGACTACCCGACAAACTATTCCGCATTCGACCCGGGAACCGTCTGGACCTGGGGTGACGACCTCCCGAAGAACTTCGGTGTCGAGAAGTCACCGAAAGTGGTGATCGCCATGCTACGTCAACTCGCCACCGGGCAGCTCAGCAGACAAAAGCTTAGCTCGATGTTACGTGCGATCAGCGCGAAACCTCGGCCGTGGCTATAGATCCCTGGTGTTACGGTTCGATGCCCATTCAGTCCCGATCGCGGGCTGCCCTCCGCTGCAGGAGGTCTGCCGTGACGATGATCGGAAGGAAATAGCCGGTATGATACAGGTTCCCATAGTCATCGTGGGTGGTGGGCCCATCGGCATGACGCTCGCGCTTGCCCTCGCGCAGCAGGGCGTTCGCTCGGTTCTATTCAATGCCCGAGAAGAAACGACAACGCATCCGCGCCTCGACGTCGTCAATGTCCGCTCGATGGAAATCTACCGTCGGCTGGGCATCGACAACGCGATCAGAACGGCCGGCAATCCTATCGGCCAGCATCAGAACGTGATGGTCTCCCGATCGTATGTTGGGGATCCCATTTGGACGTTCGGTGACGAACTCAAGCTGATGGGCAGCACACTGCGAAACCGCGAAATCATCGCGGAGCGGCATAAGGACGGCACTTATCCGCTTGAGCCTATGCATCGTGTGGCCCAGATGCGCCTTGAGCCTGTGCTGAAGTCCTTGCTCGATGCCAACCCACTGTGTGAGGTGCTGTTCGGCTGGGAAGTCCATGACATCGAGGAGAATGCCAACGGCGTTGTGGTCCATGCCGAACATGTCCGAACGGGAAAGCAGCGGACCGTCTTTGGCGAGTATGCGGTGGGCTGCGATGGACCGGACTCCGGTACGCGCAAGCGGCTAGGTATTGAGTACCTCGGCTTGCGTGACCTGGTGGGTGACGCCTTCATCGTTCACTTTAGAAGCAAGGGGCTACAAGCGAAGTTCGAGAACGGTGTCCCGCCCTGGCATGTCTGGTCGGCAAATCCGCGCATGCGCGCCATGGTCGTCTGCCCTAACGGTGGCGAGGATTACGTCATGCACAAGGGCGTTCCGGCCGCTCCCGGGGAAGACCTGAGCGGTTTCGTGCAAAAATTCCTCAACGCCCCCGATGTGGATCTGGAAATTGTCCAGAAAGGCATCTGGAAACCACAGTTCCTCGTGGCCGAAACCTACGGCCGCGGACGCATATGGATCGCCGGCGATGCGGCACATCAGTATATC